>NZ_JACCQB010000006.1:0-208948 GCF_015712265.1 Burkholderia sp. 9777_1386 | reverse complement strand
CCCGAAGCCGGTCCCGCTCTTCGTCGTCCGTCGTTCTTCGCAGCACCCTCCGCTCTTCGCAGTCCATCGCTCTTCGCAGTCCATCGCTCTTCGCAGTACGTCGTTCCGCAACACTCGTTCTTTCCCCCGCGCCACGCCGGCAAGCGCGCACCCGATTCCTCCGATTCCCGCGGCATGCGGCCCCGAACGGCCGTCGTCCGCCCGTTCACAGGAGCCTCGCCATGTCGCTCGCCGTGGTGCGCAGTCGCGCGCCCGCCTCCGGCCGCGCGCCGGACGTCACCGTCGAAGTCCATCTCGCCAACGGATTGCCGTCGTTCTCGATCGTCGGGCTGCCCGATCTCGAAGTCCGCGAAAGCCGCGAGCGCGTGCGCGCCGCGCTGCAGAACTGCGGATTCGAATTCCCGGTACGCCGCATCACCGTCAATCTCGCGCCGGCCGACCTGCCGAAGGAATCGGGCCGCTTCGACCTGCCGATCGCGCTCGGCATCCTCGCCGCGAACGGCCAGATCCCGGCCGACGCGCTGGCCGGCCGCGAATTCGCGGGGGAGCTGTCGCTGACGGGCGCACTGCGGCCGATGCGCGGCGCGTTCGCGATGGCGTGCGGCGCCGCGCGGGACTGGCGTGCGGCGGAATCCGGCGCGGGCCTCGCCGGCGGCCCGGGCCCGGATTCCGGCGCCGCGCGCGATTCCGTCGCGACCTCGCGGCCGCCCGAGCTGTACCTGCCGCTCGACAGCGCCGCCGAGGCCGCGCTCGTGCCGGGCGTGACCGTATTCGGTGCGCGCGACCTGCCCGCGCTGTGCGCGCACCTCGCGGATGCGCCGGACGGGCGGCTCGCGCCGGTCGCGGCGCCCTGTCTCGACGGCCTGCCGGCGCCCGCCGCGCCCGACCTCGCGGACGTCGTCGGCCAGCGCGGCGCCCGGCGCGCGCTGGAAGTCGCGGCCGCGGGCGGCCATCACATGCTGATGGTCGGGCCGCCCGGCGCCGGCAAGTCGATGCTGGCCGCGCGGCTGGCCGGGCTCCTGCCGCCGCTGACCGACGACGAGGCGCTGACCTCGGCCGCGCTGCTGTCCGCGAGCCGGCTCGGCTTCTCGCCCGCGCAGTGGCGCCGCCGGCCGTTCCGCGCGCCGCATCACTCGTCGAGCGCCGCCGCGCTGGTGGGCGGCCGCAATCCGCCGCAGCCGGGCGAAATCACGCTCGCGCACCTCGGCGTGCTGTTTCTCGACGAACTTCCGGAATTCGACCGGCACGTGCTGGAAATGCTGCGCGAGCCGCTGGAAGCCGGCCGCATCACGATCTCGCGCGCGGCCCAGCAGGCCGACTTCCCCGCCGCGTGCCAGTTGATCGCCGCGATGAACCCGTGCCCGTGCGGCTGGCACGGCGATCCGTCCGGGCGCTGCCGCTGCTCGCCGGACGTGGCCGCCCGCTATCTGCGCAAGCTGTCGGGGCCGCTGCTCGACCGCATCGACATCCAGATCGACCTGCCCGCGCTGTCGCCGGCGGAACTCGCGACCCGCGCGACGGCACCCGGCGAGCCGAGCGCGGCGGTGGCCGCCCGGGTCGCACAGGCGCGGGCGCTGCAGCTCGATCGGCAAGGCAAGACGAATCACATGCTGAGCGGCCGCGAAACCGACGACCTGTGCCGGCCGACCGACGAAGGCGAGCGGCTGCTGCGCGAGGCCGGCGAGCGCTTCGGCTGGTCGGCGCGCGCGTATTTCCGCGTGCTGAAAGTCGCGCGGACGATCGCCGACCTGGCCGGCGACCCGCTGCCGACGGCCGCGCAGATCGCCGAGGCGATCCGCTACCGGCGCGCGCTGACGGCGCTGTGAGCGCCCCAGGAGGACAAAATCAGGCTGTCAAGACTTGACTTATGCACAATTTCGCGAATCCGGCCCCGGTTCGCGACTCGCCGCGGCCTTTGCCGGACGGAATTCGTATCCCGTTGTTTTGATTGATTTTTCTCAAAGGGCGTACGGACGGCCAAACGGGCCGGAAGGCCGTCCGGCGCGGCTCTGCGGGAAATGCGCGCGACTTTTCAACAAAGTTATCCACATGCGCTGTGGATAGCCGAAAAACCCTCGCAAAATCCGGCGATTAGCGTCGAAAGCTGCGAACGAACTTTCAGTTGTCACAGTGTGTCCGGGCGCCGCGCCGGCCGTCGTCAATCGAGTTTGAACGAGCCGAAAAACTGGTCGAGTTGCTCCTGCGCGAGCGGCCCGTCGGCGATCACGACGGCCTGGTACGCATGCCGGCCGCGCGCGGCGAGCCGCGCGACGATCGTCTTGCGCGCGCGATCGCCGCCGGCGGCGGCGCCCGTGACGCGCAGCTCGAGCCCGTTCACCGCGCCGCCGGCCGCGAGCGGCACGGGCACCGACGCCGTCTGCGGCACGCCCTCGAGGTTGCGCGACAACCCGGCGCGCAGAAAGTCGAGCGCCGCGCGGCGCGTGTCGTCGCGGTCGTCGGGCAGCGTCAGCGTGCCGACCGCGAACACCGCGCCGTCGACGTGCGCGGCCTGCATCCGCATCGGCATCGACGCGCCGCCGAGCGCCACCGGCTGCTGCTCGACGGTCGGCTTCGCCGGCAGGTCGATCGTATAGCCGGCGTCGTTGTGCAGCGTGCGCCAGTCGTACGACGGCGAGCACGCGGCCAGCGCGGCGCTCAGGCAGGCGAGCGCGGCGAAGTGTCGCAGCGGGCGAAAAAGGGGGCGCAACGAATCGGTGACTTCCTTCGGCATGGCGTGGATCGCGGCAGGCAAAACGGCCATTATCCGCCGAACCTGACAACCGGGATGCGGGGCCGCCGCCGGTGCGCGCGCCGCATTCGCGCTAAAATGAGCGCCGAATTTCGACGTCCCTTGCATCGATCCGCGTCATCGACTCCGAGAGCACCAGATGAACACCACGCCCCCCGCCCGCCGCAGTACCGGCCCCGTCCGCTATATCGTCGCGGCCGCCGTCGTCGCGGCGATCGCCGTCGCCGGCTTCTTCGCGTTCAACGGCAAGTCCAGCGTGCCGGACGCGACCTTCACGCTGCTGTCGGGCCAGAAGGTCTCGACCGCCGGCGACCTGAAAGGCAAGGTCTATCTCGTGAATTTCTGGGCGACGAGCTGCGCGACCTGCATGCAGGAAATGCCGCAGATGGTCGATACCTACAATCGCTTCAAGGGTCAGGGGCTGGAATTCGTCGCGGTCGCGATGAACTACGATCCGCCGATGTACGTCGCGAACTACGCGCAGACGCGCCAGTTGCCGTTCAAGGTCGCGCTCGACGACGGCAGCGTCGCGAAGCAGTTCGGCAACGTGCAGCTCACGCCGACGACCTTCGTCGTCGACAAGGACGGCAAGATCCTGAAGCGCTACGTCGGCGCGCCGCAATTCGCGGAGCTCGACGCACTGCTCAAGAAGGCGCTCGACGGCAACGCGGCCTGAGCGCCGCCCGATCCGGCTCGCAGGCGCGCGCACCGCGCCCTTCCGGCAAGACAACGGACCGCATGACCGGGCAACCCGGTTCCGCGGTCCGTTTGCTTTTCAGCGCTCGGTGTCGCCTTTCGCCGACAGCCCGTAGCGCTTCATCTTCTCGTACAGCGTCGCCTTGCCGACGTGCAGCCGGTCGGCCGTTGCCGCGACCGCGCCGCCCGTCTGGTTCAGCGCCTCGGCGATCACCGCGCGCTCGAACTGCTCGATGCGCTCCTTCAGCGTCTGGTCGTTGTCGGCGTCGTCGCCCGCGCCCGTTTCCTGCGGCATGTCGGCCACGCCGAGCACGAAGCGGTCGGCCGCATTGCGCAGCTCGCGCACGTTGCCCGGCCAGTCGCGCTGCATCAGGCTCGCGCGCTGCCGATCGGTCAGCACCGGTGCGGGCCGCCCGTAGCGCACGGCCGCGTCGAGCATGAAATGCTCGAACAGCGGCACGATGTCCTCGCGGCGCTCGGCGAGCGGCGGCAGCGCGATCGTCACGACGTTGAGCCGGTACAGCAGGTCGCGCCGGAACGTGCCGGCCGCGACGAGTTCGCTCATGTCGCCCTTCGCGGCCGCGACCACGCGGCAGTTCACGCGGATCGGCTGGTTCGAGCCGAGCCGCTCCAGCACACCGTCCTGCAGCACGCGCAGCAGCTTGACCTGCAACGCGAGCGGCATGCTTTCGATTTCGTCGAGGAACAGCGTGCCGCCGGACGCATACTCGAGCTTGCCGACGCGCCGCTTCGCCGCGCCGGTGAACGCGCCGGGCTCGTAGCCGAACATCTCCGATTCGAACATCGGCTCGGGCAGCGCGCCGCAATTGACCGCGATGAACGGCTTGTCGCGGCGCGGCGACAGCTCGTGCAGGCTGCGCGCGATCAGTTCCTTGCCGGCGCCCGTGTCGCCGTTGATCAGCACCGACGCGTCGGTCGGCGCGACGTTCGCGATCAGCTTGCGCACCTGCTCGATCGCCGGGCTGCGGCCGATGATGCGCGGCGCGACCACGTGCTGCCCGGCCAGTTCGCGCCGCAGCGCGTGGTTCTCGAGCACGAGCTCGCGGCGCTCGAGCGCGCGGCGCACCGTCTCGATCAGGCGCTCGGCCGCGAACGGCTTTTCGATGAAGTCGTACGCGCCGTCGCGCATCGCCTGCACGGCCATCGAGATGTCGCCGTGCCCGGTGACGAGGATCACCGGCACGTCGGGCACGCGCTCGCGGCACTGCGCGAGCACGTCGAGCCCGCTCGCGCCGGGCAGCCGGATGTCGCTGACGACCGCGCCGGCGGTATCCGCGACGATCGCCTTCTCGGCCGCTTCGGCCGACTCGAAGCCGGCGACGTCGAAGCCCGCCAGTTGAAGGCTCTGCACGCTCGCCCGGCGCACGAGCGCATCGTCTTCGATATAGATCACTTGCAGCCGGTTGGCCATCTTGGTCACTTGCTCCTGACAGGCCGCGCGGCGCTCGCACGCGGCTCTCGATTGATGCCGGTCGGTCGCCGACCGGGCCTGTTCACGCTAATGCGAACCCGCCGGCTCGGACACGGAGTCCGGATGATGCGTGCGGGCGCGCCGCAGCGTCAAGACGAACAGCGCGCCGCCCGACGGGGCGTTGCGCGCGGTCAGCGCACCGCCCGCGTCGCTCGCGATCGACGACGAGATCGCGAGGCCGAGCCCGAGCCCGCGCCCCATTTCCTTGGTCGTGAAGAACGGCTCGAACAGGCGCGGCAGCAGATCGGGCGCGATCCCGGAGCCGTTGTCACGCACCTCGACCGCGAGCGTCGCGGCCGACACCGCGATCGTCACCTCGATCGCCGGCGCCGCGACGCCGGCCACCGCGTCGAGCGCGTTGCCGAGCAGGTTGATCAGCACCTGTTCGAGGCGCAGATCCTCGCAGCGCGCGACGAGTTCCGGATAGTCGCGCGCCAGGTCGAGCGGCGCGTCGCGCGCGGGCGACACGGTCGCGTCCTGCAGCGTCAGCGTGAGCGCGACGCCGCGCAGGCGCTCGTCGAGCAGCGACAGCACGCTGCGCAATGCGCGCACGACGAGGGCCTGCTCGTTGCGCGGCTTCGCGCGGCCGACGAACAGCTTCAGCTGGTTGGTGATCTTGCCCATCCGCTCGGTCAGCGCGGCGATCGCCTCGAGATTCTCGCGCGCGGCGGCCTGCTCGCCGCGATCGAGCAGCACGCGCGTGTTGTCCGAGAAGCTGCGCAGCGCCGCGAGCGGCTGGTTCAGTTCGTGCGTGATGCCGGCCGCCATCTGGCCGAGCGCGGCGAGCTTGCTCGCCTGGATCAGTTCGTCGTGCGCGGCGCGCAGCTCCTGCTCCGCGCGGATCCGGTCGCCGACTTCCTTCTGCAATTGCTCGTTCGCTTCCGACAAATCGGCCGTACGCTCCTCGACGCGCCGGTTCAGCTCCGCGTACGCCTGCTGCAGCAGCGCGCGGCCGCGGATCATCTCGCGCACGCGGGCGCGGCGCATCCGCCAGTAGAACGCCAGCAGCGCGACCGACACGAAGCCGAAGCCGGTGACGATCGTCGCGTTGCGCGCATCGGCATCGATCGGCGCGATCGGCGCGAGCGTGACGAGCAGCCAGTCGGGCTCGCCGATCCGCCGCTTGCTGGCGAGAAAGCGCGGCGCACGCCGGCCGGCGCCGAGGCGCACGATTTCCGCATCGGCGCCGAGCGTCTGCTCGACGCGCAACGGCAGCGGCGTGACCGGTTGCTGCGCGTACTGGCGCGTTTCGTAGATCGACGCGGCGACCGGCCCCGTGAGCGGGCGCAGCGTGTGGTACTTCCACGCGGGCACCGACGACAGGAACACGACGCCGTGATCGTCCACGACGACGAGCGGCTCGGACGCGTCGGCGCCCTGGAACCATTCGAGGTTGAGCTTCACGACGACGACGCCCGCGATCTTGCCGTCGTGCCACACGGGCTGCGAGATGTAGTAACCGGGGTCGCGCGAGATCGTGCCGATCCCGAAAAAACGGCCGACCTGGCCGTTCATCGCGTCGAGAAAATACGGGCGGAAACGGTATTCGATTCCGACGAAGCTGTCGGGCGCGCGCCAGTTGCTGGCGGCGACGCACAGGCCGTCCGCGCCGATCACGTAGGTGACGGTCGCGTGCGCGTGTTCGTTGAGGTCTTCGAGATAGCGGTTGACGCGCGCGGTGTAGTCGCCGCGCTTGGGCTCCGCGAGCAGATCCTGCACGTACGGATGGCTGCCGAGCAGGTAAGGCAGCGATTCGTAGCGATCGAGCGTGCTCTTGAGCGCGTTGGTGGTGCGATCGACGCGCACCGCGGCATTGCGCTGCAGCTCGGCGACGCCGCGCTGCCAGGTGACCGTCCACGTGAGCGCGCACGCCGCGACGAGCGCGGCGGCAAGCACGACGAGGATGAGCAGGCGGCGCGTCACGGTCGAGGCTTCCTGGCGATGCGGATCGCCTATTGTGTCATAGGCCTCCGCCTCGATGCCCCGGGCGCCGCGGGCCGCACGGCCGGCGGGCGGCGCCGCCGCCTGCTCGTTCATCGCGTCAGACGCCGGCCGTCTCGGTCGGCGCGACTTCGCTGCCGCCCTTCAGCGCCTGGCGCAGCTTGTTGCGGTCGAGCTCCTTCTCCCAGGCCGACACGACGACCGTCGCCACGCCGTTGCCGACGATGTTGGTCAGCGCACGGCATTCGCTCATGAAGCGGTCGATGCCGAGGATCAGCACCATGCCCGACAGCGGGATCGTCGGCACGACGGCCAGCGTCGCGGCCAGCGTGATGAAGCCCGCCCCGGTTACGCCGCTCGCGCCCTTCGACGTCAGCATCGCGACGGCCAGCAGCGTGAGCTGCTGCATCCAGGTCAGCTCGATGTTGGTCGCCTGCGCGATGAACAGCACGGCCATCGTCATGTAGATGTTGGTGCCGTCGAGGTTGAACGAATAGCCGGTCGGCACGACGAGGCCGACGACCGAACGCGAGCAGCCGGCCTTCTCGAGCTTTTCCATCAGTTGCGGCAGCGCGGCTTCCGACGAGCTCGTGCCGAGCACGATCAGCAGCTCTTCCTTGATGTACGACACGAAGCGGATGATCGAGAAGCCGGTGAAGCGCGCGATCGCGCCGAGCACGACGAGCACGAACACGACCGACGTCAGGTAGAACGTGCCGATCAGCTTGAGCAGCGGCACCAGCGAGCCGACGCCGTACTTGCCGATCGTGAACGCCATCGCGCCGAACGCGCCGATCGGGGCCAGCTTCGTGACGATGTGCACGATGCCGAACAGCACCCGCGTCAGGCCGTCGATGAAGTCGGTGACCACACGGCCGCGCTCGCCGAGGTGCGCGAGCACGCTGCCGAACAGCAGCGCGATCAGCAGGATCTGCAGGATTTCACCCTGCGCGAACGCGTCGACCATCGTGTTCGGGATGATGTGCATCAGGAAGTCGACCGTCGACTGCCCGTGCGCCTTCGCCGCGTACGACGCGACGGCCTTGCCGTCGAGCGTCGCCGGATCGATGTTGAAGCCGACGCCCGGACGCAGCAGGTGCGTGGCCGCGAGGCCGAGCAGCAGCGCGAAGGTCGACACGATCTCGAAGTACAGCAGCGCCTTGCCGCCGACGCGGCCGACCTTCTTCATGTCCTCCATGCCGGCGATGCCGGTGACGACCGTACAGAAGATGATCGGACCGATCACCATCTTGATCAGCTTGATGAACCCGTCGCCGAGCGGCTTCATGTCGGTGGCGAGCGCCGGGTAGTAGTGGCCGAGGATCACGCCGACGATGATGGCGAAGATCACCTGCACATAGAGCACTTTGTAGAAGGGTTTCTTCTTCACGATGGTTCCTGCTGAAGTAGATGATGAGCCGGTGGAAACGGCGTCACGCGCGCAGGCGAATGTCTCAGGGGAAAGTCACTCGCCCGCGCGGCTGCCGTGCCGCAACAAGCGATGCCTCAGAACATCCGGAGGGGGAGGAAGGCAGTGGTCATCGGTTGTCTCCTTGGTTTAATAGTCAGGCCGGGGGCCGGCCATGCGCTTTATATTGCAAGGTCGATGCCAGGTTTCCGGAACCCCTCAAGCCGTTGTTTTCATTGTATTTCTCATAATGCGGCAGGCAAGAAAATCCGGGATTCCGGATTTCCGGAAAATATCCGTCCGGCGATCCGGACGGATGTGTCGCTTCGTCAGACGAATCAGTGCTGCACGGCCTGGCTGGCCAGCACGCCGGTCTGCGCGTAGAACTCCTGCTGCGCGAACGCGTCGCGCTCGCGGCGTGCGCGCTCGCCGCGATCCGCGAGCGAACCGATGACGATCCCGACGAACGCGAGCGGCACCGACACGAGCGCAGGGTTGTCGAGGAACACCGGCGCATGCGCGTGGTGCAGCACGTCGACCCACACCGACTTCGACAGCACCGTGAGCGCGACCGCCGACACGAGGCCGAGGCCGCCGCCGAGCACCGCGCCGCGCGTGGTCATCCCGCGCCAGAAGATCGACATCGCGAGCACCGGGAAATTGGCGCTCGCGGCCACCGCCGCGACGAGCCCGACCATGAACGCGACGTTCACGTGCTCGAACAGGATCGACAGCCCGATCGCGACGGCCGACAGCACGATCGTCGCCGCGCGCGAGATCCGCATCTCCAGCCGTTCGTCGGGCTTGCCGCGCGCCCACATCTGCGCATACAGGTCGTGCGAGATCGTCGTCGCGCCGGCGAGCGTCAGGCCCGCGACCACCGCGAGGATCGTCGCGAACGTGACGGCCGCGATGAACCCGTAGAACCAGTTGCCGCCCACTGCCTGCGCGAGCTTCACCGCGACCATGTTGGAGCCGCCGAGCAGGTCGTGCGTCAGGTTGAACGTGCCGTTCGCGCCGAGCCGGAAGAATTCCGGATGCTGCGCGAGCAGCACGATCGCCGAGAAGCCGATCACGAAGGTCAGCAGGTAGAAGTAGCCGATGAAGCCCGTCGCGTAGAGCACCGACTTGCGCGCCTCCTTCGCGTTCGGCACCGTGAAGAAGCGCATCAGGATGTGCGGGAAGCCGGCCGTGCCGAACATCAGCGCGATGCCGAGCGACAGCGCGTTGGCCGGGTCGCGGATCAGCTTGCCGGGCCCCATGATCGACAGCGCGCCCGGATGCACGGCCACCGCGCGGCGGAACATCGCGTCGATGCTGAAGCCGAACTCGCCGAGCGCGAGCACCGCGAGCAGCGTCGCGCCGCACAGCAGCAGCACGGCCTTGATCACCTGCACCCAGGTGGTCGCGGTCATCCCGCCGAAGAACACGTAGACGACCATCAGCACGCCGACGATCAGCTCGGCCGTGCCGTACGACAGCCCGAACAGCAGCTGGATCAGCTTGCCCGCGCCGACCATCTGCACGACGAGGTACAGCACGACGATGGTCAGCGCGTTCGCCGACGTCAGCAGCCGGATCGGCCGCTGCGCGAAGCGGTACGCGACGACGTCGACGAACGTGAACTTGCCGAGGTTGCGCAGCGGTTCGGCGATCAGGAACATCACGAACGGCCAGCCGACCAGGAAGCCGATCGAATAGATCAGCCCGTCGAAGCCGAACATGAACACCATCCCCGACAGCCCGAGGAACGACGCGGCCGACATGTAGTCGCCGGCGATCGCGAGCCCGTTCTGCAGCCCGGTGATGCCGCCGCCGGCCGTGTAGAAGTCGCGCGTCGAGCGGGTGCGGCGCGCGGCCCAGCGCGTGAGCGCGAGCGTCGCGAACACGAACGCGAAGAACATCGCGATCGCGACCGGGTTCAGCTCGACCTTGTCGGGCATCGGGCCGGCGACACCGGTCGCATGGGCGGTGGAGGAGACGAGAACGGTCAGCGCGCCGAGCGCGCGCGCAATGCGTCGCATGCGGGCCTCCGTCACGAACGTTGCAGGATCGCGTCGACGCGGCGGTCGAACGCACGGTTCGCGCGCAGCACGTAGCACGCGGTCAGGCCGATCGCGATCAGGATGATCGCGACACCCGCGGCGATCCCGACCGTCGTCGTCGCGCCGCGGTACAGCGGCGCGGCGAGCACGTGCGGCGCAAGCGCGACGAGCAGGATGAAGCCGTAGTAGGTGGCGATCATCAGCGCCGTCAGCGTGAAGCTGAAGCGGCGCCGTGCCCGCACGAGCTGCTGGTAGTCGCGGCGCGCCGTGACCGATTCGATGACGGAAAGCTCCATGGTGTCTCCATTTCCAGCTCGTCATGGCGAGCGGTGTTTTGTGGAATGGTCGGCGCGCGTCGACTGTTCCGCCCGCGCCGCGGCGGTAAATTGAATTACACGACGCGATCCGCGCGCAGCCGCGCGACGTCCTCCGCCGACATCCCGAGCCAGCCGCCGAGCACCGCCTCGGTATCGGCGCCGAGCACCGGCGGTGCACCGCGCACCGGCAGCCGCGCGCCGTCGAAGCGGTACGGCGGCGCAAGCACGTCGACGCCGCCCGCGACCGGATGCGGCTGCCGCGTGACGAGCCCGGCACTCGTCGCACGTTCGGACGTCAGCGCTTCGTGCAGCCCGAGCACTTCGCCGCACGGGATGCCCGCATCGGCGAGCGCGGCGAGCAGCGTCGCGCGCGACCGGCGTGCCAGTTCGCGACGAATCTCGGGCAGCAGGTCCGCACGATTCTCCGAGCGGCCGAGGTTGGTCTCGTAGCGTTCGTCCGCCGCCAGGTCGGGACGCTCGATCGCGTCGCAAAAGCGTGCGAACTGCGTGTTGTTGCCGACCGTGATCACGAGCGGGCCGTCGGCCGCGTCGAACACGCCGTACGGCACGATCGACGGGTGCGCGTTGCCGTAGCGCGGCGGGTCCTCGCCCATCAGCAGCGCGTCGAGCCCGTAGTACGCGGTGATCATCAGCCCGCAGTCGAACAGCGCCATCTCGATGCGCCGCCCGCGCCCGGTCGCATGGCGTTCGTACAACGCGGCCAGGATCGCCTGCGCCGAATACATGCCGGTGAACAGGTCGACCGCCGCGACGCCGAACTTCAGCGGCGGCTGGCCGGCCTCGCCGTTCAGCGCCATCAGCCCGGCCTCGCCCTGCACCACGAGGTCGTAGCCGGGCCGCGCGGCCTCGGCGCCCGACCGGTCGTAACCCGAAATCGCGCAGTGCACGAGGCGCGGGTTCAGTTCGGCCAGCGCGTCGTAGCCGAGGCCGAGCTTCTCCGCGCCGCCGAACTTGAAGTTGTGGATCAGCACGTCGGCCTGCGCGGCCAGCTCGCGCGCGATGCGCTGGCCGGCTTCCGTCTGCAGGTCGACGCAGATCGACCGCTTGCTGCGGTTCACGCTGTTGAAATACGTGGTTTCGGTGTCGCCGATCCGCAGCCCCCAGTCGCGCGTATCGTCGCCGCGCGCCGGGTGCTCGACCTTGATCACTTCCGCACCGAAATCGGCCAGCACCATCGCGCACCACGGGCCGGCCAGCACGCGCGAGAAATCGAGCACCTTCACGCCCGCCAGCGGCAACGCGCACCGTTCGTTCGTCATCCTTGTCTCCTCCATTCGCGTTTTCGCCGTTACTGTTTCGACAGCGCGATGTAGCGCGCGAGATGATGATCCTCGTCACCGAGCTGGTGATCGATCATCACCAGCCGCTTCGCGTAGTGCGACAGCGGCAACTCCCACGTCATCCCGATCCCGCCGTGCAGCTGGATGCTTTCCTCGGCGACGAGCGTGCCGATCCGGCCGATGCTGTATTTCGCCGCCGCGAGCGCGCGCTCGCGCACCGCGCGCGGCGCGTCGAGCTGCGCGGCCGCGTTGATCACGGCCGAGCGCGCCTGCTCGACTTCGAGCAGCAGGTCGGCCATCCGGTGCTGCAGCGCCTGGAAGCTGCCGATCGGCAAACCGAACTGCTTGCGCGTGCGCAGGTAGTCGAGCGTGTGCTCCTTCGCGACGTCCATCGCGCCGAGCGCTTCCGCCGACAGCGCGAGCAGCCCGTAGCCGAGCACGCGTTCGAGCAGCTCGGCGCCCGCTTCGCCGTCGAGCGCCTCCGGCGCGCCGAGCGCGGCGTCGGCCGGCAGCGCGACACGCTCCAAGCGCACTTCGGCCGCGCGGCCGCCGTCGATCTTCCGGTAGTCGCGCAGCGACACGCCCGGCGCATCGGCCGGCACGACGAACAGGCCGATGCCGGCCGCGTCGTCGTCGTTGCCGGACACGCGCGCGCTGACGACGAAGAACGCCGCCTGCGCGGCCTGGTCGACGACACCTTTCGCGCCGGTCAGCACCCAGCCGTCGCCGGACCGTTCGGCGCGCGTGCGCACGGTCGTCAGTTCATAGTGCGAGCCCGGTTCGTCGTGCGCGAACGCGGCGCTCGCGCTGCCGTCGATCAATGCGGCGAGCCGGTCGCGATGCGCATCGCCGCCGGCGAGCGACAGCGCGCGGCCCGCGAGCAGCGCGCCGAGGAACGGCTCGACGACGAGCCCGCGCCCGAGGCATTCGAACACCACGGCGATGTCGAAGCCCGCGCCGCCGAAGCCGCCGTCGGCTTCGGCAAACAGCGCGCCGACCGTGCCGAGTTCGGCGAAGCGCTGCCACATCGCGCGGTCGAAGCCTTCGGCCGACTGCGCGATGCGGTCGCGCACCGGGAACGCGTACTGTTCGGCGATGAAGCGGTTCAACGTGTCCGCCAGCATCCGGCGGTCTTCTGTGTGCTGGAAATCCATCGTCGCGTCCCTCGTTACAGCCCGAGCATCATCTTCGCGATGATGTTCTTCTGGATCTCGTTCGAGCCGCCGAAGATCGACAGCTTGCGGTTGTTGAAATACTGCTGCGCGGCGCTCGCGGCTTCTTCCGGGCCGACCGGTTCGCCGTCGTAATCGGCGTCGAGCGCGTCGTCGACGAACGGCTGCGCGTACGGCCCCATCGCGCGCCGCATCAGCGCGGTGATCTCCTGGCGGATCTGCGTGCCGCGAATCTTCAGCATCGAGCTTTCCGCGCCCGGCACGCCGCCGCCCGCGACCGCGGCCAGCACGCGCAGGTTGGTCGTGCGCATGTTTTCCAGCTCGATCTCGACGCGCGCGAGCCGCGCCGCGAAGAACGGATCGTCCGCGAGCGGCCGGCCGTTCTTGGTGACCTTCGCGGCCACCGCGCGCAGCCGGTCGAGCGCGGCGGTCGAGAAGCCGATCCCCGCGATGTTGGTGCGCTCGTACGTGAGCAGGTATTTCGCGCAGGTCCAGCCGCGATTCTCTTCGCCGACCAGGTTCTCGACCGGCACGCGCACGTCGGTGAAGAACACTTCGTTCACCTCGTGCTCGCCGTCGAGCGTGATGATCGGACGCACGTCGACGCCCGGCGTATTCATGTCGATCAGCAGGAAGCTGATGCCTTCCTGCTTGCGCACGTCGGTCGCGGTGCGCACGAGGCAGAAGATCATGTTCGCGTAGTGGCCGAGCGTGGTCCACGTCTTCTGGCCGTTCACGACGTAGTGATCGCCGTGGCGCACCGCGCTCGTCTTCACCGACGCGAGATCGGAGCCGGCGCCCGGCTCCGAGTAGCCCTGACACCACCAGTCGGTGCCGTCGAGGATGCGCGGCAGCCAGTGGCGCTTCTGCGCGTCGTTGCCGTACTTGATCAGCACCGGGCCGAGCATGTTCACGCCGAACGGCACGATGCGCGGCGCGCCGGCGAGCGCACATTCGTTGTCGAACAGGAATTTCTGCGCGACGCTCCAGCCGGGGCCGCCGTATTCGCGCGGCCAGTGGCTCGCGAGCCAGCCGCGCGCGTTGAGGATCGCGTGCCATTCGCGCATGTCGTCGCGCGTCAGGTGCAGGCCGCCCTTCACCTTGCGCGCGGTGCACGCCGGCAGTTCGGCGGCGAGGAAGCGCTGCACTTCAGCGCGAAAGGCTTCCTCTTCGGGAGTGAAATCGAGGTCCATCTTCGGTCCGTGGCAAATGCGGTTGGCGTTCAGTCGATGTGGTTCAGGCTCGCGAAATCCGCGCCGCGCGCGACGAGATCGACGAGCAGCGGCGACGGCTTCCAGAACAGCGGATCGTCCTTCGCGAACGTGCGGATGTCGGCGAGCACGTTCGCGAGGCCGAGCGTGTCCGCGTAGTGCATCGGGCCGCCGCGATAGCGCGGGAAGCCGTAGCCGTGCAGGAACACCGCGTCGACGTCGAGCGGGCGCAGCGCGATCTTCTCGTGCACGACGTTCGCGCCTTCGTTGATCATCGCGGCGAGGTAGCGGCGCAGGATCTCGTCGTCGGTGAACGTGCGCGGCGTGATGCCCTTCTTCGCGCGTTCTTCCGCGACGATCGCGTCGACTTCCGGGTCGGGCGTGCCGACGCGCGCGCCGTCCAGATACAGGTAGTAGCCGCGGCCGGTCTTCTGCCCGAACCAGCCGCGCTCGCACAGCCGGTCGGAAATCTCCACGTAGCGCGCATTCGGATCGCGCGTCGCCGCGCGGCGCTTGCGGGTCGCCCAGCCGATGTCGCCGCCCGCGAGGTCGACGACCTGGAACGGCCCCATCGGGAAGCCGAATTCGCGCACCGCGCGATCGATCTGGTACGGCGACGCGCCGTCTTCCATCAGGTAGTCGGCCGCCGTCCGGTAGACGGCGAGGATCCGGTTGCCGATGAAGCCGTCGCATACGCCCGCGCGCACCGGCGTCTTCTTCAACTGCCGGGCCAGCGCGAACGCGGTCGCGACGACGTCCGGGCTCACGCGCGCCGGCACGACGATCTCGAGCAGCTTCATCACGTTGGCCGGCGAGAAGAAATGCAGGCCGATCACGTCGGCCGGCCGGTCGATGCTCGCGGCGAGCGCGTCGATGTCGAGATACGACGTGTTGGTCGCGAGCACCGCGCCCGGCTTGCACACGCGGGCGAGTTCGGCGAACACGGCCTGCTTCACGGCCATGTCCTCGAATACGGCTTCGATCACGACGTCGACCTGCGCGAGCGCGTCGTACGACGTGCTGCCCTTGAAGCGCGCGAGGCGCGCCGCGTGCGCGGCGGGCGTCATCCGCCCTTTCGCGACGAGGCCGTCGTACACCTTCTCGACGTGCGCCCGGCCGCGCGCGAGCGAGGCTTCGTCGCGCTCGATCATCGTCACCGGCAGCCCGGCGTCGAGCGCCGCGACCGCGATGCCCGCGCCCATCGTGCCGCCGCCGACCACGCCGATCCGCCCGACCGGCCGTGCGCTCGCGCGTCGCGCCTCGGGCGCCTTCGCCGCCTCGCGTTCCGCGAAGAACGCATGCACGAGGCCCGCGCGCTGCGGGCTGTCCAGACATTGCAGGAACAGGCTGCGTTCGAACTTCATTCCCGCGTCGAACGACTGCGTGAGCGCGGCCTCGACCGCGTCGACGATCTTCGCCGGCGAGAACAGGCCGCGCGACTTCTTCGGCAATTCGGCGCGGGCCGCGTCGATCGCCGCCTGCGCGGCCGTGCGGTCCGCCAGGCCCTGCGCATCGCGCGTGCGGCGCACCGGTGCGCCGAGCGACACGAGTTCCTGCGCATAGGCGAGCCCTTCGGCGAGCGTGTCGTCGCTGTGCGCGACGCGATCGACGAGGCCGAGCGCGAGCGCTTCCTCCGCGCTCGCATGACGGCCCGTCAGCATCAGGTCGAGCGCGGCCTTCGCGCCGATCAGGCGCGGCGCGCGCTGCGTGCCGCCCGCGCCGGGCAGCAGGCCGAGCGTCACTTCGGGCAGCCCGAGTTTCGCGCCGGGCACCGCGAGCCGGTAATGCGCGGCCAGCGCGACTTCGAGGCCACCGCCGAGCGTCGCGCCGTGCAGCGCGACCACGACCGGCTTCGTGCCGGACTCGATCCGCTCGCACACGTCGGGCAGCGACGGCGGCACCGGCGGCTTGCCGAATTCGCGGATGTCGGCGCCCGCGATGAAGTTGCGGCCGGCGCCGACGATCAGCACCGCGCGGATCGCGTCGTCGGCCTGCGCGGCGTCGATCGCGTCGGCGAGGCCGCGCCGCACGTCGGCGGACAGCGCGTTGACGGGCGGATGGTCGATCGTGACGACGAGCACCTTGTCGCGCCGCTCGCGCGTGACGGTGCCGGTTGGGGGCGTGGCGGGGGAATTCATGGCGTCTCCTGTCGAAGCTGTCGATGCAGCAGGCATGACCCGATTCTCGATTGATCGAGATTCATTGACAATTCCCGCACGCCTTTACAAGCTGTCAAGTCTGACTTGACACTGGATGCTTTCCGACCGTTAAAAGGGCCGGATCAGGAGAACACGGGCATGGACCTGAACGCGCTGACGCTGCTCGTCGAGATCCTCGACGCCGGCAATCTCAGCAAGGCCGCGCAGCGGCTCAAGATGAGCCGGGCGAACGTCAGTTACCGGCTCAACCAGCTCGAGCGCTCGATCGGCCAGCAACTGGTGCGGCGCACGACGCGGCGCATGGAGCCGACCGAGATCGGGCTGAAGCTGTACGAACACGGCCGGCGCATCCGCAACGAACTGCTCGCCGCGCAGGAATCGGTGACGACGCTCGGGCAGGACCTGCAGGGCCGCGTGCGGCTGTCGGTGCCGAGCGGCTACGGGCAGATCGTGATGTCCGAATGGCTGCTCGCGTTCAAGCGGCGGCATCCGGGCATCGTGCTCGACGTGGTGTTCGAGAATCGCGTGGAAGACCTGATGCGCGACGAAGTCGACATCGCGATCCGCGTGATGTCCGAGCCGCCGCAGAACCTGGTCGCGCGCGACATGGGCGCGGTGCGCTACGTCGCGTGCGCGTCGCCCGCGTTCGCGGCCGCGCACGGGATGCCGGCGAGCCTCGGCGCGCTGGCCGCCGCGCCGGTCGTCACCGCGACGGTGATGGGCCGGCAGCTCCGCATCGCCGCCTATCTCGGCGACGAACGCCACGAGGTGCTGCTCGAACCGACGCTGATTTCGGAGAACTTCCTGTTCCTGCGCCAGGCGATCCTCGCGGGGATCGGCGTCGGCATCGTGCCCGACTACGTGATGCAGGACGACCTGCGGCACGGCGCCGTCGTCACGTCGCTCGACGCGTACCGGCTCAGCATCTTCGGCACCCACATGTACATGCTGTACATGCCGAATCGCCACCACACGCGCGCGACCTCGACGTTCATAGAGTTCATCCTCGAACAGGCCGGAAAGACCGGCCGGGGCGGGCCCGGCGGGATGCGTCAGGGTTTCCTGTCGGATGACAAGCCGCCGGGCGCGCGGCGACAATAGCGCGCCGGGGCGGGCAGCGCCGTTGCGCCCGCGCCGACGTCCACGCCGCCGTCTCCTTCGAATTCACTGCTGCCGAGGGTTCAATGTTCGACCGGATTCGTCCGTATTCGCGTCCCTGGACGCTGCTCGCCGCCGTCGCGCTCGTCGCGTTCAACGCCGGCTGCACGTCCCCGTCCGCGCCATCGGGCGCCGTCGTCCCGGTCACCGCCGCATCGGGCGCGGCCGTCCCGCTGCCGGGCGTTCACGCGCCCGAACTGTCGTCCGGCTGGACGGACAAGTCGGGTTGGACCTCGCAGCATTTCATGATCGCGGCCGCGAACCCGCTCGCGACGCAAGCCGGCTACGACATGCTGAAGGCCGGCGGCACCGCGATCGACGCGGCCATCGCGACGCAGATGGTGCTGGCGCTCGTCGAGCCGCAATCGTCGGGCATCGGCGGCGGCGCGTTCATGCTGTACTTCGACGGCCGTGCAACGCAGGCGTACGACGGCCGCGAAACCGCGCCGGCCGCCGCGACCGACCGGCTGTTCTACGGGCCGACCGGCCAGCCGATGAGCTTCTACGAAGGTGTCGTCGGCGGGCGCTCGGTCGGCACGCCGGGCGTGCTGCGCATGCTCGACGCCGCGCACCGCGCGCACGGCAAGCTGCCGTGGCGCCGGCTGTTCCAGCCCGCCATCCGGCTCGCCGAGCGCGGCTTCACGATCAGCCCGCGGCTCGCGATGCTGATCGCGAACGACAAGTACCTGAAGAACGACCCGGCGGCCCGCGCGTACTTCTACAACGCGGACGGCACCCCGAAGGCCGCCGGCACGGTGCTGAAGAACCCGGCGCTCGCGACCGTGCTGCGCCAGGTCGCCGACCGCGGCGCGAACGCGTTCTACAGCGGCTCGATCGCACGCGACATCGTCACGAAGGTGCGCAAGCACCCGACCAACCCGGGGCTGCTGTCGCTGCAGGATCTCGCGCGCTACAAGGCGAAGGTCCGCGCGCCGCTGTGCGCCGACTACCGGCGCTCGATCGTGTGCGGGATGCCGCCGCCGTCGTCGGGCGGCCTCGCGATCGCGCAGATGCTCGGCATGCTCGAAGCGATGCCCGACTGGCAGCAGATCGGCGCGCAGAAGCCGGTGCGCAACGACGTCGGCTACGAGCCGACGCCGTTCGCCGCGCACCTGTTCAGCGAAGCCGGGCGCCTCGCGTATGCGGACCGTGCACGCTACGTGGCCGATCCCGATTTCGTGCCGCTGCCGGGCGGCACCTGGGCGAGCCTCACCGACAAGACCTATCTCGCACAGCGCGCGCGGCTGATCGGCGACACCAGCATGGGCGTCGCGCAGGCCGGCACGCCGCAGGGTGCGACGCTCGCGATGGCCGATGACCGCAGCCCCGAATGGCCGTCGACCTCCGACATCGCGATCGTCGACCGCTACGGCCAGGCGCTGTCGATGACGACCAGCATCGAGGACGCGTTCGGCTCGCGGCTGATGGTGCGCGGCTTCATGCTGAACAACCAGCTCACCGATTTCTCGTTCGTGTCGAACGACAACGGCCGGCCGGTCGCGAACCGCGTGCAGCCGGGCAAGCGGCCGCGCTCGGCGATGTCGCCGGAGCTCGTGTTCGACAAGAAGACGAAGCAGGTGACGATGATCGTCGGCTCGGCCGGCGGCCCGGCGATCATCAATCACGTCGCGAAGACGCTGGTCGGCGTGCTCGACTGGGGCATGACGATGCAGCAGGCGATCGCGCTACCGAACTTCGGGTCGATGAACGGGCCGACGCAGCTCGAACGGGGCCGCGTGTCGGACGCGCTCGTGGACGGGTTGAAGGGACGCGGGCACGACGTGCAGATCGTCGAGATGAACTCGGGGCTGCAGGGAATCCAGCGGCTGAACGTGCAGGGGCAGACGGTGTGGTTCGGCGGCGCGGATCCGCGACGCGAAGGGATCGCGATGGGCGATTGAGCGTGAAAGGCGCGGGCGGCGCGTACGCGCCCGTTGCCCGTGCCGTCAGTGTGACGTCACCCTCTCCCCTTCCACGGCACCACCCGCCGCTCGACCCACCGCATCGCGAGATCGAACAGCCACGCGATCGCGCCGATGAGCAGGATGCCCATCACGACGATGTCGGTGCGCAGGAAGCTCGACGCGTTGAGCACCATCTGCCCGAGCCCGGCCGTCGCGGCGACCATCTCGGCCGCGACGAGCGTCGTCCAGCCGAACCCGATCGCGATCCGCAGCCCGGTGAGGATTTCCGGCAGCGCGGCCGGCAGCACGACATGGCGCACGATCTGCGCGAAGCTGCCGCCGAGCGAATACGCGGCGTTGATCTGCTCGACGGTTGCAGCACGCACGCCGGCGCGCGCGGCCATCGCGATCGGCGCGAAGCACGCGAGAAAGATCACGACGAGCTTGGCCGTCTCGTCGATGCCGAACCAGATCACGACGAGCGGCAGATACGCGAGCGGCGGCAGCGGCCGGTAGAACTCCAGCAGCGGATCGAGCACGCCGCGTGCGATGCGGCTCACGCCCATCAGGATGCCGGCCGGCACGCCGATCGCGGTCGCGAGCGCGAACGCGCCGAACACGCGGGCCGCGCTCCACAACAGATGGTCGGACAACGGCAGGCCGCCCTGGATGCGGCCGTGCCACGCATCGACGAACGCGGTCCACACCGCTTCCGGCGCGGGCAGGAACAGCGGCGGCAGCCACTGCAGATGCGTCGCGACCCACCACAGCACGGCCAGCGCCGCGACCGTCGCGGCGCTCAACCCGGCCGTCTTCCCCTGCCCCGGCAACCGGTAACGGCGCGACGACGGCGCACGGCGCTGCGCCGCCCGACGCGGCGTGCGATCGTCCCGTTCGAAATCGGCGGCCGCACGATCGGCCGTCCAAGAATCCTGTGTGCTCATGCTGTCCTGCCTGTGCAAAGTGCTGTTCCGGCCGCGCCCCACGGCCACCCCGTGCCGTGCGAGTTCACTCATCACGCGGGCTCCGCCGCCGCCTCGTCGCGATGCAGGTACGCGATCAACCGCTCGCGCCACGCGATGAAGTCCGGCGACGACTTCACCGCGCGCGCATCGCGCGATTCGACGTAGCGCCGCGCGAACGGCAGCTCGAAGGTTTCGGCAACGCGACCGGGGCCCGGCGTCATCACGATCAGACGCGTCGCGAGGAACAACGCCTCCTCGACGTCGTGCGTGATGAAGAACACCGTCTTGCCGGTGCGCGCCCACACGTCGAGCACGAGCGCCTGCATCGTGCCGCGCGTCATCGCGTCGAGCGCGCCCATCGGCTCGTCCATCAGCAGCACGCGCGGGTCGCTCGCGAGCGCACGCGCGATGCCGACGCGTTGCTGCATCCCGCCCGACAGCTCGTACACGCGCGCACGCGCATGACGCTCGAGGCCGACGAGTGTGAGCATCTCGCGCGCCCGTGCATCGCGTTCGGCCTTCGACACGCGCGCGAAGCGCAGTCCGAGCGCGACGTTGTCGAGCACGTCGAGCCACGGCAGCAGCGCGTATTTCTGGAACACGACGCCGCGATCGGCGCCGGGGCCCGTGACCGGCACGCCGTCGACCCGCACATCGCCCGTCGTCGGTGCGACGAAGCCGGCCATGCAGTTCAGCAGCGTGGTCTTGCCGCACCCGGACGCGCCGAGCGCGACGACGAATTCACCGGCATCGATGCGCAGGTCGACCTGCGCGAGCGCCTGCGTCGTCGGCCTGCCGCGTTCGCCCGGATAGGCGACCGATACCTGACGGACTTCCAGCGTGCTCATGATCGGGGCTCCGCGATGAGTGGGCTGAATGGCCGCGCTCAGCGCGCGGCCTTCTGCACGAACTGCGGATCGACGCCGGCCGAATAGTCGGACAGCACCGTCTGGATCGTGCCTTGCGATTTGAGGAACGTGGCCGTGGCCGCGAGCGACTTCGCGGCGCCCGATTGCGCGCCGCCGCCGAGCCACGTCGGCGATGCCTGCTCGGCCGCCGTCGGGAATGCGTAGAGCGCGAGGCTGGCCGGCACGTCCTGCGCGTTCGCGCCGGACACCTTCGCCACCGCCGCGACCTGCGGCGAGCCGACCTTCCACGCCGCCGCATGCGCGCGGTAGTCGGCGTCTGCCGCCGCGAGCACCTTCACGAAACGCGTGACGAACTCGGGGTTCTCGCGCGCGAACTTGCGGCTCACGACGAAGCCGTCGAAGGTCGCCTTGCCACTTTCCTTCGCAACCTGGCCGGACGTCGTCAGCACCGTGCCCGACTGCTTGACCTTCGCGAGCACCGGATCCCAGATATAGGTCGCGTCGATGTCGCCGCGCGCCCACGCCGCCGCGACTTCGGGCGGACGCAGGTTGACGATCTTCACGTCGTTCGGATTGACGCCCGCGGCCTGCAGCGCGACGAGCGTATGGAAGTGCGACGTCGACACGAACGGCACGCCGATCTTCTTGCCCTTCAGCGCGGCGATGCTGGTCACGCCCGAGCCGTTGCGCGCGACGAGCGCCTCGGCGTCGTTGATGTTGTCGAGTACCCAGAACAGCGAGATGTCGAGCCCTTGCGACAGGCCGGCCGCGATCGGGCTCGACCCCGCCTCGCCGAGCTGCACGGAGCCCGACGCGAGCGCGCGGATCACGTCGGCGCCGCTGTCGAGCTTGCGGAACGTGACCTTGTAGCCGGTCGCCTTTTCGACTTCACCGCTCGCCTGCGCGTAGCGCCACGGCACGACCATGTCCTGGTACGCGATCACGACTTCGCGCGATTCGGCGTGCGCCGCGCCGAGCGCGGCAAAGGCGGTCAGCGCGACGACGGCGCGGCGGATGAAGCTGAAACGGGACATGCGGCTCTCCTTCGGAATGCGGGCATTGCTGCGGGAGAGCCGACTTTACGAGCTTTGCGCGCGGCGGGAGCGAACTTATCCTGCGAAGCTATCGATGCCGTTTCAGCTTTGCTTTCCACGCTCGACCGGATTGCACGTCCGATCGGGTGCCGATTGCCGTGCGCGGGCGCGGGCAACCGCCGCGCCAACGAAAAAGCCCGCATCGCTGCGGGCTTTTTTCGACTGCTCGGGACTGCTGCAGATGGAGGCGTGTGCGATGCTCAGACCACCCCGGCCCCATGCGCCTGCAGATCGGCGTGATAGCTCGAACGCACCATCGCACCGACGGCCGCGTGCGTAAAGCCCATCTTGTACGCCTCTTCCTCGTACATCTTGAAGGTATCCGGATGCACGTACGCGCGCACCGGCAGGTGGTGCTCGGACGGCTGCAGGTACTGGCCGATCGTCAGCATGTCGACGTCGTGCGCGCGCAGGTCGCGCATCACCTGCAGGATTTCCTCTTCCGTCTCGCCGAGGCCGACCATCAGGCCCGACTTCGTCGCGACGTCCGGATGCTGCGCCTTGAAGTCCTTCAGCAGCTTCAGCGAGTGCGCATAGTCCGAACCCGGGCGCGCTTCCTTGTACAGGCGCGGCACCGTTTCGAGGTTGTGGTTCATCACGTCCGGCGGCGCGGCGTTCAGGATCGAGATCGCGCGGTCGAGACGGCCGCGGAAGTCCGGCGTCAGGATTTCGATGCGCGTGTCCGGCGACTGCTCGCGCACTTCGCGGATGCACTCGACGAAGTGAGCCGCACCGCCGTCGCGCAGGTCGTCGCGGTCGACGCTCGTGATCACCACGTACTTGAGCTTGAGCGCCGCGATCGTGCGCGCGAGGTTCTTCGGTTCGTCGGCGTCGAGCGGATCGGGACGACCGTGGCCGACGTCGCAGAACGGGCAGCGGCGCGTGCACTTGTCGCCCATGATCATGAACGTCGCGGTGCCCTTGCCGAAGCATTCTCCGATGTTCGGGCAGCTCGCCTCCTCGCACACGGTGTGCAGGTTGTGCTCGCGCAGGATCGTCTTGATCTCGTTGAAACGCGAGCTGCCGGTGGCCGCCTTCACGCGAATCCACTCGGGCTTCTTCAGCTTTTCGATCGGAATGACCTTGATCGGGATGCGCGCCGTCTTCGCCTGCGCCTTCTGCTTGGCGGTCGGATCGTAGGCAGGGGTCGCGGCCGTATCGGCCGGTGCGGGAGAAGCGGTAACGTCAGTCATTCGATTGTTCCAGTGCGTGCGGCTTGTCGGCGGCCGCGGATGCGCCGTCGAGGTTGGCGATCAGACGGCGCACCAGCGTGCGGGCGACGTCGTTCCAGTCGGCGGCAACCTCGAGGCTCGCCATGTCGACGGTTTCCAGTCCGGCATAGCCGCACGGGTTGATCGCAAGAAACGGGCGCAGATCCATCTTCACGTTCAGGCTCAGCCCGTGATAGCTGCAGCCGTTACGGATCTTCAGGCCGAGGGCCGCGATTTTCGCGCCCTCGTGCACGCCGGATGCCACGTAGATCCCCGGCGCGCCCGCCTTGCGGACCGAAGCGAGATTATACGCCGCGAGGGTTTCGATCACGGCCTCCTCGATCTTCGTCACGAGCGTGCGCACCATCAGCTTGCGCCGGCGCAGGTCCAGCAACAGGTAGGCGACGATCTGGCCGGGGCCGTGGTAAGTGATTTGTCCGCCGCGGTCGACCTTCACGAGCGGCACGCCGCTGTCGGCCACCAGCAGGTGCGCCGGGTCCCCGGCCTGGCCGAGCGTGTAGACGGGCGGATGCTCGACCACCCAGATCTCGTCGCCGGTGTCGGCCGTGCGCGTATCGGTGAACGCGCGCATCGCGTCGAAGCTCGCCTCGTACGCCTCGCTGCCCCGCCAGCGCACGGTGACCGGCTGGACCGGCTGATCCGGGGCTCCGGCGGGCGATGCGGAAACGGCGACAGGCGTGGACACGATGGAAACCGGCGAAACGGACATGGGCGGTAGTTTACCGAAAACCCGTGGGTCTCGCCGGCCTGGGGAGGGGGACGGATCGCCGGTATCCGTCGGATGAAATGATGGTCAGACGGTGCGCCAGCCGTCATGGAACAGCGCGCTCACGCGTTGGCGCAGCCGGGTCAGCCCGCCGAGCGCGACTTCCCGCGGCGGCCGCGACACCGAGAACGCGACGCACGCGCCCTCGCGGCCTTCCGCGCTGAGCCACAGCCGCTCGCCGCGGCGCAGCTTCAGCGTCTCGCCGTCGGCCAGGAAGTAGTCGTCGACGTCGTTGCTGCGCGTCGCCCAGACCGGCCCGCACTGGACGACCAGCCGCGTGCTGCGTTGCACCCTCATCGGCACGGTCTCGCCCGGGGGAATTTCGAAGGTGATGCTTGAAGAGATTTCTTGCATGATCGACTCCGCCAATAAGTGCTCCGATGGCTACAATCGTAGTCACTCGAAGGCGTCCGACCAAACGACCAATTTTCACGTCGATGTGAGGAAAATTAGCAAATGGACCTCCGCCAGCTCCCCGCGCTGAACGCGATTCGCGCGTTCGAAGCCGCCGCGCGCCACGAGAACTTCTCGCGCGCCGCCGACGAGCTGTTCGTCACGCACGGCGCGGTCAGCCACCAGGTGCGCGCGCTCGAGGAAGAGCTCGGCGTGCAGCTGTTCACGCGCAACGGCAAGCGGCTGTGCCTGACCGACGCCGGCATGCGGTACGCGCAGCAGATCCGCACCGCGCTGATGGTGATCGCCGACGCGACGCGCGACGTGCGCGCGAGCGACCGCGACCGGCGGCTGGTGGTGTCGATGCTGTCGTCGTTCGCCGCGCGCTTCATCACGCCGCGCATCGGCACGTTCATCGAGCGGCATCCGGAAATCGACGTCGAACTGCAGTCGACCAACTCGCTCACCGATTTCGCGCGCGACGACGTCGATCTGGCGATCCGCTTCGGCTTCGGCAGCTATCCGGGGCTGCACGTGGAGCCGCTGTTCGAGGAGGTGTTCTTTCCGGCCTGCGCGCCGACGCTGAATGGCGGCAAGCTGCCGCAGACGCCCGCCGATCTCGTGCACTACCCGCTGCTGCGCTCGGACGACGAGCTGTGGCGGCCGTGGTTCGACGCGGCCGGGCTCGATACGCTGACCGAGCCGAAACGGGGGATCCTGTACCAGGATTCGTCGAACCTGCTGCTGGCCGCGATCGAGGGCCAGGGCATCGCGCTGGTGCGCCGCTCGCTCGCGGTCCACGACCTGCTCGACGGGCGCATCGTGCGCCTGTTCGACATCGACGGGCCGAGCCCGTGGCACTATTTTTTCGTGTGTCCGCCGCCGCTGCTCAACACGCCGCGCGTGCAGGCGTTCCGGACCTGGTTGTTCGAGGAGGTCGCCGAATACAAGCGGCTGTGCGACGAGCTGGACGCGCGGCGCGCGGCGGGAAAATGCCCCGCCGAGTGCGCGCTGGAGGGAGGATGGAAAGGGATCAGCGGCCGTTTGCGCTGATCCCGGGCCACCGGAACGGCCCCTTAGAGCACGACCTTGACCATCGGATGGCCGGTCAGCGCGCGGTAGATGTTGTCGAGCTGTTCCTGGCTCGTCGCGCGCACGGTGATCGTGAGGCCCGTGTAATTACCGCCGCTCGACGCGCGCTCCTCGATCTTCTCGACGTCGATCTCGTTGTCGTGAACGGCCACGACCTTGAAGATCGTGTCCTTGAACTCGGGGTGCGCCTTGCCCATGATCTTGATCGGGAAATCGCACGGAAACTCCAGCAGCGACTCCTTCCGGGTCTCGATCGCGCCGGTGACCTCGACGGTTTTGGTCGGTTCGCTCATCATTTTCTCCGGGTTAGGTCAAACTGTTCAAACTCGCGTGCCTTCGCACGCTGGTACGCGTCATACAGCGCCGCGAACACGGGGCCCGGCTTGCCGCCCTGCACGGGCAGATCGTCGAGCGACGTCACAGGCAGGATTTCCTTCGTGGCCGACGTCAGCATGATCTCGTCGGCCGAGCGCAGTTCGACCTCGCTGATCTCGCGCGCGACGAACCGGATCCCGCATTCGTCGGCCAGCTGCTCGACCAGCGCGTAGCGGATCCCTTCGAGGATCTTGTTGCTGCGCGGCGGCGCGAACAGTTCGCCGTTCTTCACGATCCACACGTTCGACGACGAGCCTTCCGTCACGTTTTCGTCGCGCAGCTGGATCGTCTCGAACGCATCGCGCTCGGCCGCATGCTGCGCCATCAACACGTTGCCGAGCAGCGAGATCGACTTGATGTCGCAATGCAGCCAGCGACGGTCCTCGGCCGTCACGCAGCGCACGCCCTTCGCGCGCTCCTCTTCCGACGGCAGGCGCAGCGGGCTCGTCATCGCGAACACCGTCGGCACCGCGTTCGCCGGGAACGCGTGGCCGCGCTTCGCGACGCCGCGCGTCACCTGCAGGTAGACGAGCGCGTTGCCGTCGCCGAGGCCTTCGGCATTCGCCGCGACCACCCGCTCGATCAACGCGCGCCAGCCCGCCGCATCGTGCGGGTTGTCGATGCCGATCTTCTTCAGGCTGCGCGCGAGCCGGTCCAGATGCTGTTCGATCCGGAACGGCACGTGCGCGCCGTCGTGCGCATAAACGGGGACGACTTCATACACGCCGTCGCCGAAGATGAATCCGCGGTCGAGCACCGGCACACGGGCTTCGGACAGCGGCACCAGTTCCTCCTGCGCCGAGACGCTGAGGTAGACGATCGGTTCGAATTCGGCTTGGCTCATGGCTATGACAGATGGGGATGAAGTCGTGAAAACAAAGGCCCGTCGTGCTTACTTCTTCTTGCTGAACATCAGCAGGATCGAGTCCCAGATACGTCCGAAGATACCCGCTTCCGGCACGGCCTGCAGCGCGACGACCGGGAATTCGGACAGCGTCTTGCCGTCGGCGACGATCTTCACGGTGCCGACCTGCTGGCCTTCCGCGAGCGGCGCGATCAGCGGCGCGTTCACGTCGACTTCGGTCTTGACCTTGTCGCCGAGGCCGCGCGGCACGGTCGCCCACTGGTCGCCCTTCACGCCGACCTGCACGGTGTTGTCCTTGCCCTTGTAGATGCGCGGCGTCGAGATCGCCTGGCCGCCCTTGAACAGGCGCACCGAATCGAACGCGCTGTAGCCGTAGTTCAGCATCTTCATGCTGTCCTGCGTGCGGTCGTTTTCCTTCTGCTCGCCCATCATCACCGACACGAGACGGCGCTGGCCGTCGACACCGGGGATCGCGCGCTTCGCCGATGCGATCAGGCAGAAGCCGGCCGCCTGCGTATGGCCCGTCTTCAGGCCGTCGACCGTCGGGTCGAGCCACAGCAGCCGGTTGCGGTTGCCCTGGCGGATGTTGTTGTACTTGAATTCCTTCTCCGAGAAGATGCCGTAGTACTGCGGAAAATCGCGGATCAGGTGCGCGGACAGCTTCGCGAGGTCGCCGGCCGTCGTGTAGTGGTTCGGGTCGGGCATGCCGTTCACGTCGGCGAAGTGCGTGCCCTTCATGCCGAGACGCGCCGCCTCGTCGTTCATCAGCGTGACGAACTGCCCTTCGCTGCCGCCGACGAGTTCGGCCAGCGCGATCGCGGCATCGTTGCCCGACTGGATGATCATCCCGTACACGAGGTCGTGCACGGACACCGGCTTGTTCGCCTCGATGAACATGCGCGACTCGTCGCGGCCGACGCGGCGCACCGCGTCGCTCGGCGTGACGATCTGCTCCATCGAGATCTTCTTCTTGTCGAGCGCCTCGAACACGAGGTACGCGGTCATCAGCTTCGTCAGCGATGCCGGCTCGACGCGTTCGTCCGCATTGCCCGATGCGAGCACCGTGTTGCTCGTCGCGTCGACGAGCACCCACGAGCGCGCGTTCACGCCCGGCGGCGGCACCGCGCCCGGCATGTAGGTCGCGGGCGCGCCGGTGAACTGCTCGGCGGCCGGCGCCGCATGCGCGGCCTTGGCCTTGGCGGCCGGCTTCGCCTCGGCGACGACGATCGTCGACGCGAGCGCGACGGGCAGCATCACGCCGAGCGCTACGTTGCGCGCGGCGGTGCCGAAGGCGATGGAGGAAGCGAGGGACTTGAGGCCTTGGGAAGACAGACGCATGATCGATTCAGGCTGATGGCAGAAAGTGCGGTGCGAAACGCGCAGGGTTGAACGGCAAGGCGACGGGCGTGTCGGGCACTCGCCCGACACCGTCGGGCGACGCGAAACGCGCCGGTTGGACTCGTGCGGACGCGTTCGGTTCGCGGCCGTCGCGAGCGGGCGGACAGGCGGCGAAACGAGCGCGGCATGGGCCCAGCCGGGCCGCGGGCGACGCGGAATGCGGCCATTATACGTGGCCGCGAACGGCGTTTTCGCGAACCTGGCAGCGGACGCCCGCATACCGGCTGCGAGAGCATAGCGTGGAGACGCGGCGGGCACGTGCGCTCGAAGCCGCGCGAAAGGCATGCGCAGGCGGTGTGCAAGTCGGGTTGCGCCACGATGCCGTAGGCGGCGCACCGCGCTGTGCGGCGCGCTGTCGCGTGAAGTTTCGGGAAGGGTCGCGCATCGTCCGGCCGGGGCCGATGCGCGGTACGGGCCGCCGGCGCCTACGCCGACGCCCGCATGGCGGCTAGCGCCACGCGTCGACGATGATGCGCTTCAGCACGTGCAGCTTGCGATGGAGGAAATGCTCGGCGCCGGGGATCACGACGACGGGCAGCTCCTGCGGCCGCGCCCAGTCGTACACCGATGCGATCGGCACCGTGTCGTCGGTTTCGCCGTGGATCACGAGCGTGTTCTCGGGCACGTCGGCCACTTGCCAGCGGCTCGCGGCCGTGCCGACGAACACCATCCGCTCGATCGTCTCGCCCGCATCGCGCAACCGCTTCGCGACGTGCGACAGCACGAAGGTGCCGAACGAGAAGCCCGCGAGCACGAGCGGCAGGTCCGCATACGCGGGCTGCGCGCGCATGTGCGCGAGCACCGCGAGGAGATCGTCGGCCTCGCCCGTGCCGTTGTCGTGCACGCCCTCGGTCGCGCCGACGCCACGGAAATTCGACCGGTAGACGACGTAGTTCAGCTGCACGAGCGTGCGCGCGAGCGTCTGCGCGACCTTGTTGTCCATCGTGCCGCCGAACAGCGGATGCGGATGCGCGACGAGCGCGATGCCGCGTGGCGCGGCGCCGCCTTCGCGCACGGCGTCGGGCAGGTCGACCGCGATTTCGATCTGGCCGATCGGGCCCGCGATCAGCGATTTCTGCGTATGAACGTTCATTCGGCCGGCCCGCTCAGATCTTCAGGCGATCGACGACCTTGCCGTCGCGCAGGTGCGATTCGACGATCTCGTCGATGTCGGCCTGATCGACGTACGTGTACCACGTCCCCTCCGGATACACGACCATCACCGGCCCTTCCTCGCAGCGGTCGAGGCAGCCGGCCTTGTTGATGCGGACCTTGCCCGGCCCCGCGAGGCCAAGTTCCTTCACGCGCTTTTTCGCGTATTCCTGCATGGTCTGTGCATCGCATTGCGCGCAGCTCGGACGTTCGGCGCCCGGGTCGCGCTGGTTCAGGCAGAAGAAGACGTGGTGCTGGTAGTAGGAATCCATGATGGTGACGAGCGGCCCGGCACGAGGCCGTGCGGAAAGAGGGGCGATGGATTGCCGTTGCGCGAGGCGGCAACGGAGGATGCGGACGATTATAGCGACCGGCGCACGCGGCTGCCCGCGGCACGGCCGCCGCCGCACGGCCCGGACTGCGGCGTCAGCGGCGCAGCGCGGCCGGCAGCCACGCGTGCTCGACGCGCTGGCCGAGCCAGATCAGCGCCGCGTAGGGCCAGATCCACGCGAGCCAGCGCGCGAGGCTGTTGAAGTGCACGTAGCGCCCCTGCCGCCAGCCCGACAGCGTGAAGTCGAAGAACGGATTGACCGGCAGCAGGTTCACGAGCGCGACGCCGGCCAGCAGCGCGAGCGCCGCGAGCAGCGCGCGCCACGTCGCCGGCACGCGCAAGGCGACGAGCGCCGCCGCGAAGCCGAGCTCGATGCCGAGCCGCGCGCCGGGCGTCGCCCACACGACGACGAGGCCGGTGGCCGACTGCATGAAGGTCGCCGCGGCCTTCAGCACGAGCGTGGCGACCACCAGCGCGACCAGCAGCCGGATGCGCGGCGCGTGCGGGCGCATCGCGAGCGACGCGATCGCCAGCGCGGCGAACAGCATCAGCCCGCCGAGCATGGCTTCCCACGCCGAATCGGACAGCCAGCCGTCGACCCGCTCGGGCCATTCGCTGACGCGCCAGGCGGCCGGCAGCCACGCGAGCACTGCATCCTGCATCGACGCGTCGGCGCGCTCCCATAGCGCGGCGGGCCAGTCGCCGATGCCGAACAGGAACGGCGACGGAAACACGATCGCGAACGGCCACAGCGCGGCGAGCAGCAGCGGCGTCGACCCATCGGCTTCCAGCCACGCGAAGCGCAGCCGGCGCAACACGCCGCGGTCGAGCAGCGCGCCGGTGGCCGGCGCCGCGAGCGCCGCGCCCAGCAGCGCGCCGAACGCGTTGGCGCCGAGATCGAGGTTCGACGCGACACGCGTCGGCAAATAGGTCTGCAGCGCTTCCATCGCGCCCGACAGCAGCACGCCGAGCACGCCCGCGATCAGCGTCGCGGCCACGCCGCGCCAGCGCGGATGCAGCGCGAGCACGCCGAGCGCGCCGAACGGCAGATAACCGAGCACGTTCGTGACCACGTCGAACGTCGTCACGTAGCGCTGCATCGGCGCGAACAGGTAATCGAACGGGCCGATGCCGAGCGCCGCCCAGCCTTCGAACGGATACAGCGACGCATAGACGATCAGCGCCGCATAGGCGGCAAATGCCTGCCGTGCGAGCGGTGACGCGCGATGCGGGCCCGGCACGTTCATCGCGGCTGCACGGCCTGCGTCACGGCGTGCCCGCGTACGCCTGCACGCCGACCCACGCGGCGATCTGCGACACGAGTTCGTCGCTGGCCGCCGCGAGCGCGCGCGCACCGCCGGCGGCGTCGGGCGTGCTCGACGGCGCGCGCGCGACGAACGTGCGCTGGCCGAGCACCTTGCCGTCGAGCATCAGCGTCGCGCGCGCGGTCACCGCGCCGTGGCTTTGCGACTGGCCGTCGAAGACCTGTTCGAATTCGCTGAGGTCGACCTTGAGGGTCGGCGCACGCACGCCGTCGGCGCCTTCGAGCACCGTGCCACGCGACGACAGCGCGCCGCGCAGCCGCTGCGTGAGCAGTTGCGCGGGCGGCGCGGTCCAGCGGCTGTCGCGATAGACGGCCACGTGCTGCGCATCCGCGTACGCGAGCCGGTACGCGAACTTGTCCGAGTCGAGCGCGTCGGGCGCGGCGACGTCGAGCACCTTCAGCGCGGGGCCCGAACCGGTGGTCGTCACCGACGACGCAGGCCCGAGGTCGTAGCGGATGTTCGACAGCACCGCGTCGTTGCCGGCGCAGCCGGCCGCCAGTGCGAGCGTCAGCACGGCCAGCGCGGCCGCGGCCGGGCGCAGCGCGCGGTCAAGGATTCGTGGCATGGCGTATTCCTGCATGATGTTTCCGGTTTCGATGGGCGTCATGACCCGGCCGTTTCCGGCTGGACCCTCGATGGGTTTGCGCTTCACTTCTCGGCCGTGGCACCCGGCCACACGAAGCCTGCTTCGCCGGGCCCCGGCGCCGCGCCGGGCGAACCGAACAACAGACTGCGCGGGTTGCGGCCGAGTTCACCGGCGACGTCCTTCAATTGCCGCGACGCGTCGCCGACGCTGTCGGCCAGCGCATTGAAGCGCGGCAGCGTGTCGTACTGCACGCGCGCATTGAGGCCGTTCAGCGCGACGCCGACCTGCTCGGCGGCCGTGCCGGCCTTGTTCAGGTTCGACACGAGGGGCCCGTTCGGCTGCATCAGCGTGTTCGCCGACGCCATCGCGCGGTTCACCTCGTGCATCGTCTCCGGCAGCGCGGTGACCGCCGGGCCGAGCTGCTTCGTCAGCGTCGCGGCGCCGTCGGCCGCGTGCTGCAGGCTTTCGGCGGTCGCGCGCAACTGCTCGCGCATCTCGGGCGACATCAGCGCGTTCGCGCTCTTCGCGGCCAGTTCGAGCTGCCGCAGCAGCACGTCGCCGCGCTCCTGGATCTGGTCGAACAGGCTCGGCCGCATCGGGATCTGCGCGATCGCCTTCGGCGACGACGGCAGCGGCGACAGATCGCGCCCCGTATCCTCCAACTGCACGAATGCGATGCCCGTCACGCCCTGGAAGCCGAGGCTGCCGTAGGTCGACTGCGTGATCGGCGCGTCGTGATCGACGAGAATGCGGATCCGGATCTGACCCGGATGCGTGCGATCGAAGCCGATCGACTGCACCTTGCCGACGTCGAGGCCGCGAAAGCGCACGGCCGCGTCCGGGAACAGCCCCGTCACGTTGGTGCGCGCGAGCAGGTCGTACGGCACGCGCACGGTGCGGTCGACGTTGAACCAGAACACGGTGCCCGCGATCGCGAGCGTCAGCGCGATCGTGAACAGGCCGGCCCAGAACGCATGTGATTTGTTTTCCATTCGCGGGTTCCTTGCTTCTACAGCTCGACGCTCGACAGCGCCGGTTCGAGGGCCGCCTTCGGCAGCTTCGCGCGCCGCTCGGGCGGCAGCGCCTGCAATGCGCGGCGCCCGCGCAGCCCCAGGAAATATTCGTGGATGAACGGATGGTCGACGTTCGCGGCCTCCTCGACGGGCGCGGCGACCAGCACCTTGCGGTCGGCCAGCACCGCGACGCGCGTCGACAGCGCGACCATCGTGTCGAGGTCGTGCGTCACCATCACGACGGTCAGCCCGAGCGTGCGGTGCAGCGTCGCGATCAGCTCGACGAATTCGTCGGACGCCTGCGGATCGAGGCCGGCCGTCGGCTCGTCGAGGAACAGCAGTTCGGGCTCCAGCGCGATCGCGCGCGCGATGCCGACCCGCTTGACCATCCCGCCCGACAGCGCGGCCGGCATCTTCGACGCGTGCTTGCACGGCAGCCCGACCATCTCGAGCTTCAGCATCACGATGTCGTGCAGCAGGTCCGGCGGCACGCGGCCGAGCTCGCGCAGCGGCTGCGCGACGTTGTCGAACACCGTCATCGACGAGAACAGCGCGCCCTGCTGGAACAGCATCCCCGAGCGCGTGCGCATCATCCGCGCGCTGGCGTCGTCGATCGTCGCCGTATCCTCGCCGAACACCTTGATCGTGCCCGACGTCGGCCGCTCCAGGCCGAGGATCTGGCGCACGAGCGTCGTCTTGCCGGAGCCCGAGCCGCCGACGATCGACACGATCTCGCCGCGCCGCACGTCGAAGTCGAGCTTCTGGTGAATGATGTTGCGCCCGTAGCGCTTGGTCAGGTTGCGCACCTCGATCACGAGGTCGCCGGCATCGTCGGCCACGTCGGGCCGGGCGCCGACCGACCCGGCGCCGATGGCCGCGGCATGCGCGGTCGTTTCGTTCGATGCGTTCATCCGAGCCCCACGTTCTGGAACAGGATCGCGAACACCGCGTCGGCGAGGATCACGACCGTGATCGACGACACCACCGACGTGGTCGTGCCTTCGCCGAGGCTCTGCGAGTTCGCCTTGATCCGGAAGCCGAAATGGCACGCGACCAGCGCGATCAGCATGCCGAACACGACGCCCTTGCCGAGGCCGATGTACAGGTTCGCGATCGGCACGACGCCCGGCAGCGAGCGCACGAAGTAATTGACGTCGATGCCGAGCACGAACTTCGCGGCGATCGCGCCGCCCGTCAGCGCGATGATGTTGGTCCACATCACGAGCAGCGGCATCGCGACGCCGAGCGCGAGCACGCGCGGCAGGACCAGCCGCAGCCCGTGCGGGATGCCCATCACGCGCATCGCGTCGAGTTCCTCGGTCACGCGCATCACGCCGATCTGCGCGGTGATCGCCGAGCCCGAGCGGCCCGCGACGAGGATCGCCGACAGCACGGGGCCGAGCTCGCGAATCACCGACAGCCCGAGGATGTTCACGATGTAGCGGTTCGCACCGAACGTCTGCAACTGCTGCGCGGACAGGTAGCTCAGCACGATGCCGATCAGGAACGCGACGAGCGCGGTGATCGGCAGCGCCTGCGCGCCGGCGCTGTAGATGTTCGCCGAGGTTTCCCTCCACGGCATCGTCTGCGGGCGGCGCAGCACCGACAGCGCATCGAGGATCACGAGGCCGAACATCGCGATGCCGCCCTGCAGGTGTTCGCCGAACGAGAAGATCGCCTGGCCGAGCCGCGTGACGGGATCGACGCGCACCACGCGCTCGGGCGCCTCGCGTTCACTGTCGAGCCGCTCGATGCGCTCGAAGATCGTGCGCTGCGTGGCGCTCAGCGCGACGCCGGCCGGCAGCTTGCGGCCCCATACGCGCCACAGCGCCTGGCCGCCGACGTGGTCGAGCCGCTCGATGCCGGACAGATCCCATTCGCTCACGCGCCCGGTGGCGATGCTCGCGACGCGGCGCGCCACGGCGCCGCGATTGCGCGCGAGCGCGAGCGCGGTCCACTGGCCGGTCAGGCGCACCGTCTGGCCCTGGCCGCCGACGTCGACCGACAGGCCGGGAGGAGTCTCGAAGTCCAAGGGCAGGTTGTTTGCAAAAGGATGACAGCGGCCATTGTAGCGAACCGCCCGGCGCCGCGACGTGAGGATTTCCGTGTGGGCGGCGAGCTCGGGGCGCGAGCGGGGGCGCGCAGCTGGGGCCGCCGCGCTCGGCGCGCGTGGTCGGGAGCGCCGGGCCGGGGCGCCGGCCGATCAGCCCGAAGCCGCCACGAGCCTGCCCGCCGCCGGCATCGCGACCTTTCATTGTTCCGTCACGTTTCCTTTCGATACTCTCACGCGCCGCACATCAGGCCGTCGGCGCGCCGCGCCGCCATTCGTGCGTATCTCGCGTTTCATAAAACAGAACACCGAACAGGACAACCGATGCGTCTCCCCCCGCTTTCCCGCCGCCACGTACCGGCCGCCGCCGCGCTCGCCAGCCTCGCCTTCGTCCTCGCCGGCTGCGGCGGCGACGACGTCACCGCCACGCCGCCGTCGCAGCCCGAGGCCCAGGCGCCCGTCGGCACGACGGCCACGCTCGCGCTGCTCGAGACGACCGACCTGCACACCAACGTGCTGTCGTACGACTATTTCAAGCTCGCCGCCGACAATTCGCTCGGCTTCGAGCGCGTGTCGACGCTGATCGCGCAGGCGCGCAAGCAGTACCCGAACACGCTGCTGCTCGACAACGGCGACACGATCCAGGGCACCGCGCTGTCGGACTACCAGGCGCTCGTGAAGCCGGTCGGCTGCGACCAGACGCTCGCGATCTACAAGGTGATGAACGCCGCGAAATTCGACGGCGGCGGGATCGGCAACCACGAGTTCAACTACGGGCTGCCGTACCTGTCGCAGGTGACCGGCAACACCTTCGAGGTCGACGGGCTGCCCGCGCCCGCCCAGCAGAAGAAGTGCGCGGGCCCGAACTTCCCGCAGGTGCTCGCGAACGTGATCAGCGCGAAGACCAACGCGCCGCTGTTCACGCCGTACACGATCCTGACGCGCACGGTGACGGCCACGACGCCGGACGGCAAGACGGTCAGCGCGCCCGTGAAGATCGGCATCATCGGCTTCACGCCGCCCGCGATCATGAACTGGGACAAGCGCTGGCTCGACGGCAAGGTCTACACGACCGGGCTGAAGGAAGCGGCCGAGAAGTACATCCCGGAAATGCGCGCGAAGGGCGCCGATCTCGTCGTCGCGATCTCGCACGGCGGCCTCGACAATTCCGCGTATTCGCCGACGATGGAAAACGGCAGCTGGTGGCTGTCGAAGGTGTCCGGCATCGACGCGATGCTGATCGGCCACTCGCACCAGGTGTTCCCGGACGCGAACAGCACCGTGTCGCAGTTCAACCTGCCGGGCGTCGACAAGGTCAAGGGCACCGTCAACGGCGTGCCGACCGTGATGGCCAACTACTGGGGCAAGCATCTCGGCGTGATCAAGCTCGGCCTGAAGTTCGACGGCAAGACGTGGATCGTCGACAAGTCGCAGACGACCGTCGAGGCACGGCCGATCCAGAACGCCGACAAGAGCTACGTCGCGGCCGACCCGTCGGTGTCCGCCGCGATCGCGGCCGAGCACCAGGCGACGATCGACTACGTGAAGACGCCGATCGGCTCGACCGACTACCGGATGAACTCGTACTTCGCGGACGTCGGCGATCCGGGCGCGATCCAGATCGTCAACGAGGCGCAGGCCGACTACGTGAAGACCTACGTGCAGGCGAACCTGCCGCAATACGCGTCGCTGCCGGTGCTGTCGGTCAGCGCGCCGTTCAAGAGCGGCTTCGGCGGCGGTACCGACTACACCGACGTCGCGCCGGGCGCGCTCGCGATCAACAACGCGGCCGACCTGTACCTGTATCCGAACACCGTGTACGCGGTGAAGGTGAGCGGCGCCGACGTGAAGAACTGGCTGGAGACGGCCGCCAAGCGCTTCAACCGGATCGACCCGACCAAGGCGACCGTGCAGCCGCTCGTCAGCACCTTCCCCGGCTACAACTTCGACATGTTCACGTCGGCCGACCTCGCGTATGAAATCGACGTCACGCAGCCGGTCGGCAGCCGGATCAGGAACCTGACGTACAAGGGCGCGCCGATCGACCCGAACGCGCAGTTCATCGTCGCGACCAACAACTACCGCGCGAGCGGCGGCGGCAATTTCCCGGGCCTCGACGGCAGCAAGACGATCTTCGCGTCGCCCGATGCGAACCGCGACGTGCTGATCGCGTTCATCAAGAAGCGCGGCGCGATCACGCGTGCGGCCGACGGCGCGCAACGCAGCTGGCGCTTCACGAAACTCGCGAGCTCGGTCGCGCACGTGCAGTTCGCGTCCGCGCCGAACCGCCTCGGCGATGCGGCGGCGGCCGGCCTGACCGGCATCACGCAGGTCGCGGCCGACGACGGCTCGGGCAAGAACCTCGCGACCTACGAGATCGACCTCACGCAATGAGACACGCGATGCAACCGATCCGGACGATGCGGCCCGCCGAAACCGGCTTCGCCGCCGCCGCGCGGCGCGTGCTGCGCGCGAAACTCCCGCCCGCCGCGCTGCTCGCGGCGGCGGCCGTGACCGTCGCGGCCGTCGTCACGATGACCGGCCCGCGCGGCGCCGGCCCCGCGCCGAGCGCCGCGCAGCTCGACGAATGGCAGGCGATGGTCACGCAGGCGAACGAGCCGCATGCGCTGGCCCAGTTGCGCACGCTCGCGCGCCGCGGCTCGGGCGCCGCGCAGGCGGCGCTCGGCATCGCGCTCGTCGATGCGCACGAGCCGGAGCTGCGCGACGAGGGGCGCGGCTGGCTGGAAACCGCCGCGGCGGCCGCCGGCAAGGCCGACGCGCCGGCTGCGCGGCGCGCGCAGCTCGCGCTCGGCAAGGCGTTGCTGCTCGGCAGCGGCGACCTCCCGAAAGACTATGCACGCGCCCGCGCGCTGCTCGGCGCAGCCGCCGAACAGGGCGACCCGGCCGCCGCGTATTACCTCGGGCTGATCTACCGCAGCGGCTACGGCATCGCGGCCGACCCCGTCCAGGCCGTGCACTGGTTCGACATCGCGTCGCGCGCGGACATCCCGGCCGCCGACTTCATGCTCGCGAACGCGTACCGCGACGGCAGCGGCGTGCCGCGCGACGAAGCGCGCGCGCTCGCGCTGTATCGCCGGGCCGCCGAACACGAGTTGCCCGAAGCCGTGCAGACGCTTGCGATGGCTTATCGCAACGGCGAACTCGGGCTTCGGCCCGACGCGGACGAGTTCCACGCGCAGTGGATCGAGACCGCGCATGCGCTGAAGCACCCGGTCGTCGCGCCGTGATGGCCGTTCGGCCAGGGGACGCGCGAGCGTGACCTGGCCGAACGGTGGTTGCTTCGCATGCGTCGGCCGCGCGGCGTCGGCGGCGCACCGATCCTCGTTTCGACCCGCCAAGGCCCGGCGCTGAAGGGCAAGACGCTGCTCGCTTGCGAGATGACGTCGGAAGCGGGCATCGAGGCGCTGGAGCGGATAGCGATGCCGCGCCAAGCCACGCCGTGTCGTCCCGCAGGTTGCGTGCGCCGTCCGGCGCGCGCCAACGCCCCCTGTCGCTACAATAGGCGCCATGAACGCCCCCACCTCCTCCGACACGCCCGAATCCGGCGACGCGCACATCGCGCGCAACCGGCTCGAGGCGCACCTGGACGCCACGCCGCGCGCGTGGCCGCTCGACATCGTCGCCGCCACCGGCTCGACCAACGCCGACGTCGCGACCCGGCTCAAGGCGCTGCCGCGCACCGCGAGCGCGTTGCCCGCGCCGCTCGTGCGCGTCGCGTTCGAGCAGACGGCCGGCCGCGGCCGGCAGGGCCGCCCGTGGTTCGCGCAGCCCGGCAATGCGCTGCTGTGCTCGGTCGGCTGCATCGTGCCGCGCGCCATCGATGCGCTCGGCGGCCTCAGCATCGCGATCGGCGTCGCGCTCGCCGAAGGGCTGGCCACGCTGCCGCTCGACGCCCGCATGCGGGTCGCGCTCAAATGGCCGAACGACCTGCTGCTGACGACCGACGACGACGGCACGCCGCGTATCGTCGGCAAGCTCGCCGGGATCCTGATCGAAACCGTCTGGACCACCGCCGACGCCACCGCGGTCGTGATCGGCTTCGGCATCAACGTGCGCGGCGCGGAAGCCGTGGCCGCGCAGGTCGACGCGCTGCGCGCGCGCGAAGCGACGCTCGCGAGCGGGCTGCCGCCCGCCGCGCTGTCGATCGCGTGCGCGTCGGCGAACCTCACCGATACGCTCGCCGCGTCGCTGAACGCGCTCACGCCCGCGCTCGCACAGTTCGGCACCGACGGCCTCGCGCCGTTCCTGCCGCGCTGGCACGCGCTGCACGCGTACGCCGGCCGCGAAGTCGTGCTGCTCGAACAGGGCGTCGAACGGGCGCGCGGCATCGCGACGGGCATCGACGCGACCGGCCAGTTGCTGCTCGACACGCCGAACGGCGTACAGACGATCGCGGCCGGCGACGTGTCGCTGCGCGAAGCGCAATGAGCGAACCGCACCTGCTGATCGACGCCGGCAACAGCCGGATCAAGTGGGCGCTCGCCGACGCGCGGCGCACGCTCGTCGACACGGGCGCGTTCGGCCACACGCGCGACGGCGGCGCCGATCCCGATTGGTCGCGCCTGCCGCGGCCGCGCGGCGCATGGATCTCGAACGTCGCGGGCGCCGACGTGGCCGCGCGGATCGATGCGCTGCTCGACGCGCGCTGGCCGGGCCTGCCGCGCACGACGATCCGCTCGCGGCCCGCGCAATGCGGCGTGACGAACGGCTATACGACACCCGAGCAGCTCGGCAGCGACCGGTGGGCCGGCCTGATCGGCGCGCACGCGGCGTTTCCGGGCGAGCATCTGCTGATCGCGACGTTCGGCACCGCGACGACGCTCGAGGCACTGCGCGCGGACGGCTGCTTCACGGGCGGACTGATCGCGCCGGGCTGGGCGCTGATGATGCGCGCGCTCGGCACGCACACCGCGCAGTTGCCGACGCTGACCACCGACATCGCCAGCGGCCTGCTCGCGGGCGCGCAGGCCGAACCGTTCCAGGTCGATACGCCGCGCTCGCTGTCGGCCGGGTGCCTGTACGCGCAAGCCGGTCTGATCGAACGCGCGTGGCGCGATCTCGTCGCGGCGTGGCAGGCGCCCGTGCGGCTCGTGCTGGCAGGCGGCGCGGCGGACGACGTCGCGCGTGCGCTGACGATCGCGCATACCCGGCACGACACGCTGATCCTGTCCGGGCTCGCGCTGATCGCCGCGGACGCGGCCGACCCGGCAACGGCGCCGGATTGACGCAAAGGCGCCGGCATCGCGTCGGCGCGTGGCGACGCAAGCCCAAACGGGCCGGCTTCACGCCGACGATGCCATCCGCGCGGTGCCGCGCCAGCGGCCCGCACGGACGATCCACGAAAGCCATGAAAAAAGCCGGCCCTGCGGCCGGCTCGACTGAACGACGTAAACCACGTCAATGACGACAAGGAGTTTCGACGATGCTGCGCTGGCTGATCGCTGTTCTCTTTCTCGCCAACATGCTCGCGTTCGTGGTGGCGCGCGGCGTGTTCGGGCCGCTGCCGGCGGCCGGCCCGCGCGAACCCGGCGTGCTGTCGCGGCAGGTACGGCCCGACGCGCTGCATGTGACGCCGCTCCTGCGGGCGACCGATCAGCCCGTCGTCGGCGGCCCGATCGCGGCGCCAGCCGTCACGACCGCACCGCTCGCGGCGTCCGCCCCGTGACGACGCCGCGTCGCGCTCAGGGCTGTTGCGCGCGCACCTTCTTCAGCAACGCGGTGGTCGAGCGATCGTGCTCGAACGGGATCGCCAGCGCACGGCCGCCCCAGCCGCGCACGAGCGCCGATTCCGGCAGCGCATCCATGTCGTAATCGCCGCCCTTCACGAGGATGTCCGGACGGACGGCCTCGATCAGCGACACCGGCGTCTTTTCCGCGAACGTCACGACCCAGTCGACGCTTTCCAGCGCCGCCAGCAATGCCGCGCGATCCTCTTCGCGGTTGATCGGCCGGTCGTCGCCCTTGCCGAGCATGCGCACCGACGCATCGCTGTTCACGCCGACGATCAGACAGGCGCCGAGCGCTTTCGCATCGGCGAGATACGTGACGTGGCCACGGTGCAGGATGTCGAATACGCCGTTGGTGAACACGACGGGCGACGGCAGCGACGCGCGCAGCGCGACGAGGGCATCACGGGTGATCAGCTTGCGTTCGAAAGTGGCGGACATGATGAAGAGCGGACGGAATGGACAACGGCTCGCGCGACGGCGGCACCCGATAAAAAGCCCGCCGGACCGGCCGGGCGGGCTTCATGCGATGAACGCAACACGGTGCCGCGCGCCGGGCGCGAATCGGGTGCGACTCGCGCCGACGGCGGCCCCTGCCGGCCTCAGGCCGGCTGCGCGGCCGACGACGGGCCGCTTTGTGCCTGCAGGCGGCCGGTGACTTCCTTGCGGTAGCGGTTCAATTCCTGCGCGGTCGCGAACGTGCGCTCGAACAGGATCGACAGGTTGTGCAGGATCCGCTCGACGACCTTCTTCTCCCACTCGCCGTCGAACCGGATCTGCTCGTCGAGCCAGCGCTCGAGCCATTCCGGATCCGGCAGACGCGACTGCACGGTGTCGCGCGGGAACAGCGCCTGGTTCACGTGCAGGTTGGTCGGGTGCAGCGGCTTCTCGGTGCGGCGCGCCGACGCCATCAGCACGCCGATCTTCGCGAATGCGGCACGGGCGACGTCGCCGCAGTTGTTCAACGCCTTCTTCATGTAGCGCAGGTACGCGCCGCCATGACGCGCTTCGTCGCGCGAAATCGTTTCGTAGATCTGCTTGATGACGGGCTCGGTGTGCCAGTCGGCCGCGCAGCGGTACCAGTGGTTCAGGCGGATCTCGCCGCAGAAGTGCAGCATCAGCGTCTCGAGCGGCGGCGCCGGATCGAACTGGAAGCGCACCGCGTGCAGTTCCTCTTCGGTCGGCACCATCTCCGGCTTGAAGCGGCGCAGGTATTCCATCAGCACCAGCGAATGCTTCTGCTCCTCGAAGAACCACACGCTCATGAACGCGGAAAAGTCGCTGTCGTGCTGGTTGTCGCGCAGGAACATTTCCGTCGCGGGCAGCGCCGACCATTCGGTGATCGCGTTCATCTTGATCGTCTTCGCCTGCTCGTCGGTGAGCAGCGAAGCGTCGAACTTGTCCCACGGAATGTCCTTCTCCATGTCCCAACGGACAGCTTCGAGCGACCTGTAAAGTTCCGGATAAAGCATGGTGTTCATGATGGTCCCACCCCTGTTCTGCGCAATGCGACTTCTCTAAACGTGACTGTTGCCGCGCAAGCACGCCACGCGCGCTTTTTGCAGCCAAGACTCTAATTTTACGCGGGAAACCGGCCCGCCGGACGCTGATTCCTCGTCCGGCTGCCTGGCGGCCGCGTTGCCGCCGTTGGGCATGCCGCAACCCCGCTCCGTTCGGACGGAGCCGGCCGCGCTTGCCTGAGTGGGGGCCGGCGCTGGCCGGCTCAGTGGCGCGCCCGTCCCCTGCCCCAGGCGGGTCCCCGAAAGGTCCCGTGCGGATGCCGGATCGGCGGGCTGCTCGATATGGTGTATACGGCGGCGGCCATGATAGCACGCGTGCATGACGGTTCCGAGACGCTCGCCCCGTCGCGTGCCGCCAGCCACGGTGCGGCGATCGGTCGCGGCCGACCGTCGCGAAAACGCAACCTTACATTGCGCCTGCGCGTGTCAGACCCGTATTTCGCCGGTCGCGAGACCGTCTTCCGGCGGCGTGCCGGCCGCCGGCGCACTGCTGCCGTCGGCCTGCGCGATCCAGCCGGCGAGCGTCTCGCGCTGCGCCCGGCCGTCGCGGTAGCCGAGTTCGATCAGCTCGCGCGTGAAGGCTTCCTCGAACAGCAGATAGCTCGCGAACGACGCGCCGGCCGGCTGGCTGCCGCCGATCGCACCGAGCAGCCCGCGCATCGTCGCCGGCATCTGCTTCAGGTGTTTCGCGGCGATCAGCTCGATGCGCTCGGACGGCGCGATCGCGAGCACGTCGACGTGCCGCCAGCCGCTGTCGACCTCGACCTGGTGCGGCAGATGCTCGATCATCCGGTTGATGTGCTCGATCCGTTCGATGTCCGAGCCGATCGAGTCGAGGAACACGCTCGCGAGCACCTGCTGACCGATCTGCGCGAGCGTCGGATAACCACGGGCCCGTCCCGCGCCGTTCGCGGCCGGAATCTCGGGCCGCGGATCGGCCGCGCCGATGACGACGATCCGGTCCGCGCCGAAGTGGATCGCCGGCGACAGCGGCGCGATCTGCCGGATCGAGCCGTCGCCGAAGTACTCGATCTGCCCGTCGAGCACGAGCGGCACCGCAGGGAACACGAACGGAATGGCCGACGACGCGAGCAGGTGCGACGCCGACAGGTCGACGAGCCGCGCGGTGCGCTGCGCGCGCCGCCACGCCTGGATCGGCTGGGCGGCCTGGTAGAAGGTGAGGTGCCGGCCGCTCGAATAGCTGAGCGCGGTGATCGCGAGCGCGTGCAGCAGGCGCGCCTCGAGCATCTGCTCGATCCGGTGGAAGCTCAGCTCGCGCTGCAGCAGGTGCGCGAGCGGCGTGTTGTCGAGCAGCCCGCGCGGCGAGCGGCGCGCCGCCCAGCCGAACGTCATCGTCGCGAGCCAGCGCGCGCCGGCGGCCGCGATGCCGAGCCAGTCGGTGCGATACACGTAATCGGCGCGCAGCGGCTCCCAGAATTCGAGCAGGCGGCGCACGCCATGGGAAAAGTCGTCCGCGTGGCTCGCGATCGACGTCGCGTTGATCGCGCCGGCCGACGAGCCGCACACGATCGCGAACGGCAGCGTGTGCCGCTGCGGATCGGCCTCGCGCGCGATCTCGGCCAGCGCCTTCAGCACGCCGACCTGGTATGCGGCGCGCGCGCCGCCTCCCATCAGAACGAGCGCGAGTCGCATGATCGACCTGCTACCTGCGCCGCATCACGTCGAGCGCTTCGGCGGACGCGTTTCGGGCGACGAAGCGGCTGCCGCGCGCGCCGCGGCCGAACCGGACGGCTTCGCGCGCTTCGCGGCGGGCTTGCGCGGCGCGGCAGCGGCCCCGGCCGGCTTCGCGGCCGGTTCCGCCGCGGCGGCGTCCGGCGGCGCGGCGCCCGGCGCGGCAGGCTGCATGCCCGGCTGCGCCATCGCGAGGCTCGCGAGCTGATTGAATTGCGTCTGCAGCAGGTTCCACCAGCCGGCCGGATCGAACGGCTGCTGCGCGGGGTCGCCCGCCGGCGCATCCGGCGCATCCGGCGCGGACGCCGCGGCATCGGGCGCGGGCTCGCCCGCCGACGCGGGCTTCGCGGCCTGGGCGGCGGCCACGGCCGCTTCCTCGGCCGCCGACATCGAGCTTTGCGCGAACGCGCCGAACGCACGCAGCGTCGCGAGCGTCGCGCGCTGCACCTCGAGCGCCTGGATCGCGGACTGCAGCATCCCGAGATTGAGCTTCAGCCATTGCTCGACCGCGCGCAGATCGGTGATCCGCTTGTCGAGCTCCTCGACGTTCGTGAGCGGCGACATCATGTCGGACATGCTCGACAGCGACGGCGGCAGCCCGTGCGTGGCGCCCGGAAACGGCGCCATCCCGCCGAACGGCGACATCCGGATCATGTCCCACATCCGGTCCATCATGTCGGCGGGCTGGAACCCGGCAAAGCCGGCGAAAGGGTTGGCGCCGGAGGCATCGGTCGTCATACGGGCATCCTGGTTGACTGGGGGAGCGAGGCGGCCGCCGTGCGTCGCGCAGCCGCGCGTGATTCGATCATAGCGCGCACGTCAGAACGGCGCCTCGCCGGGGAACGCGGGCGGGCGCCGCTCGCGCAGCGAACGGATGCCCTCCCGCACGTCGGGCCCCGAAAAACCCATGAATTCGAGCGCGAGCGACGTATCGAAGGTCGGGCCGGCCGTGCGCAGCCAGTTGTTCAGCGCGTACTTGGTCCAGCGGATCGCCGACTGCGAACCGTGCGCGAGCCGCTCGGCCACTTCGTATGCCTTCGGCAGCAGGTCGGCCGGCTCGACCGCGAGCGACACCAGGCCGATCCGCTCGGCCTCCTCGCCGCTCACGGGCTCGCACAGCATCAGGTAGTACTTCGCCTTCGCCATCCCGCACAAGAGCGGCCACACGATCGCCGCGTGATCGCCGGCCGCGACGCCGAGCCGCGTGTGGCCGTCGATGATGCGCGCATCCTTCGCGGCGATCGAGATGTCGGCGAGCAGCCCGGCGACGAGCCCCGCGCCGACGGCCGGGCCATGCATCGCCGACACGATCGGCTTGCTGCAATTGATCACGTTGTAGACGAGGTCGCGCGCCTCGCGCCACACGCGGGCGCGCACGTCGAAATCGTTCGCCATGTCCTCGACGAGCGCGAGATCGCCGCCCGCCGAAAAGCCCTTGCCTTCGCCGCGGATCACCGCGACGCGCGTGTCGGGATCGCGATCGACGTCGCGCCAGATGTCGGCGAGCTCGCGATGCATGCGCGCGTTCGCGGTCGCGAGGCCGCTGCGGTTCGCGCCCTCGCCGCTCATCACGATGTCGAGCACGCCATGGTCGCGGCGCGTCACCTTCAGTGCTTCGTAACCGCCGTACGCGGCAAGATCGGCCATCTGCTGCTCCTTGTGCGAGGCGCTCGAACGCCTGAATCGAGTGTAGCCAAGCCCGCGCGGTCAAACATCGGGCGAAACCCGGCGCGCGGGCCGAAGCCGGGTTTCGCCGCTGCGTTGCTTGCCCCGCGCCGCTTACGCCGCGCCGTCGGGCGGCGCGACCGACTGCTCGATCGCGCCGAAGATCGACTTGCCGGCCGCGTCGAACATCTCGATGCGCACGGTGTCGCCGTAGCGCATGAATTCGGTCTGCGGCGCGCCGTGCTCGATCGTCTCGAGGCAGCGCTTCTCGGCGATGCAGCAGTAGCCGCGCTTCGCGTCCTTGTTCGAGACCGTACCGGAGCCGACGATCGAGCCGGCACGCAGGTTGCGCGTCTTCGCCGCGTGCGCGATCAACTGGCCGAAGTGGAACACCATGTCGGTGCCCGCGTCGGGCTGGCCGACCTTCTTGCCGTTCCAGTGGACGATCATCGGGCGGTGCACGCGGCCTTCGCGCCACGCATCGCCGAGCTCGTCGGGCGTGACGGCGACCGGCGCGAACGCGGTGGCCGGCTTGCTCTGGAAGAAGCCGAAACCCTTCGCGAGTTCGGCCGGAATCAGGTTGCGCAGCGACACGTCGTTCACGAGCGTGACGAGCCGCACGGCCTTCAGCGCGTCGTCGGGCGACGCGCTCATCGGCACGTCGCCGGTGATCACCGCGACTTCCGCCTCGAAATCGATGCCCCATTCCTCGGACGGGCACACGACGTCGTCGCGCGCGCCCAGGAAATCGTCGCTGCCGCCCTGGTACATCAGCGGATCGGTCCAGAACTCGGGCGGCATCTCCGCGCCGCGCGCACGGCGCACGAGCTCGACGTGATTCACGTACGCGGAGCCGTCGGCCCACTGGAACGCGCGCGGCAGCGGCGCCATGCAGTTGGCCGGGTCGAACGCGAACGCGTTGCGCGCGCGGCCGTGGTTCAGCGCGTCGTACAGGTCGCGCAGTTGCGGCGCGTAGAACGCCCAGTCGTCGAGGACGCGCTGCAGCGTCGGCGCGATCGCATCGGCAATCGCCGCGGTGTGCAGGTCGCGCGACACGACGATCAGCTGGCCGTCGCGCGTGCCGTCCTTCAGCGAAGCAAGTTTCATAGGGGGATCTGCCGTTGTAGTGACGATGGAGGGAATCTATTTTACGATGGTGAATCCCTGCGGCGCGCCACGATCGCGCACGCCGTTTTCGCCCCGTTTCCTGTCGCATTTTCGCGCACCCGCTGCCCATGCCCGCCAGCCTGCTTCCCGACGACGATCTCGCCGACTCCGATACCGACGACGCCGCCTCCGGCGAACCCGGCGAGAAGGTCCGCTCCGGCATCCAGTCGATCGAGGTCGGCTTCCGCCTGCTCGACGTGCTGACGAGCGAGCCGCGCGCGATGATGCTGCGCGATCTCGCGCAGCGCGCGGGCATGAGCCCGGCGAAGGCGCATCGCTATCTGGTCAGCTTCTCGCGGCTCGGCGTCGTGTCGCAGGACCCGGTCTCGGGCCGCTACGAGCTGGGCGGCTTCGCGCTGCAAATGGGGCTCGCGCGGCTCGCGCGCGTCGACGGCGTGAAGCTCGCGCGGATCGCGCTCACCGAATTCCGCGACCGCCTCGACCAGACGGTCGGCATCGCGGTGTGGGGCAACCAGGGGCCGACGATCGTGCACTGGATGGAATCGAGCCATCCGGCGAAGGCGTCGCTGAAGCTCGGCGACGTGATGCCGCTGCTCGGCTCCGCGACGGGCTTGCTGTTCGCCGCATACCTGCCGCGCAGCAAGACCGCCGCGATGCTGGAGCGCGAACTCGCCGATACGCGCCGCTCGCCGCACCACGGCGGCCCGCGCACCCTCGACGAAGTCGAGACGGTGCTCGCCGACGTGCGCCAGCACCAGGCCGCGCGCGTCGAAGGGATGCTGCTGCCGACGATCCATGCGTTCTGCATGCCGGTGTTCGACGCGGTCGGCGAACTCGCGCTCGCGATCGTCGCGCTCGGCCAGGAAGGCTCGTTCGACATCGCATGGGGCGGCGAGATCGACACCGCGCTGCGCGCCTGCGCGCAGAAACTGTCTTACGAACTCGGCTATAGTCCCGACGCACGCGACGCCTGACGCATCCGGTTCACGCCACGTCACGCATCGCGAACGCGCGGCCCATCCGACGGTCCGATTCCTGTGGCGCGCGCCGCGCGCCCGACGTCACGCCAGCGCCCCGACCCTGTTCCGATGCCCATGCAGCCTGCCGATCTTCGCCCGCGTCACGCCCTGCCCCGCCGCTGGCTGCGCGTGGGCGTCGCGCTCGTCGCCGTGCTGGTGCTGCATGCGCTCGCCGGGTTCTGGCTGATGCGCAACCGCGAATCGTTCACGCCGCCGCCGGCCACGGAGATCCCGGTGCAGATCGAGCTGCTGAAACCGCAACCGATCGAGCGTCAGCCGGCCCCGCCGGCGCCGAAACCGGTCGAACGTCCGGCCGAATCGGCGGCGCCCAAGGCCGCCGCACCGAAGGTGGCCCCGCCGAAACCCGCGCCGTCGCACGAGCCGGTCCTCACGTCGACGCAGACCGCCGAGCACGGCGAACCGCCGGCTGCCGCCGCGTCCGCGGCGAGCGGCACACCGGGGGCTTCGGGTGCGCACGCCGCATCGGCCGCGGGCGCCAGCGCCGCGACACCGGGCCCCGCGACGAGCGGCGTGAAGTTCGCGGCGCCGCCGTCCGGCGACCTGCAGTACGACACGTTCTACAACGGCATGCAGAACATGATCGGCACGATCCACTGGCGCACCGACGGGCATACCTACGACTTGTCGGTGTCGATGCCGGTGCCGTTCGTCGGCCCGTTCACCTATCGCAGCGAAGGCCGCATCGACGCGTTCGGCGTCGCACCCGATCGTTACGTCGAGAAGCGCGGCAAGCGGCCGGAAGACATCGCGATCTTCAACCGCGAGATCCGGCAGGTCGTATTCACGCGCACGCCGAACAACGCGCCGCTGCCGGACGGCGTGCAGGACCGCTTCAGCATGCTGATGCAGTTGTCGGGGCTCGTGCGCGGCAATCCCGCCGCCTACAAGCCGGGCGTCACGCAGCAGTTCTTCGTGATCGACAACAACAGCGGCGAGACCTGGCCGATCACCGTGATCGGCGACGAACAGGTGCAGACGCAGGCCGGCATCGTCGCGGCGCGGCACTTCATGCGCCTGCCGCGCCGCGACGGCGACACGCGCCGCATCGACATGTGGCTCGCGCCGTCGCTCGGCTGGCTGCCCGCGCGGCTCGTGCAGAGCGAGCCGAACGGGGCGCAGATCGAACTGCTGTGGCACGGCCGGCTCGCCGCACCGAACGTGCCTGCCGACGCCGCGCCCAGCGGCGCAACGAACGCGCCCGCCGGCGCTCCGGCACTGGATGCATCGGCCGTGCCGGCCGCGGAACCCGCGCCCTCCACGCCGCCCGCCGCCGTGCAACCACCGGCGTCATCGACTGTCACACAGTGAACGCGCGCACATGAACGCGCACGAATCGGCAATTTCGACCGATTACAGATTTCCCGAAAATGGCCGATGACACTCTTTAACAACTATTTCAGTCCACCGGCTCACAATAAGAAACGTTTGATAGACATCGGCTTCTAACCGATACACCCCACGCAAACGGGAGAACGGGGTGTGCAGCGCAAGCCCCTTGAAACCGGCAAGGCTCGCCCCACCTAGGGGACAACAAGGCCAGATGCCACTGCGAAGAGGAGTGCCGCCATGCAAATGATCTACAACAGCCCCAACTACTGCGTCGTCGAATTTGCGCCGCAGGCCGGCCATCACCTGATGAATGCCGGCGGATACGAAATCGTCGACAAGAACGCGCAGCGCGAAATCTTCATCGACGGCGAACTTGCCGAACGATTCCGCGCGCACGTGAAGCAGCTGATCGAGGATGAACCGTCGCTCGACGAAGTCGACGAATTCCTCGGACAATTCGACAGCCTGATGATGATGCCCGTCGTGCTGCACTGACGACTCGCGGCCCGGCGCGTCACGCGGCCGGGCCATTCGCCGCGCATCGACGCGGCGCCGCGTGCACTCCGATCCTGCCCCCGTCCGGTTCGCCTGCGGGGGCTTTCATTTGACGGGCCGTCCGGCCGGCGCGGCGAGGGTCGGCGACCGCTTGACGCACCGGCTACAATGACGGTTTTCCGTCTTCGCCGGTCTTCCGCCCATGTCTGCGACTCCCCTCGCCGCTTCCGCCCCGCTCGACGCGCGCTACACGCGCGGCGCCGCCCTGCCCGCGCTGCTGAAATCGCGCATCCTGATCCTCGACGGCGCGATGGGCACGATGATCCAGCGCTACAAGCTCGACGAAGCCGCGTATCGCGGCGAGCGCTTCAAGGATTTCCCGCGCGACATCAAGGGCAACAACGAGCTGCTGTCGCTCACGCAGCCGCAGATCATCCGCGAGATCCACGATCAGTACTTCGCGGCCGGCGCCGACATCGTCGAAACCAACACGTTCGGCGCGACGACCGTCGCGCAGGCCGACTACGGGATGGAAGATCTCGTCGTCGAGATGAACGTCGCATCGGCGAAGCTCGCGCGCGAATCGGCCGCGAAATACGCGACGCCGGACAAGCCGCGCTTCGTCGCCGGCGCGATCGGACCGACGCCGAAGACGGCCAGCATCTCGCCGGACGTCAACGATCCGGGCGCCCGCAACGTCACGTTCGACGAGCTGCGCACGGCGTACTACCAGCAGGCGAAGGCGCTGCTCGACGGCGGCGTCGACCTGTTCCTCGTCGAGACGATCTTCGACACGCTGAACGCCAAGGCCGCGCTGTTCGCGCTCGACGAGCTGTTCGAGGACACCGGCGAGCGCCTGCCGATCATGATCTCGGGCACCGTCACCGATGCGTCGGGCCGGATCCTGTCGGGCCAGACCGTCGAGGCGTTCTGGAATTCGCTGCGCCACGCGAAGCCGCTCACGTTCGGCCTGAACTGCGCGCTCGGCGCGGCGCTGATGCGCCCGTACATCGCCGAGCTCGCGAAGCTGTGCGACACCTACGTGTCGTGCTACCCGAACGCGGGCCTGCCGAACCCGATGAGCGACACCGGTTTCGACGAAACCCCCGATGTCACGTCGGGCCTGCTGAAGGAGTTCGCGCAGGCCGGGCTCGTGAACCTCGCGGGCGGCTGCTGCGGCACGACGCCCGAGCACATCGCCGAGATCGCGAAGGCGCTCGCCGGCGTGAAGCCGCGCCGCTGGCCGAACCAGTACAGCGACAACGCCTGACCCGACCGCCTCACGTCCTTCCTTAAAAGAATTCGCACCGCCATGACCGATCACATGATGCGCCTTGCCGGCCTCGAGCCGTTCAACGTCACGCCCGGGACGCTCTTCATCAACGTCGGTGAACGCACCAACGTCACCGGCTCGAAGGCGTTCGCACGGATGATCCTCAACGGCCAGTTCGACGAGGCGCTCGCCGTCGCGCGCCAGCAGGTCGAGAACGGCGCGCAGGTGATCGACGTCAACATGGACGAGGCGATGCTCGATTCGAAGGCGGCGATGGTGCGCTTCCTGAACCTGATCGCGTCGGAGCCGGACATCGCGCGCGTGCCGATCATGATCGACTCGTCGAAGTGGGACGTGATCGAAGCCGGCCTCAAGTGCGTGCAGGGCAAGGCGATCGTGAACTCGATCTCGCTGAAGGAAGGCGAGGACGCGTTCCGCCACCACGCGAACCTGATCCGCCGCTACGGCGCGGCCGCGGTCGTGATGGCGTTCGACGAGACCGGCCAGGCCGATACCTACGCGCGCAAGACCGAGATCTGCAAGCGCTCGTACGACTTCCTCGTGAACGAAGTCGGCTTCCCGCCGGAAGACATCATCTTCGACCCGAACATCTTCGCGGTCGCGACGGGCATCGAGGAGCACAACAACTACGCGGTCGACTTCATCGAGGCGACCCGCTGGATCAAGCAGAACCTGCCGCATGCGAAGGTGAGCGGCGGCGTGTCGAACGTGTCGTTCTCGTTCCGCGGCAACGACCCGGTGCGCGAGGCGATCCACACCGTGTTCCTGTATCACGCGATCCAGGCCGGGATGGACATGGGCATCGTGAACGCGGGCCAGCTCGGCGTGTACGCCGATCTCGACGCGGAGCTGCGCGAGCGCGTCGAGGACGTGATCCTGAACCGCCGCGCGGATTCGACCGATCGCCTGCTCGAGATCGCCGACAAGTTCAAGGTGGGCGGCGCGAAGAAGGAAGAGAACCTCGAGTGGCGCAACCAGCCGGTCGAGAAGCGGCTCTCGCACGCGCTGGTGCACGGCATCACGACCTTCATCGTCGAGGATACCGAAGAAGTGCGCGCGAAGATCGCCGCGGCCGGCGGCCGTCCGATCAACGTGATCGAAGGCCCGCTGATGGACGGGATGAACATCGTCGGCGACCTGTTCGGCCAGGGCAAGATGTTCCTGCCGCAGGTCGTGAAGTCGGCGCGCGTGATGAAGCAGGCGGTCGCGCACCTGATCCCGTTCATCGAGGAAGAAAAGCGGCTGCTCGCGGAAGCGGGCGGCGACGTGCGCGCGAAGGGCAAGATCGTCATCGCGACCGTGAAGGGCGACGTGCACGACATCGGCAAGAACATCGTGTCGGTCGTGCTCCAGTGCAACAACTTCGAAGTGGTCAACATGGGCGTGATGGTCCCGTGCAACGAGATCCTCGCGAAGGCGAAGGTCGAAGGCGCGGACATCATCGGGCTGTCGGGCCTCATCACGCCGAGCCTCGAGGAAATGGCGTACGTCGCGTCCGAAATGCAGCGCGACGACTACTTCCGCGTGAAGAAGATTCCGCTGCTGATCGGCGGCGCCACGACGTCGCGCGTGCACACGGCGGTGAAGATCGCGCCGCACTACGAAGGCCCGGTCGTCTACGTGCCGGATGCGTCGCGCTCGGTGTCGGTCGCGTCGAACCTGCTGTCCGACGAAGGCGCGGCAAAGTATCTCGACGAGCTGAAGTCCGACTACGAACGCATCCGCGACCAGCATGCGAACCGCAAGCAGCAGCCGATGGTCACGCTCGCCGACGCGCGCGCGAACAAGACCAAGATCGACTGGGCCGGCTACCAGCCGGTCAAGCCGAAGTTCATCGGCCGCCGCGTGTTCAGGAACTACGACCTGAACGAGCTCGCGAACTACATCGACTGGGGTCCGTTCTTCCAGACCTGGGATCTCGCGGGCCCGTACCCGGCGATCCTGAACGACGAGATCGTCGGCGAATCGGCGCGGCGCGTGTTCTCCGACGCCAAGTCGATGCTCGCGCGCCTGATCCAGGGCCGCTGGCTGACCGCGAACGGCGTGATCGCGCTGCTGCCGGCGAACACCGTCAACGACGACGACATCGAGATCTACAGCGACGAGTCGCGCTCCGAGGTGCTGCTCACGTGGCGCAACCTGCGCCAGCAGAGCGTGCGCCCGGTGGTCGACGGCGTGATGCGGCCGAACCGCTCGCTCGCCGATTTCATCGCGCCGAAGGAATCGGGTGTGGCCGACTACATCGGGATGTTCGCGGTGACGGCCGGCCTCGGCGTCGACGCGAAGGAAAAGCAGTTCGAAGCCGACCACGACGACTACAGCGCGATCATGCTGAAGGCGCTCGCCGACCGTTTCGCCGAAGCGTTCGCCGAAGCGATGCACGCGCGCGTGCGGCGCGAGCTGTGGGGCTATGCGAGCGGCGAGACGCTCGACAACGACGCGCTGATCGCCGAGAAGTACGCGGGCATCCGCCCGGCGCCCGGCTACCCGGCCTGCCCGGACCACCTCGTCAAGCGCGACATGTTCGACGTGCTGCACGCGGACGAGATCGGCATGAGCGTGACCGACTCGCTGGCGATGCTGCCGGCCGCGAGCGTGTCGGGCTTCTACCTCGCGCATCCGGACAGCCGCTACTTCTCGGTCGGCAAAATCGGGCAGGATCAGCTCGAGGACTATGCGCGGCGCATGGCGCTGTCGCTCGACGACGCACGTCGCGCGCTCGCGCCGCAACTGTAACCGCGTCGACCTACCGTTTCCATCGCCACGCGCCCCGATCCAGGGGCGCGTCGCACAACAGCTCAATTCATCAGGATACCTAATCTCAATAATCAAGATCGAAGCCGCTGTAACGCCGAGCTTTCGGGCCAACGCGCGTGGGCGACATGACGCGCCCTTCTCTCTAAATCATTCCCGCCATGTCGACCTTCGAGATCCGGATCACCGAAACGCCAGCGGACAGCGCAAGCCCGTTCCCGCCGACGATTTACCGCGGCGAGCGCGGGGATCTGGACCATCTGCGTCCATTGACCTTCGCCTTCGATCTGGAAACCGGCTTCGATGTGACGGTTCTTGTCCTGTTCTCGTGTCACTGCTTCACACGCAGCTTCAAATGGGACGGACGCAGCCGCGACACCATTCCGGACGGCGAGATCTACGACGACGGCCGCGAGACACGCGTGCTTTGCGCGGACCGGTATCGCGCGTCACGGGAGCTGTTGCGCGGCGTGATCGTGGGGCTGGCGACGCGCCGGATCGTCGTCGCGGATGAACGGCAACCCAATTTCGTCACGGTGGAGGCGGTCGCATCGGACGGCACGCAACGCGTGTATGCCGTGTTCTTCGAGGTGTCGAAGGACCGGATCAGGAAACGCCGGCTCATCCTGCGCGTACAGTCGGCCTACATGCTGGACGGCGGCCTGAACCGGCGCCAGCGGGAAGCCCGGAAAGTCGCGTTGCGCACGTTGCTGCGCGCGAGCCTGGAAGGCCGCAAGATCCGGGCGTAGAAAAACCAACGGCCGCCTTTCGGCAGCCGTCGCATGCGGGATTCTCTTTCCGTCTTTCGACGAAATACCCACTCCAGGTGGGACCCGGTTGTCCGGGCGGCGCTATGTTTTCGCACCCGCTTTCACATAGTCTTGCGTTGAATTATAAGGAATTTCATCTTTCGGTCAAGGCAAGTGCCACGCTGCCGCCCCGATTTCGCGCCCGCCTTCCGCTGAGCGCAACTTTCATCAGACAAAAGAAAAAGCCCGCTCGAAAGCGGGCTTTTTCCTGTCTGGCGAACCTTTCGATCCGCCAAGCAAGGGAAGCTCAGAAGCCCCAGTGGACGTCGGCCTGGCCGGCCTTCGCTTCGCGCAGCATCGTCAGGAACGGCGCGACGCGCTGGGCCAGGCTCGGCGGCACTTCGTGGTGCGCGTGGTCGGCTTCGTCCTCATGGAAATGGCCGGCGTGCTCGGCGCGTTCCTGCTTCGCCTGCGCGACCGCGCCTTCCAGCTTGGCGATCGCGTGGTCCAGTTCGTCGTGCGTAATCACACCGCGCTCGCCCAGCTGCTTGCCGACGAGACCCAGCACATACACGGCGAAATCCTTCAGCACGTCGAGATCCTGTGCCGCCTTGCTCTTGAACGTAATCATGACAATTCCCTTTTCATCTTGTTGTGCCTGCGCGGCGCGGTTGGGGAACGCCGGCAGACCGGCGTCCGGCCTCGCGGACGCGGGCCGCCTGAGCGGCATATTAGCACCTGTTAAAATTCTGCGATCCCTGAAACGCGCGCTTAAAAAGCGTGCCGGCGGGCCGGCGTTTCCGGCCGCCACCAACGAAGCCTTCTACCAGCATGCTGCCAGCACACAAACAGACCCTCGAAGCCCTGCTCGCGGATAGCGTCAAGCAGGTCGCACACGCGCTGAAAGGCGCCGACGCAGCATTCGTCGCCCCGGCCATCACGCTGGAGCGCCCGAAGGTCGCCGCGCACGGCGACGTCGCGTGCAACGTCGCGATGCAGCTCGCGAAGCCGCTCGGCACGAACCCGCGCCAGCTCGCCGAGCAGATCGTCGCCGCCCTCACCGCGCAGCCGGCCGCGCAAGGCCTCGTCGAAGCCGCCGAGATCGCCGGCCCCGGCTTCATCAACCTGCGCCTGTCGGCCGCCGCGAAGCAGGCCGTGATCGCCGCCGTGTTCGACCAGGGCCGCGCGTTCGGCACGTCGGATCGCGAGAAGGGCAAGCAGGTGCTGCTCGAATTCGTGTCGGCCAACCCGACCGGCCCGCTGCACGTCGGCCACGGCCGTCAGGCCGCGCTCGGCGACGTGCTCGCGAACGTGATCGCGAGCCAGGGCTACGCGGTGCACCGCGAGTTCTACTACAACGACGCGGGCGTGCAGATCGGCAACCTGGCGATCTCGACGCAGGCGCGCGCGCGCGGCCTGAAGCCGGGCGACGCGGGCTGGCCGGAAGCCGCGTACAACGGCGAGTACATCGCCGACATCGCGCGCGACTACCTGAACGGCGAAACGGTCGCCGCCTCGGACGGCGAGCCGGTCAAGGGCACGGGCGACGTCGAGGATCTCGACGCGATCCGCAAGTTCGCGGTCACCTACCTGCGTCGCGAGCAGGACATGGACCTGCAGGCGTTCGGCGTGAAATTCGACCAGTACTACCTCGAATCGTCGCTGTACAGCGAAGGGCGCGTCGAGAAGACGGTCGACGCGCTGGTCAAGGCCGGCATGACCTACGAGCAGGACGGCGCGCTGTGGCTGCGCACGACCGACGAAGGAGACGACAAGGATCGCGTGATGCGCAAGTCGGACGGCACGTACACGTACTTCGTGCCGGACGTCGCGTACCACGTGACGAAGTGGGAGCGCGGCTTCACGAAGGTGATCAACATCCAGGGTTCGGACCACCACGGCACGATCGCGCGCGTGCGCGCCGGCCTGCAGGGGCTGCACATCGGGATCCCGAAGGGCTATCCCGACTACGTGCTGCACAAGATGGTCACGGTGATGCGCGACGGCCAGGAAGTGAAGATCTCGAAGCGCGCGGGCAGCTACGTGACGGTGCGCGACCTGATCGAATGGTCGGGCGGCGCGGCGGCGGGCCAGGAAGCGGCCCCCGACCTGATCGACGAGGCGACCATCACGCGCGGCCGCGACGCGGTGCGTTTCTTCCTGATCTCGCGCAAGGCCGATACCGAGTTCGTGTTCGACATCGACCTCGCGCTGAAACAGAACGACGAAAACCCGGTCTATTACGTCCAGTACGCGCATGCGCGGATCTGCTCGGTGCTCAACGAACTGAAGTCGCGCTACAACGTCGACGTCGCGCAACTGCCGGGCGCCGACCTGTCGCAACTGACGAGCGCGCAGGCGACATCGCTGATGCAGAAGCTGGCCGAGTATCCGGACATGCTCACGCACGCGGCGAACGAGCTGGCGCCGCACGCAGTCGCGTTCTACCTGCGCGATCTCGCTGGCGAATTCCACTCGTTCTACAATGCGGAGCGCGTGCTGGTCGACGACGCAGCGCCGCGCAATGCGCGCGCCGCGCTGCTCGCCGCGACCCGGCAGGTGCTCGAGAACGGCCTGGCGGTGCTCGGCGTGTCCGCACCCGCCAAGATGTAAGGATGTAAGCGCGGCCCCGAACCGGGCAGCGAATGGCCGCGGCAGCGCCCGCCGCAGGAGAGCCTGCCTCGGCCTTTTCACGATTCTTTTTGCAGGTGACTCAAGCAATGGCACAACCACGCCGAACTTCGAAGCAATCGAAACAAGCCGGAGGGACATTTCTTGGAATCGTGCTGGGCCTGATCGTCGGCCTCGCGATCGCCGTGGTGGTGGCGCTCTATATCACGCGTTCGCCGTCGCCGTTCGTGTCGAAGGTCGCGCCGCCGCCGGCCGACAACGGCGCAAGCCAGCCGCAGCAGTTCGATCCGAACCGCGCGCTGCAGGGCAAGACGCCTGGCCAGCCGGTGCCGCAAGCCGCGCAGCCCGCCCCGCCGAACACGGCGCCGGGCCAGGCCGCGAACCAGACCCAGGGCGGCCTGCTGCCCGAGCCGCAGATCGTCGAAGTGCCGCCGTCGGGTAACACGAACGGCGCGACCGGCTCGAGCAACACCACCGCGTCGAACACTCCGTCGTCGGGCAACGGCGTCGCCGTCGCGCCGAAGCCGGCCGACACCACGCCGCCGCCGAAGAAGACGCAACAGGCGCAGCAACAGCAGCAAGGCGGCGAGGACGACCTCGCCCGCTTCGCCGCGCAGAAGCAGGCGCAGCAAGCCGCCGCGCAAAAGCAGCAGCAACAGCAGCAGGCCGCGAACACGCCGAAGCCGACGTCGTCGGCCACGGCCGCAGCGGCAGCGAAGCCGCCGACCGCGAACGACGCGAACACCGGCTACTTCCTGCAGGTCGGCGCATACAAGACGGAAGGCGATGCCGAGCAGCAGCGCGCGCGCCTCGGCTTCCAGGGCTTCGAATCGAAGGTGTCGAAGCGCGACGTCAGCGGCGTGACCTATTTCCGTGTGCGCGTCGGCCCGTTCTCGAAGTTCGAGGATATGAACTCGGCCCGTCAGCGCCTGTCCGATGCAGGTGTCGACACGGCGGTGATCCGCTTCACGAAGCAGTAAGCCAACCGGCCGAGCCCACGCAGAACCCGTTACGTTCCGTAACCCGAGCAACTGATTCGACGTTCACAACATGAAAAAACTGCTTAGCACGCTCCTTCTGTCCCTGGGCCTGGCCGCCGGCCTCGCGCAGGCTTCGCCGGCCGCGCCGGCCGCCGGCAAGGACTTCGAGGTGATGAAGTCGCCGCAGCCGGTATCCGCGCCGGCCGGCAAGGTCGAGGTGATCGAGTTCTTCTGGTACGGCTGCCCGCACTGCTACGAATTCGAGCCGACGATCGAGGCCTGGGTGAAGAAGCAGGGCAACAACATCGACTTCAAGCGCGTGCCGGTCGCATTCCGTGACGATTTCGTCCCGCACTCGAAGCTGTACTACGCGGTGTCCGCGCTCGGCATCTCCGAGAAGGTCACGCCGGCGATCTTCAACGCGATCCACAAGCAGAAGAACTACCTGCTGACGCCGCAGGCGCAGGCCGACTTCCTGGCCACGCAGGGCGTCGACAAGAAGAAGTTCATGGACGCGTACAACTCGTTCAGCGTGCAGGGCGAGGTGAACCAGTCGGCCAAGCTGCTGAAGGACTACGCGATCGACGGCGTGCCGACGGTCGTCGTCCAGGGCAAGTACAAGACGGGCCCCGCTTACACGAACAGCATCCCGGGTACCGCCCAGGTGCTCGACTTCCTCGTGAAGCAGGTCCAGGACAAGAAGCTCTGATCCCCGCCCGCGCGCCGGCATGACTACTCCGCTGAAGGTCTTCATCACCGGCGCGTCGAGCGGCCTCGGCCTCGCGATGGCCGAGGAATACGCCCGCCAGGGCGCCACGCTCGCGCTCGTCGCGCGGCGCACCGATGCACTCGATGCGTTCGCGCGGCGTTTCCCGAAGCTGTCCATCTCCGTCTATTCCGCCGACGTGCGCGACGCCGATGCGCTCGCGACGGCCGCCGCGTCGTTCATCGCGACGCACGGCTGCCCGGACGTCGTGATCGCGAACGCAGGCATAAGCCAGGGCGCCGTCACGGGCCAGGGCGATCTCGCGGCGTTCCGCGACGTGATGGACATCAACTACTACGGGATGGTCGCGACGTTCGAGCCGTTCGTCGGCCCGATGACGGCCGCGCGCCACGGCACACTGGTCGGCGTCGCGAGCGTCGCCGGCGTGCGCGGGCTGCCCGGCTCCGGCGCGTACAGCGCGTCGAAGTCGGCCGCGATCAAGTATCTCGAAGCGCTGCGCGTCGAGCTGCGTCCGGCCGGCGTCGGCGTCGTGACGATCGCGCCCGGCTACATTCGCACGCCGATGACTGCGCACAACCCGTACCGGATGCCGTTCCTGATGGACGCCGACCGCTTCGCCGCACGGGCGGCGCAGGCGATCGCCCGGCAGCACGCGTTCCGCGTGATTCCGTGGCAGATGGGCGTCGTCGCGAAGGTGCTGCACGTGCTGCCGCGCTGGCTGTACGACCGCCTGTTCGAAAAGGCGCCGCGCAAGCCGAAGGCCGGCGCGCACTGACGCTCCGCCGACGCGGCCCGCGCGACGCGCGCCGGGCCGTATCGCTGCGCCGGAGCGTCGACGCGCCGGTTTTGCGACACCTGCCGCGGCACCTTCGCCGCACCCCGCCGCCTCCACCGCACCTTTCGCCGCATCAACACCCGTTCCGTCGCGAACGCAGCCGTTTTTCGGCCAATTCGCCGCGTTCCGGCGCCTTTTTTCACGCGTCGCGCGCTTTGACGGTATGCTATTCGCCAGCCGCGCCGGCCCTGCCGCTTCCAGGCCGCGCCTGCCTCCATCATCCAGCGAAAAACACAAGCCACGTGGGAGATCCTATGCACGTCAAGCTGTTCGCCGCGGCCGCCATCGCCGCCGCCCTTGCCGCCCCCGGCCTCGCCGCCGCCAAGCCGCTCACCGTTTGCACCGAATCGAGCCCGGACGGCTTCGACGTCGTGCAGTACAACTCGCTCGTCACCACCAATGCATCGGCCGACGTGATCTTCAACACGCTCGTGTCCTACGACGAGGCCGCGAAAAAGGTCGTGCCCGCGCTCGCGGACAAATGGGAGGCCAGCGCCGACGGCCTCACGTACACGTTCCACCTGCGCCCGAACGTCGCGTTCCAGACCACCGACTATTTCAAGCCGGGCCGCGCGCTCGATGCGGACGACGTCGTGTTCACGTTCACGCGGATGCTCGACGATGCGAACCCGTGGCACAAGGTCGCCGGCGCGAGCGGCTTCCCGCACGCGCAGTCGATGGGCCTCGTGAAGCTCGTGAAGTCGGTCACGAAGGTCGACGACAGCACGGTGAAATTCGTGCTGAACGAGCCGAACGCGACCTTCGTGCCGATCCTGACGATGGGCTTCGCGTCGATCTACTCGGCCGAATATGCGGACCAGTTGCTGAAGGCCGGCAAGCAGGCCGACCTGAACGCGAAGCCGGTCGGCACCGGCCCGTTCGTGCTGAAGAGCTATACGAAGGACGCGCTGATCCGCTACGACGCGAACCCGACGTACTGGGGCCCGAAGCCGAAGGTCGACCGGCTGATCTATGCGATCACGCCCGACCCGTCGGTGCGCCTGCAGAAGGTGAAGGCCGGCGAATGCCAGATCGCGCTGTCGCCGAAGCCGCAGGACGTGCTCGCCGCGAAGGGCGAAAGCGCGCTGAAGGTCGTGCAGACGCCCGCGTTCATGACCGCGTTCGTCGCGCTGAACACGCAGAAGAAGCCGCTCGACAACGACAAGGTACGCGAGGCGCTGAACCTCGCGTTCGACCGCGCGACCTACCTGAAGGTCGTGTTCGACAACACCGCGACGGCCGCGAACAACCCGTATCCGCCGAACACGTGGAGCTACGCGAAGGACATCGCGCCGTACCCGCACGATCCCGCGAAGGCGAAGCAACTGCTCGCGCAGGCCGGCTTCCCGAACGGCTTCTCGACGACGATCTGGACGCGCCCGACCGGCAGCGTGCTGAATCCGAATCCGAAGGTCGGCGCCGAACTGCTGCAGGCCGACCTCGCGAAGATCGGCGTGAAGGCCGAGGTCAAGGTGATCGAATGGGGCGAGCTGATCAAGCAGGCGAAGCTCGGCCAGCATGACATGCTGTTCATGGGCTGGGCCGGCGACAACGGCGATCCGGACAACTACCTGTCGCCGCTGTTCAGCTGCAACGCGGTGAAGTCGGGCATCAACTTCGCGCGCTTCTGCGATGCGCCGCTCGACAAGCTGATCGCCGACGGCAAGGCGACCGCCGACCAGGCCAAGCGCGCGAAGCTGTACGAAAGCGCGCAGAAGATCATCCACGATCAGGCGCTGTGGATTCCGCTCGGCTACCCGACCGCGGCCGCGCTCACGCGCACCAACGTGAGCGGCTATCACGTCAGTCCGTTCGGACGACAGAACTTCACGACGGTCGCCGTGCAGTAACCGTGCGTGGCGCGCAAGCGACGGCGCACGCGCCGCCCGCTTGCGGCCCGCACGGCGTGCTTGCTACACTGCGCGCCTGTTCCTCATACCGGACGCCAGCCAAAGTGAACAACTAAGCCTTCCCAAAATGTTTTCGCCGCCCGTGCCACGCACGCCGCGCGCGAAGGTCTTCACGCATTTTTGGAGGTGCTTATGGCTGCAGCCACGCCCACCGGCGCGCTCGTCGCGCTTCATCACGTTTCCTTCCGCTTCGACGACGGCGTCACGCTGTTCGATTCGCTCGACCTGTCCATCGATCGCACGCCGACCGGCATCGTCGGCCGCAACGGCATCGGCAAGAGCCTGCTCGCGCAACTGATCGCGGGCCGCCGCGCGCCCAGCGCAGGCACGATCGAGCGGCATGCGCAGGTGGTCTACGTCGCGCAGCAGCACGACGACGACGCAATGGCCACCCCGCGGACCGTCGCGCAGATCACCGCGCTCGATGCCCCGCTCGGCGCCCTCGCGCGTCTCGCGGACGGGCGCGCAACGCCGCACGACTTCGAGCTGATCGGCGATCGCTGGGATCTCGCGGAGCGGCTGCGCACGACGCTCGACGCGGCTGGCCTGCACGACGTCCACGCCGACATGCCCGCGCACGCGTTGAGCGGCGGCCAGCTCGCGCGCGTCGCGCTGATCGGCGCGCTGCTGTCCGGCGCCGGCCTGCTCGTGCTCGACGAACCGACCAACCATCTCGACGCACCGGGCCGCGCGTGGCTGCGCGCGGCGCTCGACGGCTGGCGCGGCGGCGTCGTCATCGTCAGCCACGACCGTGCGCTGCTCGCCGGCGTGCAACGCATCGTCGAGCTGACGCCGCACGGCGCGCGTTCATATGGCGGCAACTATGCGCGCTACCGCGCGCAGCGCGACGCGGAACAGGACGCCGCGCACGCGGCGCTCGACCATGCGCGCACCGAGCGCGGGCGCGCACGGCGCCGGCTCGAACAGGAACACGACACGATCCAGCGTCACGCGGCCGCGTCGCTGCGCGACGCGAAGACGGCCAACCTGTCGTCGATGGCGCGTCAAAGCCGCAAGGGCGCCGCGCGCGCGATCATGGGGACCGTCCGGCGTCATCAGAGCGACTTCAAGGCGATGCTCGACGCGCGCGTGCAGGAAGCGGCCGCGCGCGTCGAAGCCGACGCGCCGGTGCTGGTATCGCTGCCGGGCACCGAGGTCAGCGCGCGCCGCCAGCTGTTCACGCTCGAACGCGCGCAACTGCCGTGGCGCGTCGCGGGCGACGCCGACGCGATCACGTGGTCGGCAAGCGGCCCCGTGCGCATCGCGCTGACGGGCCCGAACGGCTGCGGCAAGTCGACGTTGCTGAGAATGCTCGCGGGCGAGCTGGCGCCGCGTTCGGGCACCTGCACGACGCACGTGAGCGCCGCGTATCTCGACCAGCGGCTCGCGCTGCTCGACGCCGAGCGCTCGATCGTCGAGCAGTTGGGCCTGCTCGATACGCCGCTCGCCGAAGGCGACCTGCGCAGCCGTCTCGCGCTGCTGCAGCTCGACGCGACGCGTGCGACGCAGCCGGCGCGGCAACTGAGCGGCGGCGAACGGCTGAAGGCGGCGCTCGCGTGCGCGTTGTGGCGCGGCACGCCGGCGCAACTGCTGCTGCTCGACGAGCCGACCAATCACCTCGATCTCGAATCGGTGCGCGCGATCGAAGCGGCGCTGGCCGCCTTCCGGGGCGCAATCGTGGTCGCGTCGCACGACGCCGCGTTTCTCGCGGCGCTCGAACCGACGCACACGATGCAGTGGCAGCGCGACGGGTGGCGCTACGAACCCGTCGCGTGACGGCGACGCAGCGTGCTCAGCCGGCGGTGCGGAACCGCAGCACGCCGTCGTCGCCCTGCTCGCGCACGAGTTCGCCCGCGAGCCACAGCAGGTTCAGGTGCGCGAGCGCCTCGCCGAGCGCGAACGTCATCTGGTGGATGTCGAGCTCGCGGCGGCGGAACATGATCGGCACGATGTCGGCCGCGCTCATCGGCTGCTCCGCGCACGCGACGCGCACTTCGGCCAGGCGCGCATCGTGGTGTTCGCGCAGTTGCGCGATGCGCGTGCGCACGCCGCGGAACGGCTTGCCGTGCGACGGCAGCACGAGCGTGTCGGGCGCCATCGTCTCGTAACGGCCGAGCGATTCGAGGTACAGCGCGAGCGGGTTCGCTTCCGGCTCGAGGTCGAACACCGACACGTTCGTCGAGATGCGCGGCAGCACCATGTCACCGGAAATCAGCACGCCGTCCGCTTCGCTGTGGAGCGCGCAATGTTCAGGCGAATGGCCGAAACCGGTGACGACGCGCCACGTCCGCGCGCCGATCGTCACCGCGTCGCCTTCGCGCAGGCGCCGGTAGCGCGCCGGCACGGCCGGCACGAGGTCCGAGTAGTAGCTGCGGCGGTTGCGCAGCTTGTCGAGCGCGGCCGGATCGGTCAGGCCGTGGCGCGCGAAGTGATCGGCGGCGGCCGCGCCGCCCGCGTTCGAACCGTTGCCGGCCGCCATCAGGCAGCCGAACATATATTCGCCGAGCGTCATCCACAGCCGCACGTTCCAGCGGCCTTGGTCGCCGCCTTCGCACAGCCAGTTCGCGAGGCCGAAGTGATCGGGGTGGCAGTGCGTGACGAGCACGCGCAGCACGGGCAGGCCGTCGAGCTGCGTGTCGAAGATCTGTTCCCAGTGCGTGCGGATCGCGTCCGACGCGATCCCGCAATCGACGACCGTCCAGCCGGCCTGCCCGTCGATCTCGTCGCGCAGCAGCCAGAGATTGATGTGATCGAGCGAGAACGGCAACGGCATGCGCAGCCAGCGCACGCCGGGCGCAACCTCGAACGTGTCGCCCGCGGCGGGCAGCGTATCGGCGAAGGGGTAGTCGAGTTGGTGTTCCAGGGCGTTCATCGGTGGGGTGTCTCGTCGTTATCGGTGCGAATGCGCGCCGGCGGCGGGCGCGGCGGGCGGTGCGTCGATTCTATCGCCGTCGCGAAAAACGCGTGCCCGGCGGGTGCCGGCCCGTCAAAAAAAGTTCGTGTCAGAATCGGTTCCGTACCCGTATCTTTACGCGAAGATGCACCGAACGGCCCCTAACGGCGAGCAACACGCCGATTGACGACCGCTCGCGCGCCCCGCCGAAAGTCATTGAAACGCCGACTTGGGCGCTAAAATGGCGAGTGCTTACAGCCCCTCCCGAACGAGCCTGCACGCAATGAATCACTTCCCCAAACTGCTGTCGTCGCAGATCGGTTTCGACGTCGCGCAGACGATGCTCGAATACTTCGATCGCCATTACCGGATCTTCCGCGAAGCGGCCGTCGAAGCGAAGACGCTGTTCGAGCGCGGCGACTGGCACGGGCTGCAGCGGCTCGCACGCGAGCGGATCACGTCGTACGACGAGCGCGTGAAGGAATGCGTGGAGGTGCTGGAAGACGAATACGACGCGGAGAACATCGACGACGAAGTGTGGCAGCAGATCAAGCTGCACTACATCGGCCTGCTCACGTCGCACCGCCAGCCCGAGTGCGCGGAGACCTTCTTCAATTCGGTGTGCTGCAAGATCCTGCACCGCTCGTATTTCAGCAACGATTTCATCTTCGTGCGCCCGGCGATCTCGACCGAGTACCTGGAGAACGACGAGCCGGCCGCGAAACCGACCTACCGCGCGTACTATCCGGGCACCGACGGGCTCGCGGTCACGCTCGAGCGCATCGTCACGAACTTCCAGCTCGAGCCGGCGTTCGAGGATCTCACGCGCGACATCGGCTGCGTGATGCAGGCGATCGACGACGAATTCGGCCACTTCGACGCGGCGCCGAATTTCCAGATCCACGTGCTGTCGTCGCTGTTCTTCCGCAACAAGAGCGCGTACATCATCGGCCGCATCATCAACGCCGACCGCGTGCTGCCGTTCGCGGTGCCGATCCGGCACGTGCGCCCGGGCCTGCTCGCGCTCGACACCGTGCTGCTGCGCCGCGACCTGCTGCAGATCATCTTCAGCTTCTCGCATTCGTACTTCCTCGTCGACATGGGCGTGCCGTCCGCGTACGTCGAGTTCCTCTGCACGATCATGCCGGGCAAGCCGAAGGCCGAGATCTACACGTCGGTCGGGCTGCAGAAGCAGGGCAAGAACCTGTTCTACCGCGACCTGCTGCACCACCTGTCGCATTCGAGCGACCGCTTCATCATCGCGCCCGGGATCAAGGGTCTCGTGATGCTCGTGTTCACGCTGCCGTCGTTCCCGTACGTGTTCAAGATCATCAAGGATCACTTCCCGCCGCCGAAGGAAACGACGCGCGCGCAGATCATGGAGAAGTACCAGCTCGTGAAACGCCACGACCGCCTCGGGCGGATGGCCGACACGCTCGAGTATTCGAGCGTCGCGCTGCCGCTCGCGCGGCTCGATCACGCGCTCGTGCGCGAACTCGAGAAGGAAGTGCCGTCGTTGCTCGAATACGAGGACGACAAGCTGGTCATCAAGCACCTGTACATCGAGCGCCGGATGACGCCGCTCAACCTGTACCTGCAGAACGGCAGCGACGCGGACGTCGAGCACGGCGTGAAGGAATACGGCAACGCGGTGAAGGAGCTGATGAAGGCCAACATCTTCCCCGGCGACATGCTGTACAAGAACTTCGGCGTCACGCGCCACGGCCGCGTCGTGTTCTACGACTACGACGAGATCGAATACCTGACCGACTGCAACGTGCGGCGCGTGCCGCCGCCGCGCAACGAGGAAGACGAGCTGTCCGGCGAACCGTGGTATACCGTCGGCCCGCACGACATCTTTCCGGAGACCTACGGGCCGTTCCTGCTCGGCGACCCGCGCGTGCGCAGCGTCTTCATGAAGCATCACGCGGACTTTTTCGATCCCGCGCTGTGGCAGGCGAGCAAGGACAAGCTGATGCAGGGCGAATTGCCCGATTTTTATCCGTACGACGCGACCCTGCGCTTTTGCGTGCGCTACCCCGCGCGCTTCGGCGCGACGGGCCGCAACGACGGCGAAGGCGATGCGCAGCGCGCCGCCTGACGCCGGCAACACCGAATCCGATATCGACCCGATTTCCGCCAACGGAAGCCACCCCGATGACTAACCAAGACAATCCGCTTTCACATCTGTTCGACAACAACGACGCGTGGGTCAAGCGCCAGCTCGCCGACGATCCCGATTTCTTCGCCCGGCTCGCCGACCAGCAGGCGCCGGAATATCTGTGGATCGGCTGCTCGGATTCGCGCGTGCCGGCAAACCAGATCATCGGCCTCCCGCCGGGCGAAGTGTTCGTGCACCGCAACATCGCGAACGTCGTCGTGCACAGCGACCTGAACTGCCTGTCGGTGATCCAGTTCGCGGTCGACATCCTGCGCGTGAAGCACATCATGGTCGTCGGCCACTACGGCTGCTCGGGCGTGAACGCGGCGCTGCACAACCGCCGCGTCGGCCTCGCGGACAACTGGCTGCATCACGTGCAGGACGTGCGCGAGCGCCACGCGGCGCTGCTCGACGAATGGCCGGTCGGCGAAGCGCGCTATCGCCGCCTGATCGAGCTGAATTCGATCGAACAGGTCGTCAACGTGTGCCGCACGACGATCGTCAACGACGCGTGGGCGCGCGGCCAGTCGCTGACCGTGCACGGGCTCGTGTACGGCGTGCACGACGGCCGGATGCGCAATCTCGGGATGTCCGTGTCGAGCTTCGATGCGCTCGACGCAACCTACAAGCGCTGCGTGGCGGCGCTGACCGCGCGCGGCCAGCACGCGCCGGACAACGACATGGTCGCGGCGGACGCCGCACGGCTCGACGGCGTCGCGCAGGCGGTCGCCGCCACGCTGAAGCCGTGCGACGACGCGCAGTAACGTGAGGTGCGCGCCGGCCGCCCGGCGGCGACTGCCGCGCGGGCGCGGCACGCATCGAACGGATCTGACACCGGCACTGCCGCGGCGGCGCCAACCCAAGGAGCGACGAGCATGAAAACCGTATTGATCGTCGGTGCATCGCGCGGCCTCGGCCGCGAATTCGTCCGGCAATACCGGCGCGACGGCTGGAACGTGATCGCCACCGCGCGCGACGCCGCGTCGCTCGACGCGCTGCGCGCGCTCGGCGCCCAGGCGCATGCGCTCGACATCGCGCAGCCCGAGCAGATCGCGGCGCTCGGCTGGAAGCTCGACGGCGAGCGGCTCGACGCGGCCGTGCTCGTGTCGGGCGTGTACGGGCCGCGCACCGAAGGCGTCGAGACGATCACCGCTGAGGATTTCGACGCGGTGATGCATACGAACGTGCGCGGGCCGATGCAGTTGCTGCCGATCCTGCTGCCGCTCGTCGAGGATGCGCGCGGCGTGCTGGCGGTCGTATCGAGCCGGATGGGCAGCATCGCCGAGGCGACCGGCACGACCGGCTGGCTGTACCGCGCGAGCAAGGCCGCGCTGAACGACGCGCTGCGCATCGCGTCGCTGCAGACGCGCCATGCCGCGTGCATTTCGCTGCATCCCGGCTGGGTACGCACCGACATGGGCGGCGCGCAGGCCGCGATCGATCCGGAAACGAGTGTGACCGGCATGCGTCGCGTCATCGCCGAATCCGGTTCGGACGTGTCTCAGGCGAACGGCCGGTTCTTCCAGTACGACGGCATCGAGCTCAGTTGGTGAGGCCGACAACCCAGCGTTGTTAATTCACATTTCGCATGATTTTGAACCGACCTGACGCGTGCCCGTGCGGCGGCGCGTCCCCCGCGCCCGCCAGGACGTCCGCGCCGCGCTATGCGGCCTGCTGCGGCCGCTTCATCGACGGCGGCGAGGCCGCGCCGACCGCACTCGAATTGATGCGTTCGCGGTACAGCGCGTACGTGCTCGGCGCGACCGATTACCTGCGCGCGACGTGGGCCGCGCGCACCTGCCCGCCCGATCTCGACACCGACCCCAGCGCGCCGGACGCGCCGCGCTGGCTGGGCCTCGCGGTCAAACGCCACGCGCCGCTCGACGACCGGCACGCGGAGGTCGAATTCGTGGCCCGCTACAAGGTCGGCGGACGCGCCTACCGGCTGCACGAGACGAGCCGTTTCGAGCGCGACGAGCACGGTTTCTGGCGCTATGTCGACGGCGAAGTAAGTGAACGCTGACAAATAGTTGCTGTGTCAGACGCCGGGTTATTCCCGCATTGCACAACCCGATTTTGTCGGGCTACGATGACCTCGAATTGGTCATGTTGCATGGCAGGGCTTACGGATGGCGTTCAGCAAGGTATTGGTGGGATGGATGGCGGCCTGTGCGCTGTCGGCCGCTCAGGCCGGTACGCTGCCGAGCGCCAATACGGGTGCGGGCACCAGCGGCTCGCTCGCCCATGCCGAGCACTTCGACTACGCCGACGCGAACCTGCCGCAGGTTGCCGCCGACCTCAACGAACAGATCCTCCGCATTCCGGCCGACGCGTCGGGCGCCGTCACGCTCGAGGCCACGCTGTTCAAGCCGAACGGCCCCGGCCCGTTCCCGCTCGTCGTCTTCAACCACGGCAAAAACACCGGCGATCTCCATCTGCAGCCGCGCAGCCGGCCGCTCGCGTTCGCGCGCGAATTCGTGCGCCGCGGCTATGCGGTGATCGCGCCGAATCGCCAGGGCTTCGCCGGTTCGGGCGGCACGTACCAGCAGGAAGGCTGCAACGTCGGCAAGAACGGCCTCGCGCAGGCCGCCGACGTCGACGCGACGGTGCGCTACATGTCGCGCCAGCAGTACGTCGATGCGTCGCGCATCGTCGTCGCCGGCACGTCGCACGGCGGCCTCGTGTCGGTCGCCTACGGCACCGAAGCCGCGGCGGGCGTGCGCGGCATCATCAACTTCTCCGGCGGGCTGCGCCAGGACCTGTGCGACGGCTGGCAGCGCAACCTCGTCGACGCGTTCGACCAGTACGGCGCGCATACGGCCGTGCGGTCGCTGTGGCTGTACGGCGACAACGATTCGGTGTGGACGCCCGCGCTCGTCGCGCAGATGCACGATGCGTACGTGTCGCATGGCACGCAGGCGCAGTTCATCGATTTCGGCCGCTACAAGGACGACGCGCACCGGCTGATCGTCGATCGCGACGGCGTGCCCGTGTGGTGGCCGGCCGTGCACGCATTCCTCGCCGAACTGAACCTGCCGACCGCGGTGCGCTATGCGGTCGCGAACCCGCACGAGCCGAAGGCCACCGGCTATGCGTCGATCGATGCGGTCAACGCGGTGCCGTACGTCGACGAAGCCGGCCGCGAAGGCTATCGCCGCTTCCTGAACCAGCATCCGAGCCGCGCGTTCGCGGTGTCGTCGGAAGGCGCGTGGTCGTGGGCCGAAGGCGGCGACGATCCGATGGCGCTCGCGCTCGACAACTGCGCGAAGCAAGGCGCGGGCGCATGCCGGCTGTATGCGGTCAACGACCGTGTCGTGTGGAACGACAACGCGACGCAGACGGCCGACAACGGCGACGCCCCCACCCGCGACACCGATACGCGCGCACTGGCTTCGCGCTGACGTCCGACGCGCGGCGGATCGTACGCCGCACGCGTTTTTCGTCTTTTCCCCCGCTTCCTTTTCTTTTCTCCTGAGCGCGTGTCCGTCGCGCGGCGCCGCCTGCCGTTCCGGCTGCCCGATTGCGTTCCGGTACGCCCCCACCGCTGTGCCGCCGCCTGTCGGTCGCGACATCGCCCCGCACGCCCGTATTGCGCTTCGATCCCCGATTTTTCGCCCGCGCACCGCGCGCCGCCCCGCGATTTTTTTCTGTCGGGGGGTGTCACTCGAACGTCGTCTTCTGCGCGCATTTCGCCCGATCCGTCGCGTTCCGTTCCGAGCCCCCGCGAACTGCGCCGAACTCCCGCCCGACAAGGCTTTGCGGCACTTGTAACCGCTAGTGCAACGTCCGGCGGAACACGCTAATCTCAGCGCGTTTCGTATCCCGCCGCGCGGCATCCCGTCGATGCCGCGCGGTCGTTTTACCCCCGGAGTCGCCTTGAGTACGCCAGCCACCGACGACTGGGTCGCGCGCAGCCTGCGCGCGGTCTGGCACCCCTGCACCCAGATGAAGCATCACGAGCGCCTGCCGCTCGTCCCCGTCGCGCGCGGCGCGGGCGTGTGGCTGTACGACCGTGACGGCCGCCGCTACTTCGACGCGATCAGCTCGTGGTGGGTCAACCTGTTCGGCCATGCGAACCCGGACATCAACGCGGCGCTGAAGGACCAGCTCGACACGCTCGAGCACGCGATGCTCGCCGGCTGCACGCACGCGCCCGCGATCGAGCTCGCCGAACGGCTGCACGCGCTCACCGGGCGCACGCTCGGCCATGCGTTCTTCGCGTCGGACGGCGCGTCGGCCGTCGAGATCGCGCTGAAGATGAGCTTCCACGCGTGGCGCAACCGCGGCCGCGCGAACAAGCAGGAATTCGTCTGCGTCGCGAACAGCTATCACGGCGAGACGATCGGCGCGCTCGGCGTGACCGACGTTGCGCTGTTCAAGGATGCGTACGATCCGCTGATCCGCCACGCGCACGTGGTCGCGTCGCCCGATGCGCGCGGCGCGCTGCCGGGCGAGACGGCCGCCGACGTCGCGGGCCGCGCGCTCGCGGACGTGCGGCGCCTGTTCGTCGAACGCGGCGACCGGATCGCCGCGCTGATCGTCGAGCCGCTCGTGCAGTGCGCGGCCGGCATGGCGATGCACGATCCGTCGTACGTGCGCGGGCTGCGCGCGCTGTGCGACGAATTCGGCGTGCACCTGATCGCCGACGAGATCGCGGTCGGGTGCGGACGCACCGGCACCTTCTTCGCGTGCGAGCAGGCCGGTGTCTGGCCCGATTTCATGTGCCTGTCGAAAGGGATCAGTGGCGGCTACCTGCCGCTGTCGCTGGTGCTCACGCGCGACGACGTGTTCGCGGCGTTCTACGACGACGACACGACGCGCGGCTTCCTGCACTCGCATTCGTACACCGGCAACCCGCTCGCGTGCCGCGCGGCGGTCGCGACACTCGACCTGTTCGCGCGCGACGACGTGCTCGCGCGCAACGCCGGCAAATCGGCGACGCTGCGCGCGGCGCTCGCGCCGCTCGACGCTCATCCTCAGGTGCGCCATCTGCGCGAGCGCGGCACGCTGTTCGCGTTCGACGTCGCGCTCGACGGCGACGCGGCGCGCGGTTTCTCGCGGCGCTTCTTCGAACATGCGCTGGCGCGCGAACTGCTGCTGCGCCCGATCGGCACGACCGTGTACCTGATGCCGCCGTACGTGATGAGCGACGACGACATCGCGTGGCTCGCGCAGCGCACGCGCGACACGCTCGACGCGACGCTGGAGGACCTCGGCCGATGAGCCTGCTCGACACCCTGCAACGCGGCCTCGCCGATCTCGACGCGCAAGGGCTGCGCCGCGTGCGCCGTATCGCCGACACCGCGTGCGACGCACGCATGACCGTAAACGGCCGCGAGATCGTCGGCTTCGCGAGCAACGACTACCTCGGCCTCGCCGCGCATCCGGCACTCGTCGCCGCATTCGCGGAAGGCGCGCAGCGCTACGGCTCCGGCAGCGGCGGCTCGCACCTGCTCGGCGGCCATTCGCGCGCGCACGCGCGGCTCGAGGACGAGCTCGCGGGCTTCGCGGGCGGCTTCTCCGACGCGCCGCGCGCGCTGTACTTCAGCACCGGCTACATGGCGAACCTCGCCGCGATGACGGCGCTCGCGGGCAAGGGCGCGACGATCTTCTCCGACGCGCTGAACCACGCGTCGCTGATCGACGGGATGCGGCTGTCGCGCGCGAACGTGCAGGTCTATCCGCACGCCGATACGGCCGCGCTCGCCGCGCTGCTCGACGCATCGGAGGCCGAAACGAAGCTGATCGTCAGCGACACCGTGTTCAGCATGGACGGCGACGTCGCGCCGCTCGCCGAACTCGTCGCGCTGGCCGAGCGCCACGGCGCGTGGCTCGTCGTCGACGATGCGCACGGCTTCGGCGTGCTCGGCCCGCAGGGGCGCGGCGCGCTCGCGGCCGCCGCGCTGCGTTCGCCGCATCTGGTGTACGTCGGCACGCTCGGCAAGGCGGCCGGCGTCGCCGGCGCGTTCGTGATCGCGCACGAAACCGTGATCGAATGGCTGATCCAGCGCGCGCGCAGCTACATCTTCACGACCGCCGCGCCGCCGGCCGTCGCGCATGCGGTCTCCGCGAGCCTGAAGGTGATCGCGGGCGACGAAGGCGACGCGCGCCGCGCGCACCTCGCCGCGCTGATCGAACGCACGCGTGCGCTGCTGCGCAACACGCGCTGGCAGCCGGTCGATTCGCACACGGCCGTGCAGCCGCTCGTGATCGGCAGCAACGATGCGACGCTCGCGGCGATGCGCGCGCTCGACGCACACGGCCTGTGGGTGCCCGCGATCCGGCCGCCGACGGTGCCGGCCGGCACGTCGCGGCTGCGCGTGTCGCTGTCGGCCGCGCATTCGTTCGACGATCTCGCCAGGCTCGAAGCCGCGTTGATCGAAGCTAGCGAGGCAGCCGCATGACCGCCCCGCTCTCGCTGTTCGTCACCGGCACCGATACCGAAATCGGCAAGACCTTCGTGTCGGCCGCGATGCTGCACGGCTTCGCGCGGCACGGGCTGCGCGCGGCCGCGCTGAAGCCGGTCGCGGCCGGCGCGTATCAACGCGACGGCGTCTGGCGCAACGAGGATGCCGATCAGCTCGACGCCGCCGCGAACGTCGTGCTGCCGCCCGAGCTGCGCACGCCGTTCCTGCTGAAAGCGCCGGCCGCGCCGCACATCGTCGCCGCGCAGGAAGGCGTGACGCTCGATCTCGACACGATCGTCGCGTGCCATCGCGAAGCGCTGACGCGCGCGGACGTCGTCGTCGTCGAAGGCGTCGGCGGCTTTCGCGTGCCGCTGAACGACACGCAGGACACCGCCGATCTCGCGGTCGCGCTCGGCCTGCCCGTCGTGCTCGTCGTCGGCATCCGGCTCGGCTGCATCAGCCACGCGCTGCTGACGGCCGATGCGATTCGCCAGCGCGGGCTCGCGCTCGCGGGCTGGGTCGCGAACCACGTCGACCCGGCCATGTCGTTCGCCGACGAGAACGTCGCGACGATTCGCGACTGGCTCGCGCGCGAGCACCGCGCGCCGCTCGTCGGCCGCATCGCGCACATGACGCCGGCCGCCCCCGAATCCGCCGCGGCGATGCTCGACATCGCCGCGCTCGTCGAGTCGCTGCGCGCCGCGCGGCCTTGACCCAACCGATCCCCCAATCCCGCCCAGGACAGGAAAACGAAATGACCCAAGCCCAGACCGTCGCCGTGCAATCCGACGCGATTCCCATGGCTGCACCGGCGCCGCAGCGCTGGCGCGTCGCCGACGTCGTCGCGCTGTTCGAACTGCCGTTCAACGACCTGATGTTCCGCGCGCAGCAGGTGCATCGCGAGCACTTCGACGCGAACGCGGTGCAGCTGTCGACGCTGCTGTCGATCAAGACGGGCGGCTGCGAGGAAGATTGCGGGTACTGCTCGCAGTCGTCGCATCACGACACGGGCCTGAAGGCCGAGAAGCTGATGGACGTCGACACGGTGCTCGACGCCGCGCGCGCGGCGAAGGCGAACGGCGCGAGCCGCTTCTGCATGGGCGCCGCGTGGCGCAACCCGAAGGAGCGCCACATGCCGGCGCTGACCGAGATGGTGCGCGGCGTGAAGGAGCTCGGCCTCGAGACCTGCATGACGCTCGGCATGCTCGAAGACGAACAGGCTCGGCAGCTCGCCGACGCGGGCCTCGACTACTACAACCACAACCTCGACACGTCGCCGGAGTTCTACGGCCAGGTGATCTCGACGCGCACCTACCAGGATCGCCTCGACACGCTCGACCGCGTGCGCGACGCGGGCATCAATGTGTGCTGCGGCGGCATCATCGGGATGGGCGAATCGCGTCGCGAACGCGCGGGCCTGATCTCGCAGCTCGCGAACCTGAACCCGTATCCGGAATCGGTGCCGATCAACAACCTCGTCGCGATCGAAGGCACGCCGCTCGAAGGCACCGCGCCGCTCGATCCGTTCGAATTCGTGCGCACCATCGCGGTCGCGCGCATCACGATGCCGAAGGCCGTCGTGCGCCTGTCGGCCGGGCGCGAGCAGCTCGACGACGCGATGCAGGCGATGTGCTTCCTCGCCGGTGCGAACTCGATGTTCTACGGCGACCAGCTGCTGACGACGAGCAACCCGCAGACGCAGCGCGACCGCGCGCTGTTCGAGCGCCTCGGCATCCGCGCGAGCCAGGCCGACGCGCTGTCGGACAACGCGTAAGCGGCAACGGCCGGCGCGCCGCGCCCGCCAACGAAAAAGCCGGGGCGCGCCCCGGCTTTTTCACGCCCGCGCGCACCACTCAGGTCGCGCCGCCCAGTGCGCGCGGCTCCATGAACGTGTGCCGGAAATAGTCGCGCACCGCGTGCATCGCGGGACTCAGCTCGATGTTCTTGCGCCACGCGAGGCCGACGCTCATCGGCGGCACCGGGTCGCGCAGCACGATCGTCTCGATGCGCCGCCCTTCGAGCGACCACGGGCGATACACCATGTCGGACAGGATCGCCACACCGCTGCCGTTCGCGACCATGCTGCGCACCGCCTCGACCGACGAGGTGCGCAGGATCACGTTCGGCCGGTACGGCGTCTCGTTCCAGTAACGCAGCGCGGTCTGCCCGGCCTCGTCCACCGTCAGCATCACGAACGGCTCGTGCGCGACCTCCGCGAACGTGACGCTCTCGCGCCGCAGCAGCGGATGATGCGCGCCGACCCACAGCCTGCGCACCGAATGGATCACCGGCTCCAGCACGAGCTCCGGATTCGACACGTTCGACGTGAGCAGCACGGCCATGTCGTAGCGGCCCGCGATCAGCCCTTCCTCGATCGACTCGCGGTTCAGCTCGTGCAGGTGGATCGTCAGGCGCGGATAGAGCGTATTGAGCCGCAGCACGTGATGCGGCAGGAAGTAGCCGAGCACCGTGTAGCTCGCGGCGATCGCGAGCGTGCCGGTCAGCGTGCTTTCGAGATTCGGGATCCGCATCGCCTCGTCGACCGACGACAGGATCGTGTACGCGTGATTGAGAAAACGCCGCCCGGTATCGGTCAGCGTCACGCCCGCCGACGTGCGCACGAACAGCTGCGTGCCGAGACTGTCCTCCAGTTCCTTGATCGCGCTCGTCACGGCCGACTGCGAGATGGTGAGCTGGATCGCGGCCTGCGAGATCTGTCCGAGCTCGGCGGTCGCGACGAAGTACTTGAGCTGTCTGAGCGTCAGGGCCATGCGCGGTGGAAAACTGATGGGGGCATGGCAACCATCATATCAACCGTCCGTTTAGCGGCAATCCGGGCCCGCCCGACCCGTGCGCATCCGCCTGCCGCGGCGCCGGGCGGCCGTTTCCGGCGATATCTGAAAAATCGATACGGTCGCATATAAAAATAGAACTATTTTGACGCACCCCGCACGGCTAACCTGCGTTCAACACGGTGTCGACACGCGCTGCGGCGCACGCGAGACCGGAGAACCTGGAGGAACGAACCGTATGAGGAAGCACAGTGTCGACCTGAATTCGGACATGGGCGAAGGTTTCGGCCCGTGGACGATCGGCGACGGCGTCGACGAGCAGATCATGCCGCTCATCAGCTCGGCGAACATCGCCACCGGTTTTCATGCCGGCGACCCGAACATCATGGCGCGCACGGTGCAGCTCGCGCGCGACGCCGGCGTCGGGATCGGCGCGCATCCGGGCTTTCGCGATCTGGCGGGCTTCGGTCGCCGCACGATCACCGAAACGCCGCAGGCGCTCGTCCACGACATCCTGTATCAGCTCGGCGCGCTGCGCGAGTTCGCGCGGCTCAACGGCGTGAGCCTGCAGCACGTCAAGCCGCACGGCGCGCTCTACATGCACGCGGCGGCCAACGAGGCGTTCTCGCGGCTGCTGATCGAGACGCTGCAGCGCGTCGATCCCGGCCTGTGGCTGTACTGCATGGAAGCGTCGGTCACGTATCGCGTGGCGAGGGAGTACGAACAGCCGGTGATCCGCGAGTTCTACGCCGATCGCGACTACGACCGCAGCGGCTCCATCGTGTTCACGCGCCGCGTCGGGCGCCTCGACCCGCAGCAGGTGGCCGACAAGGTGCTGCGTGCGTGCATCGACGGCAAGGTGCGCACGATCGACGGCGACGACATCGACATCGATTTCGATTCGGTCTGCATCCACAGCGACACGCCCGGCGCGCTCGAACTCGTGCGCGAAACGCGCGACGCGCTGGTCCGCGAAGGCATCCGGACCGCCGGCCCGCAACCGCTCGCCGCTCATCACTGAACCCGATTCAAGGAGACGCAAGATGGCATTGCACGACATCGTCAGCCCGCTGCCGGGCACGTTCTACCGACGCCCGTCGCCCGAGGCGGACTACTACGTCGCGGTGGATGCGACGGTCGCGGCCGGCGCGGTGGTCGGCCTCGTCGAAGTGATGAAGCAGTTCACCGAGATCGAAGCCGATGCGGCCGGCCGCGTCGTCGAGCTGCTCGTCGACGATGGCGAGCCGGTCGACGCCGGCCAGGTGCTGATGCGGATCGAGGGGTGATGCGATGAAGCCGGCAAACGCCCCCGACACCTTCTATCGACCGTCGCGGATCAAGACCGTGCTGGTCGCGAACCGCGGCGAAATCGCGGTGCGCGTGATCCGCGCGGCACGCGAGCTCGGCATGCGCGCGGTCGCCGTGGTCAGCGACGCGGACCGCGACAGCCTCGCCGCGCGCATGGCCGACGAAGCGATCCACATCGGGTCGTCGCATGCGGCGAAGAGCTATCTGAATCCGGCCGCGATCCTCGACGCCGCGCGGCAATGCGGCGCGGACGCGATCCATCCGGGCTACGGCTTCCTGTCCGAGAACGCGGCGTTCGCCGCGCAGGTCGAGGCGGCCGGGCTGATCTTCGTCGGCCCGGGCGCGCAGGTGATCGCGACGATGGGCGACAAGGCGCGCGCCCGCGACACCGCGCGGCGCGCGAACGTGCCGACCGTGCCGGGCAGCGACGGCGTCGTCCAGTCGCTCGACGCGGCCCGCGCGGTCGCCGCGCGCATCGGCTATCCGATCATGATCAAGGCGGCCGCGGGTGGCGGCGGGCGCGGCATCCGCGTCGCGCACGACGCCGCGCAGCTCGACGCCGAACTGCCGCTCGCGCAGCGCGAGGCGCAGGCCGCGTTCGGCGACGGCGGCGTCTATCTCGAACGCTTCATCGCGCGAGCGCGGCACATCGAGGTGCAGGTGCTCGGCGACGGCCGCGACGTCGTCCACCTGTTCGAGCGCGAATGCTCGCTGCAGCGGCGCCGCCAGAAGATTCTCGAGGAAGCGCCGTCGCCGTCGCTCACGCCGGCGCAGCGCGACGCGCTGTGCGCGTCGGCCACGCGGCTCGCGCGCGAGGTCGGCTACCGCAGCGCGGGCACGCTCGAATACCTGTTCGACGATGCGCGCGGCGAGTTCTACTTCATCGAGATGAACACGCGCATCCAGGTCGAGCATCCGGTGACCGAGGCGATCACCGGCATCGATCTCGTGCGCGAAACGCTGCGCATCGCCGACGGCGAGCCGCTGCGGTTCGCGCAAGCCGACATCGCGATGCGCGGCGCCGCGCTCGAATGCCGGATCAACGCGGAAGATCCGCTGCAGGATTTCCGCCCGAATCCGGGCCGGATCGACGCACTGGTGTGGCCGACCGGCCCCGGCGTGCGCGTCGATTCGCTGCTCTACCCGGGCTACGTCGTGCCACCGTTCTACGATTCGCTGCTCGCGAAGCTGATCGTGCACGACGAGAGCCGCGCGGCCGCATTGCGGCGTCTGTCTCGCGCGCTCGGCGAGCTGCAGGTCGGCGGCCTGAAGACCACCGCGCCGCTGCACGTCGCGCTGCTCGCGGACGACGACGTGCGCGCGGGCCGCTATCACACGAATTTTCTCGAAGCGTGGATGCCGTCATGGCGCGAGGCCGCGACGGCCGCCGCCCGGCAGCACGAAACCGCGGACGCCGCGCGCGTCGGGGAGGCCCTGTGACGACCCGTTATACGTTCGGCGGCGACGAATTCGTGTTCGTCGAGATCAGCGAGGCGATGTCGCTCGACGCCTTCTTCAAGGGCACGGCGATCACGCGCGAACTGCAGCGGCGCGCGGTGCCGGGCATCACCGAGATCTGTCCGGCGAACGCGTCCTACCAGGTGCGCTACGACCCGGACGTGATCGAGCCCGACACGCTCGTCGCGCTGCTCAAGGCGATCGAGGCCGAGGTCGGCGACGCGCCGCTCGAACTCGATACCCGCATCGTCGAGGTGCCGGTGCTGTACAACGACCCGTGGACGCACGAGACGCTGATGCGGTTTCGCGAGCGTCACCAGGACCCGTCGTCGACCGACCTCGAATATGCGGCGCGGATCAACGGCAAGCGCGACGTCGACGACTTCATCGCCGCGCACTCGGGCTCGCCGTGGTTCGTGTCGATGGTCGGCTTCGTCGCGGGCCTGCCGTTCATGTACCAGATGGTCGAGCGCGCACGGCAGCTCGAAGTACCGAAATACCTGCGGCCGCGCACCGACACGCCGAAGCTGACGGTCGGCCACGGCGGCTGCTTCGGTTGCATCTACTCGGTGCGCGGCGCGGGCGGCTACCAGATGTTCGGCGTGACGCCGGCGCCGATCTTCGATCCCGCGCAGCGGCTCGACTACCTGCGCGATTTCATGGTGTTCTTCCGGCCCGGCGACATCGTGAAGTTCCAGCCGATCGATCGCGACGCCTATGACGCCGCGGTGGCGGCCGTCGAAGCGGGTACCTTCTCGCTGCGCGTGCGCCCCGTGAAATTCTCGCTCGACGCGTTCCGGCGCGATCCCGATGCGGTCAACCGTTCTCTCGTCGAGGTGCTGCATGCCCGCTGACGCGCACAACCTGATCGAGGTCGTGAAACCCGGCCTCGCGACGTCGGTCCAGGATACGGGCCGGCAAGGCTACTACCACGTCGGCATCCCGCCGTCGGGCTCGCTCGACCAGTACGCGTCGCGCGCGGCGAACCTGCTGGTCGGCAATCCGGAACAGGCGGCCGTGCTCGAATGCACGCTGCTCGGCCCGGAGCTGCTGTTCCATGCGGACGCGCTGGTCGCCGTCACGGGCGCCGAGATGACCCCGAAGATCGACGGCGTCGGGCAGCGCTGCAACGTCGCGCTGTGGATCCGCGCGGGCAGCGTGCTGTCGTTCGCCTACGTGAAGGGCGGCGCCCGCGCGTACCTGGCCGTCGCGGGTGGCATCGACGTGCCGGTCGTGCTCGGCAGCCGCTCGACCTACACGCTCGGCGCGATCGGCGGCCACGCGGGCCGGCGCCTGCAGAAAGGCGACCGTTTGCCGATCGGCGCGGCGCGCGGCACGCTTCGCGAAGGGCGCGAGCTGCCGGCGTCGGTCAGCCGGCCGCTGGACAGCCAGGTCGAACTGCGCGTGCTGCCGGGGCTGTACCACTACCGGCTCACCGACGCGTCGGCGCACACGTTCTTCGATGACGAATGGACGGTCGCGCCCGAGGCGGACCGCATCGGCTACCGCTACAAGAACGGCCGGCCGCTGCAGTTCCGGCCGCGCGAGCAGCCGTTCGGCGCCGGGGCCGATCCGTCGAACATCGTCGACGCGTGCTATCCGATCGGATCGATCCAGGTGCCGGCCGGGGTCGAGCCGATCATCCTGCATCGCGATGCGGTGTCGGGCGGCGGCTACGCGACGATCGGCACGGTCATCAGCGCCGACATGGACCTGATCGGCCAGATGCAGCCGAACCATCGCGCGCGCTTCGTGCGCGTGACGATGGCCGACGCGCTCGCCGCGCGCCGCGAGTATCAGCGGCGCCTCGCGCTGCTGCGCGCCGTACTGAAGGACTGAGCGCCACGCGCCCGGCCGTCGCGCCGGGCGCCGTGCGCCGCCCTCCGTTTTCATCCTTCGCTTCCGTTTCCCGTCCGTGCGGCCGCGCGCGGCGCGGCGGGGACGCCTGCGCGCCGTTTTCGCCGGACCGGTTGCCCGCCCCGACGTCGGGGCAACCCCGCGGCTCGCATGGGCCGCGGCCCAGACGTCGTCCGCTGTTTCGCTCATCGAGGAGCACGCTCATGGCCAACCTGGCTCAGGCCCGCACCGACGAGGATCTCGACCTGTCGACGCTCGCCATTCCCGATCACGCACGCATGCCGCCCTTTGCGCTGACGATGGCGTGGTGGGCCGTCTGCAGCGCGGTGTTCTACATCGTCGTCGGCGCGACGCTCGCGCTCACCTACGGCGCGCGCAACGCGCTGATCGGGATGGCGCTGTCGGTCGTTTCGTACGGCATCGTCAATTCGATCATCAGCCGCTACGCGATCCGTACCGGCCTGTCGGTCGCGCTGTTCTCGCGCGTGCTGTTCGGCAGCGCGGGCGCGGCGCTCGCGACGCTGATCTTCTTCGCGACGGCGATCTACTACGCGGTGTTCGAGGGCTCGGTGATCGCGGTCGCCGCGCATCACCAGTTTCCGGCGCTCGACTACAAGTGGGCCGCGCTGATCGTCGTCTGCTACAGCGTGCCGCTCGTGTTCGGCAGCGTGCAGCACTGGCTCGACAAGTTCAACGGCGTGCTGCTGCCGTTCTACCTGTTCGGGTTGCTCGCGGCGGTCGGGCTCGCGACGGCCGAGTACGGCTATCACGCCGCGTGGCTCGATTTCGGGCCGACGGGCGGCGCCCCGGCCGGCGGCTGGTGGCAGTGCTTCGTCTACTACATGGGCGTATGGGTGCTGATGATGTTCACGTTCGACTACGCGCGCTTCGGCCGCAAGGCCGACGCCCGCTATCACGGCCGCTTCAACTTCGGGATGCCGTTCTACCTCGTCACGTTCCTCGTCAACGGCGCGGCCGGCATCTATCTCGTCAGCACGATTCCCGGGCTCGGCACGCTGTCGGAAGTGTCGGTCGTGCTCGCGCTGCTGAAGCTGATGGGCGTGTGGGGGCTGCTGTTCGTGTGGGTCACGCAGTCGCGCATCAATACCGCGAACTACTACCTCGCGACCGTCAACATGCAGGCGTTCTTCCAGAAGGTCGCGGGGCTGCGCGCGCCGAAATTCGTGTGGGCGGTCGTGGTCGGCGCGGTCGTCTATGCGCTGATGATGGCCGACATCTTCTCGCGGATCCTGCAAGCGCTCGCGTACCAGGGCATCTTCGTCGTCGCGTGGGTCGGCGTCGCGCTCGCGCACATCCTGTCGGCGCGCTACGGGCAGCTCGTCGGCGACGACGTCGAATGCCGCGACGCGCACGTGCCGGTGTTCAATCCGGGCGGCCTGACCGCGTGGTTCGCGGGCGCGTTCGCGGGGCTGGCGCTGAACCAGGCGACCGGGTTCGCCGCGTCGCTGTCGGCGCCGGCCACCTTCGTCGTGTCGTGGCTCGTCTATCGCGCGCTGCTCGGCACCGCGAAGCGGACCTGGTTCGTGCGCAACACGTGACGCGCCGCGGCTCGGGCGCCGGCCCTAGCCGATCGTCTGCACCGGATGGCCCTGCGCGTCGCGGATCACCGTCGGCTCGACCCGCCAGCGCACGCCGTCGAGCCCGTCGATCGCATACTCGCCGGCGCGCGGCTTCAGCGTGCGCGCCAGCGCCTGCACCGTCGCGTCGGTGAGCTGCAGCGTCAGCGTGCCGTCTTCGTCGCTCACGCCGTTCGCGTCGCCGCGCACGAACCGCACCGCGCCGTCGTGACCGACGAGGCGAAACGGCCGGTCGAACGGCAGCCGCAGCGGCAGTAGCGTGACGAGTTCGTCGACCTGCCGCGCGCCGACGGTGATCTCGATCACCGGCGCGCGCAGCAGCCGCTTGCGGGTGCCCCAGCCGAGCACGTCGGTGAACAGGTAACCGCTCGCCGAGCCGTCGCGCTGCGTGCCCGCGTCGACCTGCTCGCGCACGTCCGCGCGTTCGAGCAGCGACGCGCGGCCGAGATCGGTCACCCACAGCGGCATGTGCGGCAGCAGCGTGTCGAGCAGCGCACGCGTGCGCCAGCGCTTCGCGGCGCGTTCCTCGTCGAGCGTCAGCCCGACGACCTGCAGGAACGCGAGACGGCCGTGCGGCGTGTCGATCGCCGGCAGCTCCGGATCGAACGCGAAGCCCATCGAGCAGAGCGCCGTATCGGTATCGAGCGTGATCGGGCCGTTGGCCGTCATCCAGTGGCCATCGTCGAACGCGTTGCCGCTCTGGAACACGTAGCGCGCGAGATTCTGCAGGAAGCTGAACACCCAGCGCGGCGGCTCGTCGTCGCCAGCCACGCACGCGACGCGCATCGTCAGCTCGAAGCCGAAACCGCTGGCGGCCGGATCGTCCGACTCCTTCGCATACAGCTCGCTCAGCCCGTACGTGACGAAATGCCAGTGCGGCACGGGGGCCGCGCGCCGCCACACGCTGATCCCGTCGAGCGGATCGGGGCCGCCGAGCCGCCACTTGACCAGCGTGCCGTAGTGCTTCGGCTCCTGGCCCGGATAAAGGCGCGCGAGCGCGGCGTCGATCGCGTCCCAGCCGGGCGCGGCATCGTCGTCCGCGCCGTCGTGCGTGTCGTGCGTGGCGTCCGTCATGTGGCCCGCTCTCCCCGATGATGTCGTGTCGTGTTTGTGTCGTGCGGTGTCGGGACGTGCGTCACACGTGCGACGCCGCGCCGTCGAGCGCCGCGCGCACGCGCTCGACGCGTTGCCCGTCGACGGGCGCCAGCACCTCGCCGCGCGGCCGCACGCCCGAGCCGAAATGCACCGCACGCACGCCGGTGGCGCGGACGAAATCGCCGACCGCGTCGATCGTGAGCCCCGAGCCGGCCAGCACCGTGCAAGTCGTGCCCGCCGCCTGCCGCACGAGCCGCGTGATCGTCGCAACCGCGTCGAGCACCGACGGATGACCGCCCGACGTCAGCACGGACGTGACGGCCGGCACGCGCAGCAGCGCGTCGAACGCGGCGTTCAGATCGCGCGCGACGTCGAACGCGCGGTGAAACGTGAGCGCGCGCCCGTCCGCGGCGGCCGCGATCCGGGCCAGCGCGCCGAGATCGACGTCGCCGCGCGAGTCGAGCGCGCCGAACACGACGCCGTTCGCGCCGGCCGCGACGGCCGCGCGCACGTCGCGCTCGATCACGCGCAGGTCGTCGGCGTCATAGACGAACGAGCGGCTGTGCGGACGCACGATCACGTTGACGGGAATCGGCACGGCGGCCACGACGGCCTCGATCAGGCCGACGCTCGGCGTCAGCCCGCCTTCGGTGATCGCAGTCACGAGTTCGAGGCGGTCGGCGCCCGCGCGGGCGGCGGCCTGGGCATCGCCGACGGTCGTGGCGATCACTTCGAGGAGGACGGAAGAAGCGGCATGTCGGTTCATGGGCGGCCCGCGAATCGTCTGGATAATTCGCGCATCCTAGCCGAGCCGCGTGACGGACGCCAGCGTGCCGGCGGCCGCGTATTTCAGTCGCGCATTTCAGCCATGTCCTTCAGCCGCGCCGCACGAGCCAGACGCCGACCAGCGCGGACAACCCCGTCACCGCGGTGCCGGACACGAACCGGAACATGCGCGCGTCGAAGTACGCGCCCTGCTGCTGCATCATGTCGACGATCGCGGGCGTGAGCAGGAGCATTCCCCAGCCGATCATCCCGAGCGCGGTGGTCGCGGCCGCGGCCAGCAGCGTGATGCCCGCGCCGCGCGCACGCGGCCGGAATGCGCCGGCAAACGCGCCCGCAGCTAGCAGCACGGCCGACGCCGTGAACAACACGGCGACGAATACGACCGTCACACCCGCCTGCCCGACTTTCAGGAACGCGGCCATCTGCGCGGCCATCACGCCGAAGCCGGCGATCGTGAACAGCACGATCGCCAGCGCGTTGCGCACGACGTTCACGCGAGGGCGTGCCGGAAATACGCGGTCGCGGGACGCCGGAACAGCAGGTAGATGAACAGCGCGAACAGCATGAAGCCGGGGATCAGCACCGCGAACATCGACTTCGGCATGTTGATGAACGAAAACGCGAAGCCGAACACCGACGTCGCGACGTAGGCCTTGCGCGACCACTCGCGCCCCTTGAGGATCGCGATGCCGATCACGACGTTCGCGGCTTCGATGATCACGCTGATGCCGAGCGTCGCCCAGACGGGCAGCAGGTAGTGCGACAGCAGCGCCTGGGTGGTCGGCATGCCGATCGAGAACGGCGTATACACGCAGGTGATCGCGTTGGTCACGATGATGACCCACGCGAGGATGGTCAGCGAAATCGGTCGTTTCATGGTTTTTTTCCTTTTTTATTCGCCGCCATGGTGGCCCCCGGGACGGCGCGCGCGGTCACGATGGCCGCGGTCGCGCCATTGTCGGGGAAGCCCGCGGTGAACGCAACGGCCGCCCCGCGCCCCGCTCGCTGCTCACCGCATGCGCGCCGTGCGTCGCTACGCGACTGGCGCGTCGTCGTCGACCCAGTCGATGTCGCCGCACAGCACGCGCTGCGCATCGCCGACGCGCACGGCCACCGACAGCGTCACGCACGGCTGCGCCTCGTTGATCGACAGGTACGGCCGCGTGACCTGCACGCGCCCCGGTTCGGCGATCGCCGAGCGGAAATACGGCCGGCGCAGCCAGTTCGCGCCCTGCGCGTCCGCCAGCGGCGAAAAGCGCGCCTCGGCCAGCGCGCGATCCGCGCGCAGCACGACGTTGCGGCCCGACTGCCGGCCCTGCGCATCGAGCAGGAAACAGCGCGCGGCCGCGTCGAGCGCGAGGAAGTTCCAGCACACCTCGTCGAGCGGCTCGCCGGCCTCGAGGCGCTCGGCCGCCCGTTCGAACGCGCGCAGGTACGGCGCGAGCCGCTGCGTGTCGCGCCGCTCGCGCGCTTCGGTCTGCTGACGAAAGCGCTCGGTCAGCTCGCCGATGCAGCCGGTCGCGGCCGCGCTGTCGGGCAGCCCCGGCGCCGGCCGGCCGAAGTAGTAGCCCTGCACGAAATCGGCCTCGCACGACAGCGCGATCTGCGCTTCGTGCTCGGTCTCGATCCCTTCGACGAGCACCAGCTTGCCGGCCTCGTGCAACAGCGTCACGAGCCCGTGCAGGATCGCGGTCAGTCCCGTGCGATGTGCCGCATGCGACAGCATGATCCGGTCGAGCTTCACGATGTCCGGGTTCAGCTGCCAGATCCGCTCGAGGTTCGAATGGCCCGCGCCGAAATCGTCGAGCGCGATCAGGAAACCCTGCGTGCGGAACGCGCGCACGGCCTCCGCGAGCCGCTCGACGTCCTCCGCGCGCTGTTCGAGCACTTCGAGCACGATGCGCCGCGGCGGCATGCCGAGCCGCTTCAGGTTCGCGAGCAGCGCGGCCGCCTGGAACGGGTCGGTGAGCACGCCCGGATGGACGTTGAGAAACAGCCACTCGCGCTCGGCGCCGAGCAGCGCGAAGTTCTCCAGATGCAGCGCCTGCGCGAGCCGGTCGAGCTGCAGCAGTTCGCCCTGGCGCGCGGCTTCGCCGAACACGTCGAGCGGCGACACGGCGCGGTCGAGCGCATCGTGCGCGCGCAGCAGCGCCTCGTAGCCGACCGCACGCTGGTGCGACAGGCTGAATATCGGCTGGAACACGGTCGTGAGCGTCAGGTCGCGGTGCTGCGTCGCCAGCCGTTCGAAGCCGGAGCTCATCTCCCGCTCGAACCGGTACGGCGACGCGGCGGCCGGACGCTCCTGTTGCACGATCGTCATGCCCTTCTCCTGGTGATGCACTCGAACGCGCCGTCCGGCGTCACGGACGACGACCGGGACGGCGCGCGCAATGTCATGGTTGGACCCTCGGTTGCCCGGCGCGGGCCGGGCGGCTGCTCTCCCTCAAGCAAGCTCCGTGCACGGTGCGCATGACCCGTGCGCCGCAGGGTCGCGCCGGGCTGCCGCACCACCGTGGCGCGCCGTCGATGCACCATTTCCGTGCGCACGCACCGCCCGTTCGAGCGCATCCGTCACGTCGGCACGCTACACTCCGTACGATCGTTTCATTCTGCCTATCCGCCGTATCGATGGAAATCGTCTTCACCGTCCTCATTCTGCTGCTGACCGTCGCGCTGTCCGGCGCCGTCACGCGCCTCCTGCCGTTGCAACTGCCGCTGCCGCTGATGCAGATCGCGTTCGGCGCGATGCTCGCGTGGCCGAAGCTGAACCTGCACGTCACGTTCGATCCCGAGATCTTCATGCTGCTGTTCATTCCGCCGCTGCTGTTCGCGGACGGCTGGCGGATTCCGAAACGCGAGCTATACCTGCAGCGCCGCGCGATCCTGATGCTCGCGTTCGGGCTCGTGTTCATGACGGTACTCGCAGTGGGCTACTTCGCCCACTGGCTGATTCCCGAGTTACCGCTGCCGATCGCGTTCGCGCTCGCGGCCGTGCTGTCGCCGACCGATGCGGTCGCGCTGTCGGGCATCGCCGGCAAGGGTCGCATCCCGCCGCAACTGATGCACATCCTCGAAGGCGAGGCGCTGATGAACGACGCGTCGGGCCTCGTCGCGCTGAAGTTCGCGATCGCGGCCGCGCTGACCGGCGTGTTCTCGCTGCGCGCCGCGTCGGTCACGTTCGTGATCGTCGCGGCCGGCGGGCTCGCGACGGGCGCGATCGTGTCCTGGCTGTTCAGCGCGCTGTCGACACGCTTCCTGAACGCCGAACAGGAAGGCGACCCGGCGCCCGGCATCGTGATGACGCTGCTGGTGCCGTTCGCGGCCTACCTGTTCGCCGAGCACCTCGACCTGTCGGGCGTGCTCGCGGCCGTGTCGGCCGGGATGATGATGAATTACACGAGCTTCTCGCGCAAAAGCACCGTCGCGTCGCGCGTGCGCGCCGAAAGCACGTGGGCGATGATCGAGTTCGTGTTCAACGGCATGGTGTTCATCATGCTCGGGCTGCAGTTGCCGCACATCATCGGCCGCGCGCTCGTCGACGCGCACCATACGAGCGACGCGCTGGTCGGCCGCATGATCTTCAACGTGTGCGCGATGATGCTCGCGCTGTATGCGATCCGCTTCCTGTGGGTATGGCTGCTGCGCTGGTTCGCGAGCCGCCGCGCCGCGCGCCAGGGCCTCGCCGGCACGATGGCCGGCGTGCGCACGATCGCAGTGATGACGGTCGGCGGCGTGCGCGGCGCGGTCACGCTCGCCGGCGTGCTGTCGATCCCGGTCGCGCTGTCCGACGGCGCGCCGCTGCCCGGCCGCGACACCGCGATCTTCATCGCGTCGGCCGTGATCCTCGGCTCGCTGATCGTCGCGGTGATCGGCCTGCCGCTGCTGCTGCGCGGCGTGCGCTCGTCGCGCAACCCGCTCGGCGACGAGGAGCGCACCGCGCGCTCGGCCGCCGCGCAGGCCGCGATCCGCGCGATCGATTCGTCGCACGACGCGATTTCGGCCGATCTCGACGAATCGGGCGCGGCGCGCTGCGCGGACATCTCCGCACGCGTGATGGACCAGTATCGCCGCCGGCTCGCCGCGCTGGCCGAGGACGGCCCCACGCCGCGCGCGGAAGCGAAGCAGGCCGAAACGATGGAGCTGCAGATGCGGATCGCGGCCGTGCGCGCGGAGCGCTCGGCGCTGTACCGGCTGCGCAGCGACAGCAAGATTTCCGACGAGACGCTGACGAAGCTGATTCGCGAGATCGACCTGTCGGAAACCGCGCTGTCGACGCGCAAGAAAGGCATTCTTTGACGGGCCTGCAACGGCCTGCGCGCGGCAACCGGCGTGCATGAAAAAACGGCGACGCACCCGCGTCGCCGTTTTCGCATCCACTCGCGTTCGCGTTACTTTGCGACGACGACCGGAATCCCCTTCAGCATCCCCGCGCCCTTCATCTCGTCGAGCGCGTGCTGCACGGCCGCGCTCGTCGCCGCGTCGATGCCGAGCTGCAACGCGAGCTCGCGTTCCGCGCGCTTCACGCCGGCCAGGTTGCGCACCTTCACGTGACCGAAGCCGCGCACGCGGGCGTGCAGGTCGGCCAGTTGCGCGACCTGCGTCGCATTGCCGGGGGTCATCGCGGCGAACGCGCGCGTGAGCGTGGTCTCGTAGTCGTCGGCCAGCGCGCGCTCCATCTTGCGCTCGACGGTGCGGCCGAACGGATCGAGCCACGTGCCGCGCAGGCTGCGCACGCGCGCCAGTAGGCCGAGCACCGGCCACATCCACTGGCCGAACACGCGCTTCTTCGGCGTGCTGCCGTCGCTGCCGGCCTTCGCGACCGTCGGCGGCGCGAGGTTGAACTTCACGCGGTACGCCTGGCCCGGCACGCCTTCGAACTGCGCTTCGAGCGCGGTGCGGAACGCGTCGTCCGTGTACAGCCGCGCGACTTCGTATTCGTCCTTCACCGCGAGCAGCCGGTAGAACGTCGTCGCGACCGCGCGCGTCAGCGTGTCGTCGCCCTTCGCGCGCGCCGCACTCACCAGCGCCCGGTAGCGCTCGACGTAGCGCGCGCCGCCGTAGGCGTCGAGGCGCGCCTCGCGATCGGCGATCAGTTCGGCGAGCGTCTCCGGCGCGGCATGGACGGCCACCGTATGGCGCGCGTTCCACAACGCATCGAGGCCCGCCGCGTCGCCGGCCGCCATCCGGCCGATCGAGAACGCGAGCTTGTTCATCGGCACCGCGACGTTGTTCAGCTCGATCGCGCGCATCATCGCGGCGAGCGACACCGGCACGAGGCCGAGCTGCCATGCGTAGCCGAGCATCAGGATGTTCGCGCCGATCGAATCGCCGAGGAACTTCGCCGCGAGCGCCTGCGCGTCGCAGCTCGACAGGTAGCCGTCGCCGGCCGCGTGGCGCATCTTCTCGAGCAGTGCGTCCGCATGCAGGTTCGCGTCGGGGTTCTGCACGAACGACGCGTTCGGGATCCGGTGCGTGTTGACGACGATCCGCGAACGCTCGTGACGCACCGTCTGCAGCGCCTCGGCGCTCGCGCCGACCACCATGTCGCATGCGAGCAGCACGTCGGCCTGCTGCGTGTCGATGCGCACCTGGTTCAGCCAGCGGTCGCTCGACGCGATCCGCACGAACGACAGCACCGAGCCGCCCTTCTGCGCGAAGCCCATGAAGTCGAGCACCGACGCGCTCTTGCCTTCGAGATGCGCGGCCATGCTGATCAGCGCGCCGACCGTCACGACGCCGGTGCCGCCCACGCCCGTCACGAGCATGTCGAACGGCGCGGCATCCAGATGCGTCGCCGGCACCGGCAGCGCGTCGACGCGCGCGGCGAGCGCCGCTTCGTCGAACGCGGCGCCGGCGGCCTTCTTCAACGCCGCGCCTTCGACCGTCACGAAGCTCGGGCAGAAGCCGTTCACGCACGAATAGTCCTTGTTGCACGACGACTGGTCGATGCGGCGCTTGCGGCCGAGCGGCGTCTCGAGCGGCTCGACCGACAGGCAGTTCGACTGCACGCCGCAGTCGCCGCAGCCTTCGCAGACCGCGTCGTTGATGAACAGGCGCTTGTCCGGGTCGGGGAATTCGCCTTTCTTGCGGCGGCGGCGCTTCTCCGCCGCGCAGGTCTGGTCGTAGATCAGCACGGTGACGCCCGGCGTCTCGCGCAATTCGCGCTGCACCGCATCGAGTTCGCTGCGGTGATGGAACGTCGTGCCCGTCGGGAACTGCCCGTGATGGCCGTCGTACTTCTCCGGTTCGTCGGACACCACGACGAAGCGCGACACGCCTTCCGCCTCGACCTGCCGCGCGATCTGCGGCACCGAGATGCTGCCGTCGACCGGCTGGCCGCCCGTCATCGCGACCGCGTCGTTGTAGAGGATCTTGTACGTGATGTTCGCTTTCGCGGCGACCGCCTGGCGGATCGCGAGGATGCCCGAGTGGAAGTAGGTGCCGTCGCCGAGGTTCTGGAACACGTGCTTCGTGTTCGTGAACATCGCGTGTGCGGCCCAGTCGACGCCCTCGCCGCCCATCTGGATCAGGCCCGTCGTGTCGCGCTCCATCCACGACGCCATGAAGTGGCAGCCGATGCCGGCCTGCGCGATCGAGCCTTCGGGCACCTTCGTCGACGTGTTGTGCGGGCAACCCGAGCAGAAGTACGGCGTGCGCTTCACCGCGTCGGCCTCGTTCGACAGGATCTGCGGCGCGACGAGATCGACGACGCGCTCGCGGCGGTCGAGCGCCGGCTTGTGCCGCGCGAGCCAGTCGGCGAACACCGGCAGGATGCGCGACGGGCGCAGCTCGCCCAGCTCCGACAGCAGGCACCCGCCGGCCGCGTCGTGCTTGCCGAGCACGCGCGGGCGCGCGCCTTCGGTGCGGTTGTACAGGTAGTCCTTGATCTGCTGCTCGATGACCGGACCCTTCTCCTCGATCACCAGCACTTCGGCCAGCCCGTCGACGAAGGTCTCGAGCCGCGTCATTTCGAGCGGATACGACAGGCCGACCTTGTAGATCCGCACGCCGGCCGCGTCGAGATCGGCGACCGTCAGGTCGAGGCGGCGCAGCGCCTCCATCAGGTCGAGGTGCGCCTTGCCGCAGGTGACGATGCCGACGTTCGCGTGGGTGCTCGGCGCGATCCATTTGTCGATGCTGTTGGCGCGCGCGAAATGGCGGACCGCGTCGAGCTTCGCGGCGAGGCGCGCCTCGATCGTGAGGCTCGGCAGGTCGGGCCAGCGGTTGTGCAGGCCGCCCGCCGGCGGCGTGAAGCCGGCCGGCGCCGGCCAGCGCGTCTGCAACGCATCGAGGTCGACGGTGGAGCCCGACTCGACCGTTTCCGAGATCGCCTTGAAGCCGACCCACGCGCCCGAGTAGCGCGACAGCGCCCAGCCGTACAGGCCGAATTCGAGCATGTCGGCGATGTTCGACGGGTTCACGACCGGCATGTGCCACGCCATCATCGCGAAGTCGCTCTGGTGCGGCATCGACGACGACACGCAGCCATGGTCGTCGCCCGCGACGACCAGCACGCCGCCGTGCGGCGACGAACCGTACGCGTTGCCGTGCTTCAGCGCGTCGCCCGCGCGATCGACGCCCGGGCCCTTGCCGTACCACATCGCATACACGCCCTCGACCGTGCGCTCGGGGTCGGCCTCGACCCGCTGCGTGCCGAGCACGGCCGTGCCGCCGAGTTCCTCGTTGATCGCCGGCAGGAAGCGCACGCCGCTGGTGTCGAGCAGTTTCTTCGCCTTCCACAGCTGCTGGTCGACCATGCCGAGCGGCGAGCCGCGATAGCCGCTGACGAAACCGGCCGTGTTGAGCCCCTGTTCGGTGTCGACCGTGCGCTGCATCAGCAGCAGGCGAATCAGCGCCTGCGTGCCGGTCAGGAAGATCCGGCCGCGCGTCGCGGTCAGGTTGTCGGTCAGGCGGTAGTCGGACAGGGCAGGCGTGCCGTCGACGGGCAGGCGGGCGGTCATGAGGGGATGTCTCCGGATTGTGCTGTTCTGGGCCGTGCGCGGCGGAGCGTCGGATGACGCGCGGGTGCCGGCAGCGAATGGCTCTATTTTTTCGCGCGCCGGCGAGAATGTTTTTTCTCATCTTGCGCGGACCGGCCCGTGGCGAGAAAAACTGCGCAGCTTTTTGCCGTGATTTGAGAGAGTTTTCGCGCGGGTGGCGGGAGCGTGACGGGCGGCGCGTCAGGGCGGTCGAGTGGTTCGGCAGAAAAGCCGGTGCGTGCCGCAACGCTCGCCGCCAGCCGGGTGGAGGGCGCTCGAACCCCGAGCGGCAAGGGTTTCGGCGGCATCGGGACGTCACGCTCACCGTCGAAATGCACAGCGTTCCGATTGGTCGGTGGCGGCGGATGTCCACAACGACGCGTCCTTCGGCCGGTCGGGCAAGCGCGCTCACCGTTCGATTGCACAGCGTTTCGAGTGGCGTCGGGGGCGGGATGTCCACCTCCGGAATCGGCATGCAGGGCGCTCGGAGGCCGACGCTCACCGTTGAAATTCACAGCGCGGCGAGTCGGTTTGTGGGCGGATATCCACATTGGAGCCCGCGCATTTCGTCGCTCGGCTGCTCGCCCTCACCGGTCGGATACACAGGCGCGCGAGTACGTCCGTCCGGCGGACGGTCGCGCCGGAATACGCCGGTCGAGGGACTATCGCTTCACCCTCACCGTTGAAATACACAGGACTTCGAGTGGTTGCCGCGACAGTTTTCCACGCCCGGACCAGCGTTGCGCGCCGGCCTGGCGCGCACCCTCACCGTCGAAAAACACAGCGCTTCGAGTGGTCCCGGGAACCGGATATCCACATGGACGAATGTGCCTGGATCGACGGAGGATGCACGCGTCGAAACCCATCGGCGACCGGCAATCCGTACCGGAAGCAGCACCGCGCCCGACGAAGCGCCGATGCTCACCGTCGAAAGTCACAGTGGCGAGAGTCGTTTCGGCGGCCGGATATCCACACGGGAATGCGTAGACGCCTCGCTCGCAACCTCGCGTCCAAGGGTGACACGGACGGTGCTTCGCGTGGCTTCATCGGTCGAGCTGCCGCTTCTTCGCGCGCTGCGCGCAGATCAAGGGTCCAGATTCACCGTTGGGTTACACGATGCGTCGAGTCCCGCGAACAGGCGAAGACGCGCACCGAAACCCGCATGTTGCGAACCACGCGCCGGCGCTCACCGTTAGAATGCACAGCCCTTCGATTGGGGCCGGAGCCGGATGCATACGTCCCCGGGCACGTATGCGGCAGTCACGCGCTCGCGACAGTCGGCTAGAATGCGCGGCGCGCCGAACCGCGGCAAACGGCGCGAAACCCGCGCCGGTGCAGGCGCCCCGCGTGATCGGGCGCGACACTCACCATCGAATTTCACAGCATTTCGCTTCGTCTTGCCGCGAGTTGTCCACAACCTGCGTCATCTATCGCGCCGCATCCGGTCACCCTCACCTGTGAAAACCACAGCGCGCCGAGTCGTTTCGCGGCGCGGATATCCACAACCCGTACGCGACCGGATTTTCATCCGCCGTTCGGCGGAGGCGTGGTTGGACGAAAGCAGCGGAAAGCCCGGAGGGCTTGTCCGGGCGGCCTCGGCGGCACGCTCACCATTCAGATGCACAGCGTTTCGAGTGGCTGGGGCGACGGGTTGTCCACATTCGTTCGACGACGCCTCACCGCACCGGCACGCGCGCCCGGACGACGTTATTCGGCAATCGACCGGATGACCTTCGCCGGATTGCCGCCGACCAGCGTATTCGGCGGCACGTCCCGGGTGACGACGGCCGCGGCCGCGACGACCGCGTTCTCGCCGATCGTCACGCCGCCGATGATCGTCGCGCCCGCGCCGATCCACACGTTGCGTTCGATCACGATCGGCTTCGCGACCACGCCATCGCGCCGCCGCGAAGGTTCGACCGGATGACCGGACGTGATCAGGCTGACGTTCGGGCCGATCATCACGTCGTCGCCGATCTCGAGTCCGCCCAGATCGTAGAACGTGCAGTTCTGGTTGACGAACACGTTGCGCCCGAGCTTCATGCCGGTGCCGCCGGTCGCATGGAACGGCGGGATCAGCACGAAGCCGTCGTCGACCTGCGTGCCGATCAGTTCACCGAACAATGCGCGCACGTCGGCCGCATCGTCGAACGTCAGGCGGTTGAGCCGCGCGGTGATCGCCATCGCCCGTCTGACCTCGGCCACCATGGCCGCCGATTCGGGCGTTCTGCGCGGAACGAACGTGGTGCGATCGTCGTTTGTCATGCGTGATGTGTCTCCTCGTTGTTGCGGCGGTACGTGGCGCATTTCCGGTCGCAGCCGGACGATCGCGTTGCAGTATGCGCGGGTACGGCGGAATGCGGCCGGGCGCATCGTAACGATGCGGATTTGCGTTGAGACCTCTCTATTTTTATAACTAGTTTATGAATAACTAGTCATTCATTGAACTCCCGGCGCCTAAGGCTTCACGAGGCATTTCGCCCGGTTCAACCGTGCTCCCGCGCACCGAATCAGGCACACGCAACCGACCGGCGCCCTGGCCGGGTTCCTCTGTCCGAACCTCCCGCGCTCGGGTACGCTTGAGCATCCACCGGATCGACAGCAGCACCCAAACGCGGAGGCGCGATGAAGCTCTACTACTGGCCGAAGACCCGGGCATTCCGGGCGCTGTGGATGCTCGAGGAACTCGGTGTGGTGTACGAACTCGTGCCGATCGACCTGCGCTCGCACGAGCAGGGCAGCGATGCGTTCGTGCAAGTCAACCCGATGGCCAAGCTGCCCGCGCTCGACGACGGCAGCGCGCCGTTCGCCGAATCGGGCGCCGTGCTGCTCTATCTCGCCGACCGTTGCCCGGGCGCCGGGCTCGGCGTCGCGCCCGACGATCCGCTGCGCGGCCGTTTCCTTCAGTGGATGTTCTTCACACCGACCTGTCTCGAACCGGCGATGGCCGAGAAATTCACCGGCGCGTCCGGCAATCCGGTCGCGTTCGGCTGGGGCAACATCGCGCGCGTGCAGCGCGCGCTCGCGCAAGCGCTCGCCCACAGCCGCTGGCTCGTCGGCGACCGCTTCACCGCGGCCGACCTGCTGCTGGCCAGCACGCTGAAGATCGCGTTCGACGCACATCTGCTGCCGCACGAAGGCGTGCTCGGCGACTACGTCGCGCGCGCCGAGGACCGCGACGCGTTCCGCCGCGCGGTCGCGATCGAACAGCGCGAAGCGGCGCGTCTGCTGCACGCGTGACGCCCGAACGGGCGGCGCCCCGCCGCCCTCGATCACGCCTGCGCCGCGGGCCCCGGCGACGACGCGTCCGCGTCGATCACCACGCCCGGCGAACCACGCTCGTCCGTGTCGACGTCGATCGGCACGACTTCGTGAAAATGCGTGTAATCGATGTGCGTGATGCCGTCCTCGTCGTGCATCAGGTCGACATAGCGGTGGCGCCAGCGGATCTCGCCATGCGCCCACGCATGACGCGCCTGCATGACCTGCGCGGTAGTCTCGTCCGAGCCCTCGATCGTGATCAGCAATTGCGCGTCGCGCGCGGCGAGCGATTCGGGCGTCTCGCCGAACAGCGCGCTCGACTCGTCGATCACGTGCATCAGGTTCCAGCCGAGCAGGAAGATCGGATGCTCGCTGCGCACGAGCGGCAGGTCGTGAATCTTGCGCAGCGAGTAGCCCTCGTGCGTGCCTTCGACGCGCATCAGCCGCAGTTTCGCCTGCGCCTCGGCAATCACGTTCTGGCGGGCATTCGCGGCGCGCACCATCAGCGTCATCCGGCCGTTCAGCGGCCGCACGATCGCGTAGCGCGCGAACAGGATCTTCGCCTGCGGCCGCGAAAACCGCGCGAACACGAGCCCGGTGGCCAGCGCGATGCCCGACATCCCGACGAAGATCTCGAACGTCGCGACGAGGTGCGCATAGACCGTCTGCGGATGCATGTCGCCGTAGCCGACGGTCGCGAGCGTCTCGACGCTGAAGAAGAACGCGCCGCCGAAGCCCGCCGGCGACTGGTTCGCGATCGGCGCATGGCCGAGCAGATAGAGCGTCGCGAAGCCGCCGTTGAGCAGCAGGAACAGCACCGCAAGCGACAGGAAGAACACCGGCCAGCTCACCGTCAGCGCGCGATGGTAGAAGTCGCGCCAGCCGAGCGGCGGCATCCCGTACGCGATCACCGGGCGGGTGCCCGACCAGATCTTGCGGCCACGGCCGCGGGAGGCTGGGGAGGACGAATCGACGTTCATCGCGCGGCGCCGGTTGCAGGGAGGCGATGAGCGTAGCACGCGCGGCGGCGGCCGGGAATGCGGGCCGGCTCGGAACGGAAATCCGCCGCGCAGGCACAAAAAAAGCCGGCCGCGGGAGCGGCCGGCTGCGTCGTCATGCGAGCGCGCGCGTCGTGCGCGCCGCGCTCACTTCCGGTCGACGATCACCTGGTCGAACGTGCCGCCGTCGGCGAAATGGGTCTTCTGCGCGTTCGCCCAGCTGCCGAAGACCTGCTCGACGCTGAACGTCTTCAGCGCCTTGAACTCGGCCGCATGCTTCTTCAGCACGGCCGCGTCGCGCGGGCGCAGATGGTGCTGCGCGATGATCTCCTGCGCTTCCGGCGTGTACAGGTAATCCAGATACGCCTGCGCGACCTTGCGCGTGCCTTTCTTGTCGACCACCTTGTCGACGACGGCGACGGGCGGCTCCGCGAGGATGCTCGCCGACGGATACACCGCGTCGAATTGCGCGCCCGATGCGCCCGTGTCCATCAGCGCGACCTCGTTCTCGAACGTGACGAGCACGTCGCCGATGCCGCGCTGCGTGAACGTCGTCGTCGCGCCGCGGCCGCCCGAATCGAGCACCGGCACGTTGCGGAAGATCGCCTTCTCGAAGTCGAGCGCCTGCTGGTCGGTCGCGCCCTTCTGCTTCTGGAAGCCCCATGCGGCGAGATACGCATAGCGGCCGTTGCCCGACGTCTTCGGGTTCGCGATGATCACCTGGACGCCCGGCTTCGCGAGATCGCTCCAGTCCTTGATCGCCTTCGGGTTGCCCTTGCGCACGAGGAACACCATCGTCGTCGAGTACGGCGAGCTGTTGTCCGGGAAGCGTGCGCGCCAGTCCTTCGGCAGCAACTGGCCGCGCTCGGCGAGCAGGTCGATGTCGTTCGGCTGGTTCATCGTCACGACGTCGGCCTGCAGCCCCTGCAGCACCGACAGCGCCTGTGCGCTCGATGCGCCGTGCGACTGCTTGATCGTGACCGTCTCGCCGGTCTTCTGCTTGTAGGCGGCGGCAAAGCTCGCGTTGATGTCCTTGTACAGCTCGCGCGTCACGTCGTACGACACGTTCAGGATCGACGTGTCCGCGTGCGCGGCCGTCGCCGCCACGACCAGCGCCGCCGCCGCGCCCGTGTGCAGCCAGCGGCCGATCCCCTTGATGCTTGCCATCGTGATATGCCCCGTTTCCAGTGGTGGTGAATGTGCGTGACCGCACGCGTACGCGCTGTCATCGAAACGTAAGCGGGCATTCTAGCGGCCGGGCGCGGCGCGCTTTCCAATCAGTCGTGGAAAGCAAATCTCGAATCCTGCTAAGCGGCGGCCGGGGCTCGCGCGCGCCGCCGCTCCGGTGTTAAGATCGCCGCTCAGCCCATTCACGGTTCATCCATGTCCGCTACCCTGCGCTCGCCCTCGATCCTCGCCGCCGTCGCGGCAGGTGCGCGCGCGGCCGGGCTGAAACTGAAAAAACGACTCCTCGACTGACGGGGGCGTCGCGTCCCGTCAGGCGAATGCCGGACGGGATGCCCGCAGGTCGTTTCATTCTCCTTGCACGCACGCCTCGCTCCGGCACACCGCCGGCGGAACGGTTCCTTCCCACTCCGTTTCCACCCTGAGGTTTTGCATGAACACACGTTTCGAAGGTATCTGGCTGCCGATCATCACGCCGTTCCACCACGGCGAGGTCGACCATGCGGCGCTCGCGCGGCTTGCGCGCCACTATGCGGCCACGGGCATCGCGGGTTTCGTCGCGGGTGCGACGACCGGCGAAGGCGTGCTGCTCGACGCGCGCGAACAGGACGCGGTGTTCGCGACGCTGCGCGACGCGGCACCCGGGCTGCCGATCGTCGTCGGGCTGACCGCGAGCGCGACGCATTTCGCGGCCGCCCGCGCACGGGAACTCGCGGCGCTGCGCCCGGACGGGCTGCTCGTCACGCCGCCCGTCTACGTGCGGCCGACCCAGGACGGCATCCGCCGCCATGTCGAGGCGATCGTCGACGCGGCCGACCTGCCGGTGCTCGTCTACAACATCCCGTACCGCACCGGCGTGAACGTCGAACTGGACACGCTGCAGGCGCTCGCCCGCGATCCGCGCGTCGCGGGCATCAAGGAATGCGGCGGCACGCTCGACCGGATGAGCCGGCTGGTGCACGACACGCCGCTCGCGATCCTGTCCGGCGACGACAACCAGAACTTCGCGGCGATGTGCGCGGGCGCGCACGGCGCGATCGCGAGCAGCGCGCACGTGCTGCCCGACTGGCATGTGCGGATTCACGCATGGCTGCGCGACGGGCGGCTCGCCGATGCGCGGCGCCTGTCGGTCGCGCTGCAGCCGCTCGTCGCGGCGCTGTTCGCGGAACCGAACCCGGCGCCGGTGAAGGCCGTGCTCGCCGCGCAAGGGTGGTGCGAGGACGGATTGCGGCTGCCGTTCGTGCCGGCGAGCGAAGGGTTGCGAGCGCGGTTGGACGCGCTTTGCGCGGCGCTCGAAGCAATCGAGCCGGACGTCGCCACGGCATAGGCCGCTAAACCACGCATGGCGCTGGCGGCAGATGAATCCCGCCCCGACGGATTATTTCAAACTGTCAAAACCAGGGACCGGTCATACCGAGCCAGATGCGCGTCGGCCGTCACAAGCCGAAGGGGTTCATGTCGCGCCTGCGCGACCAGCAATCAATCGAAAGGATCGCGATGGTGATGAGGCAAATCGCGCACCGCGGCTCCATGTACGCGCGAACCGGTAACTCGCGAATCCCGCTTGCGCTGATTGCGCGGATCAGCTCGCCAACGTCGATGTCGAGCTTCCCAAGGCCGGCCTTGATGGCGGCCTCCCAGATGCTCGCGCTGCTGACGAAGCGTTCGTCAGCAGCCGAGATCAGTCTGCGCGCACGCGTGCTGAGCCTCGGATCGTTGGTCGCGATCCACAGGAAGATGTGCGTATCGAGCAACAGGCGCATCACCGTCCTTCGAAAGCATCCAGCAGATAATCGGGCAGCGGCGCATCGAAGTCGTCCGCGATCCGGACCTGTCCCTGCAGGACCCCGAACCGAACGGGTAGCGAGGCAGGCGCGGACTGATCGGCGGGTTCCCCGTCACTGCGGATCGAACCATCCGTCCGATGCGCAGGATCGATCGCGCCGGCACCGGGAACATTCGCTTTTTGCATGATGACCTCCGTTTCAGATGATCATCACTGTAGTCAGGTTCGCCCGATCGATCCATTCGGCCAATCGGCAGAGGGGCTGTCGGATAACCGGCAGTGACCATCGCGAATGTGTCGTCAGGCCGCCAACGCCGCGCCTTCCGCCCCCGTCGCCCCCCGCACCGCCTGCGTCACGATCCGCGCAAGCCGGTCGACCGTCGGCGTCGCCGACGACGTGCGCCGCAGCAGGATCAGCGGCAGGCCAGGCAGCGCCGGCAGCCCGCACGACGCCGCATCGAGCACGCGCACCGACGCGGGCAGCCCGTAATGCGAGCGCACCGTCAGCCCGAGGCCGGCCGCCGCGGCCGCCCATAGCCCGGCCAGGCTCGGCGTCGTGAACGCGACGCGCCACGGCACCCCCGCGCGGTCGAGCGCATCGGTCGCCGCGCCGAAGAACCGGCACGGCCGGTCGAACACGACGAGCGGCAACGGCTCGCCCGTCGCGTGCACGGCGCGACCGCCGGTTTCGTCGACACGGCCCGTCACGCCGGCATCCCCGCCGCCATCCGGCACACCGACACCACCACCCGCCGCCGCGCCGATCCATTGCATCGGCACCTGCGCGATCGCTTCGCTGTCGATCCCCGCCCGCGACACGAGCGCCGCCGACGCCGGATCGCCCCACACGAGCGCCAGATCGAGCTGGTTCGCGTCGAGCCGGTCGAGCAGATCGGCGTTGCGCGCCACGCGCGCCTCGATCTTCACTTTCGGATGCGCACGCGCGAACCGCCCGAGCACGTCGGGCAGGATCGCTTCGCCGAAATCCTCCTGCAACCCGACGCGCACCCAGCCGTCGAGATTCACGCCACGCACGGCCGCGGCCGCTTCGTCGTTCAGCTCGATCATCCGCCGCGCGTAGTGCAGCATCGCGTTGCCGGCGTCGGTCAGCGCGAGCCCGCGTCCGGCCTTCACGAACAACGGCGTGCCGGCCTGCTCCTCGAGCTTGCGGATCTGCGCGCTCACCGCCGACGACGAGCGCGCGACGCGGTCGGCCGCCTTCGCGAAACTGCCGAGATCCACGCCCGCGACGAGGCTGCGCAGCGCCGCGACATCGAAGTTGGGCCGCGCCAGCGCGGCATCGGCCCCCGCGAGCGGCTCGCCGCCGTCGCGCGGCAGGTCTTGTCCTGGCATTTCAACCATCCTGTTTCATCGAACGATTCATCAAAAACTTTCCGATTTTCAGGATGAATGTAGGCCGCCAGACTGTGGACGTCAACTTCGAACCGGGCCTGCCGTCATGGACACTTCGTGCATCGTTTCTCCTGCTTCGCCAGCCCGCGACGTGCGCGGGCCGGCCCATCGCTGGCGCGTGCTGGCCGCCGGCGTCGCCGCGAACATGAGTTTTTCGGCCGCCGCGGCCGGCATTCCGACCACGGCCGTGTGGATGCGCTCGGCCTATCACCTCGACAACGGCGCGCTCGGCCTCGTGCTCGGCGCGCTCGGCTTCGGCGTCGCGCTGTCCGAGCTGCCGTGGGGCATCGCCGCCGACCGCTTCGGCGACCGCCGCGTGCTGCTGACCGGGCTCGTCGCGACGGCCGCGATGCTCGCGCTGATGGTGGGCACGGTCGTCCCGACCGCGCACGCGGCGCCGCCGCTGATGCGGGTCGTCGCGGCCATGTGCTGCGTCGGCCTGCTCGGCGGCAGCGTCAACGGCTCGAGCGGACGCGCGGTGATGCGCTGGTTCGGCGAGCGCGAACGCGGGCTCGCGATGAGCATCCGCCAGACGGCCGTGCCGCTCGGCGGCGGCCTCGGCGCGGCGCTGCTGCCGTCGCTCGCGTCGCATGCCGGCTTCGCCGCGGTGTTCGGGGCGCTGATGCTGCTGTGTGCGGGATCGGCCGCACTCACCTGGCGCTGGCTGCACGAACCGCCTGCCGAGCCGGCCGCGGCGCCCGTCGCGACGCGCCGCATCGCCCAACGGCCACCGACCGCCGGCCACGCGCGCAACCCGCTCGCGAGCGGCCCCGTGTGGCGCATCGTGCTCGGCATCGGCCTGCTGTGCGCGCCGCAATTCGCGGTGCTCACGTTCGCGACGGTGTTCCTGCACGACTTCGGCCGGCTCGGCCTGGTCGGCATCAGCGCGGCGATGGTCGCGCTGCAGCTCGGCGCGATGGTGATGCGGGTGTGGAGCGGCCGCCATACCGACCGGCACGGCAATCGACGCGCGTACCTGCGCGGCTCCGTGTTCGTCGCGGCCGGGTCGTTCACGCTGCTCGCGGCGGCGACGGCCGGCAGCCCGCATGTGCCGCTCGCCGCGATCGTCGCGATTCTCGTGTTCGCCGGCATCTGCGTGTCGGCGTGGCATGGCGTCGCGTACACGGAGCTCGCGACGCTCGCGGGCGCGAACCACGCGGGCACCGCGCTCGGGATGGCGAACACGATCGTCTACCTCGGACTGTTCGCGACGCCGCTCGCGATTCCGCCGCTGCTCGCCGCGAGTTCGTGGAGCGTGGTGTGGCTCGCGGCCGCGCTGGTCGCGGGCGCGACCTATCCGCTGTTCGCGGCGAAATAACCGCCGCCCGTTTCACTCGGACGTCGCGGCAAGGACCCGCGACGCCCGCTCCCCCGTCAGGCCGCCTCGCGCGCCAGCGCGCGCCGCGCGGCCGGCCGTTCGGCCTCGCGCTGCGCATGAGCGGTCCATGCGGGATGCCGCGTCATGTCGAGCCCGATCGCGACGCCCCACCGATACAGCACGAGCAGGAACGGATCGACGATCGAATGCGCGCCCGGCTCGGCCCACGTGCGCCCGTCGGCCAGCAGGGCTTCGATCGACGCGTTCGCGGCCTCGATCGTGCCGCGCCCATGCGCGCTGATCGCGCCGTGCAGCGCCGGATCGTCGATGAAGCGCCCCGGCCGCCACAGCGCGCCATACCCGACGCCGTGCACCCAGCCGACCAGCCACGCGAGCCATTCGTGGCAGCGCGCCTCGCGCAGCGGATCGTCGAGCGGCAGCAGTTGCGCGTCCGGATAGCGGCGCGCGAGATACGTGAGGATCGCCGGCGTTTCGGTCAGCACGCGCGGCTCGCCCGGAATCGCGAGCACGGGCACGCGCGCCTTCGGGTTGATCGCGAGATAGCGCGCTTCGAGGTTCTGCTGTTCGCGCACGGACACGATTTCGACGTCGAACGGCGCGCCGGTTTCCTCCAGCGCGATGTGGGCGGCAAGCGAGCAGGCGCCCGGCGAAAGGTAGAGACGATAGGCGTTCATGGCGGTGTGGCCCGATGGGGCTGTGGAAGACGGAACCGAGTGTAGGAACGCGTACCGATACGCGGCAAACGATGAATTGTCGTGCTCGGACATTAGTGTTACTAATACCCGTATGCGACGCATCCACCTCCCTCCGCTGCAGACGCTGCGCGCGTTCGAAACCGCCGTGCGGCTGCAGAGCTTCACGCGCGCGGCCGACGAGCTCGCGCTCACGCAAGGCGCGGTCAGCCAGCACATCCGCGCGCTCGAGGCGCAGCTCGGCTATCCGCTGTTCACGCGCGAGCGCAACGGCGCGACGCCGACGCACGCCGCGCATGCCCTCGCACTGCAGGTTCGCCAGGGCCTGAGCGTGCTCGAACGCGCGTTCGAACCCGCGCTGGCGGTGCGCCGCCGCCCGCGCACCTGCGACGTGACGCTGAACGTCAGCGTGCTGCCGAGCGTCGCCGAGCGCTGGCTCGCGCCGCGCCTGCCGCGCTTCTCCGCCGCGCATCCGCACATCTCGATCGCGCTGCATCCGGACGTGGCGCTCGCGCCGCTGCGCAAGCGCGACCGCATCGGCGTCGCGCTGCGCTACGGGCCTGGCACCTGGCCCGGCGTCGTCGCCGAGAAGCTGATGAACGAGACGATCTTTCCGGTCGCGAGCCCCGCCTACCGCAATCGCGACGGCATCGCCCCGCGCACGCCGGCCGACCTCGTCCGCGCGACGCTGCTGCGCCATCCCGCGCAACCGTGGGAACCGTGGTTCCAGGCCGCGCGGCTCGACCTCACCGAATCCGCGCGCGCGCCCCGTTTCAGCGATACGAACGCGCTGATCGACGCGGCGCGGCAAGGCCGCGGCGTCGCGCTCGCGCGCCGCTCGCTGATCGAGCCCGAACTCGCGGACGGCACGCTCGTGCGCGTGTCGACGGTGCGCATCGCCGACGTGTATGCGCACTACGTCGTATGGCGCCCCGGCCATCCGCACGAAGCGGCGATCCGCACCTGGCTCGACTGGCTGCGCAGCGAAGTGCGGCGCAGGACGCCGCGGCGCTGACGTCGCGGCTCACGCACGCGTCGGCATCGCCACCTTGTCGAGCGTGATCGGCAAGTCGCGCACCCGCACGCCGGTTGCGTGATAAACCGCATTGGCGATCGCGGCCGGCACGCCGGTGATGCCGATCTCGCCGATGCCGCGAATGCCGAGCGGATTGAAATGCGTGTCGCTTTCGTCGACGAAACTCACGTCGAGCGCGCCGATGTCCGCGTTCACGGGCACGTGATATTCGGCAAGATTCGCGTTCGTGAAGCGGCCGTGGCGCACGTCGAGATGCGAACCCTCCTCGAGCGCGGTACCCAGTCCCCATACCATTCCGCCGATCAACTGGCTGCGCGCGGTCTTCGCGTTGAGCAGACGCCCGACGCTGTACACGCCGACGATGCGCGGGACGCGGATCGTGCCGAGCTCCGCGTCCACGCGCACTTCCGCGAACACCGCGCCGAACGAGTGAGACGCGTAGCGCGACTTCTCGTCGCCCGGTTTCGTCGTCGCCTGCGCGTCGATCGGTCGACCGCCCGCGCGCGCGAGCACCGCCGCGGCCGGATCGCGCCGCGACGGCGCGCCGCGATGCACGATCCAGCCGTTGTCGACCGTCACGTCATCGGCCGCGGCGCCGTGCAGCGGCGACCCCGGATCGGCGATCGCCAGCGCGATCAGCTTCGCGCGCGCCTGCCACGCGGCCTCGCGCACGGCCGGCGCCACGCTCGCCGCCGACTGCGAGCCGCCCGATACCGGCGCGCGCGGCAGGCTGGAATCGCCGAGCACGAAGCGCACGTTCCGCGGCGCGAAACCGAGCGCATCGGCCGCGACCTGGGTCATCACGGTGTAGGTGCCGGTGCCGATGTCCTGCGTGCCCGACGCGACTTCGGCCGTGCCGTCCGGCAAGATCCGCGCACGCGCCGACGCCTCGCTGCGGTTCGCCGGATACGTGGCGGCCGCCATCCCGAGGCCGATCAGCGTGTCGCCGTCGCGCATCGTGCGCGGCGCGCCGGCTCGGCGCGACCAACCGAAGCGCTGCGCGCCGACGCGGTAGCATTCGCGCAGCGCGTTGCTCGACCATGGCTTGCCGTCCTGCGGATCGACTTCCGCGTAATTCGCGAGCCGCAGCGCGACCGGATCCATGCCGAGCCGCCACGCAAGCTCGTCCATCGCCGATTCCAGCGCGAACGAGCCGGACGCCTCGCCGGGCGCGCGCATGAACGTCGGCGTGCCGACGTTCAGCGACACGATCCGGTGCGTGGTCGCGTGGTTCGGCACCGCGTACAGGATGCGCGACGGCATCCCGCAGGTCTCCATCCAGTCCTCGAACGTCGACGTGGTGGCGATCGTGTCGTGGCGCATCGCCGTCAACGTCCCGTCCTGGCGCGCGGCCAGCACGATGCGCTGCTCGGTGAACGGCCGCCCGCCGACCGGGCCGAACATCTGCGGCCGCGTCAGCGCGAGCCGAACCGGGCGCCCGACCTGCTTCGCCGCCATCGCGCACAACGACACGTGCGACCACGACGAACCCTTGCAGCCGAAGCCGCCGCCGAGGAACGGCGAAATCACGCGCACCTGCTCCGGTGCGATGCCGAAGACCGCGGCCACCGCCGCGCTCGTGCCCGACACGCCCTGCGTCGCATCGTGCAGCGTGAGCATCGGGCCGTCCCAGCGCGCCATCGTCGCGTGCGGCTCGATCGGGTTGTGGTGCTGCATCGGCGTCGTATAGGTTGCGTCGATGCGCACCGCGCCTTCGCGCAGGCCGGCATCGAGGTCGCCGCGCTGCGTGTCCATCGCACGCCCCTGCTGTTTCGGCGGCACGCGCGCGCCGTGCTTCGCCTGCGCGAAATCGAGCACGGCCTCGCTCGCGCGATAGCGCACCTGCACGGCGTTCGCGGCGTCGGTCGCCTGCTCGAGCGTCTCGGCGACGACGACCGCGACGGGCTCGTTGCTGTAGCGCACCGTGTCGTCCTGCAACAACGTGAGCCGGCGCCCGGCGGGCGGCGACAGCGGCGGCCGGCCGCCGTCGGGCAGCCGCATCGCGTTCTCGTGCGTGATCACGATCAGCACGCCCGGCATCGCGCGGGCCCGCGCCGCATCGATCGATTCGATGCGCCCGGATGCGATCGTGCTCGTCACGAGCACCGCGTGCGCGAGCCGCGCATCGGCAAACTCGGCCGCGTAGTGCGCGCCGCCCGTCACCTTGAGTACGCCGTCGACACGGTCGAGCGGCTGTCCCATCAACGTGTTCATGCGACACCTCCCGTCGTGGCGGCTGCCGTTGCGACCGCACGGACGATCGCCCGCTGCGCGAGCGCGACCTTGAATCCATTGCCGTCGAGCGGCCGCGCATCGCGCAACGCCAGCGCGGCCGCCTCGCGCAGCGTCGCGTCGGTCGGCGTGCGGCCCGCGAGATGCGCTTCCGCCTCCAGCGCCCGCAACGGCTTGTGGGCGACGCCGCCCAGCGCGATCCGCGCGTCGGCAACGTGCGGACCGTCCATCCGCAAGGCGGCCGCGACCGACACCAGCGCGAACGCGTAGCTCGCGCGATCCCGCACTTTCAGATAGTGCGCATGGTCGGCGAAGCGCGGCGGCGGCAAGTCCACCGCGGTGATCAGCTCGCCCGGTTCGAGCGTCGTGTCGAGATCGGGACGATCGCCCGGCAAGCGGTGAAACGACGCGATCGGAATCTGCCGTGCGCCGCGCGGGCCGCTCACCTGCACGACGGCGTCGAGCGCGGCGAGCGCGACGCTCATGTCCGACGGGTTCACCGCCACGCAGTGCGGACTGGCGCCGAGGATCGCGTGCATCCGGTTGTGGCCGCCGATCGCCGCGCAGCCGCTGCCCGGCTCGCGCTTGTTGCACTGCGCGAACGCGGGATCGTAGAAATACGGGCAGCGGGTGCGCTGCATCAGGTTGCCGCCGACGGTCGCCATGTTGCGCAATTGCGCGGACGCCCCGGCGAGCAACGCCTGCGACAGCAGCGGATAGCCGGCGCGCAGGCGCGGATGATCGGCCGCATCGCTGTTGCGCACGAGCGCACCGATGCGCATACCGCCGCCGGGCAACGCATCGACCGTATCGAGGCCCGCGATCCGCGTGATGTCGATGAGCGTGACGGGCCGCGCGACGCCGCCCTTCATCAGGTCGAGCAGGTTCGTGCCGCCGCCGATGAAGGCCGTGCCGGGCCGCTGCGCCGCGTGCACGGCGCCGGCGACGTCGGTCGCGCGCTCGTAGGAGATCGCTTCCATTGCGGTGCCCTCCGTCGGCTAGCCGTGCGCCGCATGCGCGGCGCGCACGGCGGCGACGATGTTCGGGTACGCGCCGCACCGGCACAGGTTGCCGCTCATGCGCTCGCGGATCTCGTCGTCGGACAGGCGCGCGGGGCGACGCCGCACGTCGTCGGTGGCGGCGCTCCCGGCGCCGGCCGCGAACTCGTCGAGCAGCGCGGTCGCGGAGCAGAGCTGGCCGGACGTGCAGTAGCCGCACTGGAACGCATCGTATTCGACGAACGCGCGCTGCACCGGGCTCAGCACGCCGTCGCGCGCCAGCCCTTCGACGGTCGTGATCCGCTCGCCTTCGTGCATCACCGCGAGCGTCAGGCATGCGTTGATGCGCCGCCCGTCGACGAGCACCGTGCACGCGCCGCACTGCCCGCGGTCGCAGCCCTTCTTCGTGCCCGTGAGGCCGGCGTATTCGCGCAGCGCGTCGAGCAGCGTCACGCGCGGTTCGAGCTGCAGCGTGTACGCGCGCCCGTTGATGTCGAGACGCACGGGCTGCGCCGGCGCCGTATCGCGGCGCGGCGCGGCCGGCTGCGCTGCCGCGTGCGGCGGCTGCGAATGAACGTGCGATGCGGCGCTGACGGTCGCGGCAGCCGCCGCGGATTGCAGGAAGCGGCGCCGCGCGGCGCTGGACGGCGTATCGTGCGGCAACGACGGCGCCACGGGATGGCCGGCCCCGAGCGGCGACGGGGCGGCATCGCGCGCCGGTTCGGCGGACGGAGAATCGGATCGATCGCTGGACATGGCTTGTGCTCGCTCCATGGTGGAGGGACGCGGATGTGCCGCTCGTGCCCGGATGGCAGCGCAGTCGGCACGCGGATCGGCAAACGAGCAATTCAGGTGCCGCGACACCGCGGGAAGCCGCGCCCCTGCAGAGTGCCCGCGCCGGGCCGCGGCGCGCACAAGCGATCGCCAGGCTCGGGCGCCCGAGATCGCGCGTTCATGACGCCACGCTGACGCGCGGCTGGCAGTTCACTGACGAAGCGGCAATAACGCCCGGTTTTCGGGCGAAACCGGCCGCCCGTCGATCGCAAGTTGCCGGTCGCATCACCAATGGCGCGCATGGCGGCCGCTTCGCGGTGGCCGGGTTGGGATGTTGCGCGCCGTGTAAATGCGCGCAGCATCCGCGTCTGCTGGAAAATTCCGCCATGCGTGCAGGCGGATCGCCGCGAAGGCGCGCGGTCGGCCTGACGAAAACATGTCGCGATCGCGCCCCGATCGCCAACGATTCACCGAAACGTCGCATCGCGGCGGCATACTCGAAAACGTTTCCCGATCAGCCTGCCAGGAGAGAGAAGTCATGCGTCGCGTTTCCGTCGCCGTCGTTCTGTGTGCCGCCGTATTCGTCGCCGCCTGCAGCGACGACGCACCGCCCGACGCTCACGCGACCGACGCCGCGCCGCAGGCCGGCGCATCGAGCGGCGCCGCCAGCGCGTTCAACAGCGACGCGCCCGCGAACGCCGCCGCATCCGATGCCGCGCCGCTCGCGCCGCCCGTCGTGCACTACCCGCCCGATGACGACGACGATGCGAAGCCCGCCACGAACGCGGCCGCATCGAGCGCCGCCGCCTCGTCGCCGAGTTGATTCCTTCGTAACCTGACAGGAGTCGGCACCGCTCGCGCAGAGCAGCAGGCGCTCGTGCGGAGGCGTGACGGGTATGACGTGACGGTTGGGTGGACGGCGGCGCAAACGGCACGTTCGCGCGCCGCTTCGCGAGCCACATCGAGAACGGCCGGCCGAGCGATTCAGCGCCGGCCGGCTTCAGGCCGGCGCGTCATCGGCGCGACATGCCGCGGCAGCCGCCGCGCAGCCTGCGCCGCGCGGCCAGCCCGTCAGACCGCGTGCGCGAGCGCGCGATCAACGAGCGCGGCCTCGAAGCCGTCGTCGGCGTCGCGAAAGCGCAGCGGCGCCGCGCAATGCACCAGCGTGTCGATGAAGTATTTCGCGCGCGGCCACGGCCCGAAGCCGGCCGCGGTGTTGATGTGCCCGGCGTCGCCGAGGTTCACGAACGCGCTGCCCAGGCGCTGCGCGAGCGTGCGCGCATCGGCGAGCGGCATCCACGGATCGGTCTCGCTGCCGATCACGATCGACGGCACCGCGAGCCGGCGCGCGTCGAACGGCCCGGCAAACGTGAATTTCTTCGGGCTGGCCGGCGCGACGAACAGCACGCCCGCGACATCGCCCACGTGCGGCCACTGCGCGAGCGCATGCGCGGCCGCGAGGCAGCCGAAGCTGTGCGCGGCGAGCACGAACGGGCCGCGCTCGCGATCGAGCAGCGCCCGCACCGATTGCGCCCAGCCCGCGAGATCGGGCGCATCCCAGTCGTGCTGCTCGACGCGCAACGAGCGCGGGAACTGCCGCTCGAGCCAGGTCTGCCAGTGGGCGCCTTCGCTGCCGTGCAGGCCCGGAACGGTGACGAGCCGCGGCGGCCACGCCGATTTGCTGCATGCGCGCATGATTGCCCTCGCTTGCTTGAAGACGAGGTTCGATTGTGGCGCCGGGTACGCGGCGGCCGAACCAATATTTTGTGCTTTGCTTTTGCACGACCGGTGGCGCGGTGGCGGCCGGTGGCCGCGTGACGGCGGCCCGCACCGGCCGCGCCGTCCCGCACGACGGCGCGATGTGCCGCGAAACCGTAGAATGTGGGCTTCCCGTCAGCTTCACACGGAACCGGTCCCCGCGCCGACGCGCCGGGCCGCTCGTCAGGAGACGCCCGATGTCCGCTACGTCCGCCGGTGCGCTGCACCCGGCTTCGCTTGCCGTTCCCGCGGCGCGCCTTGCCGGCGCGCGCGCCCTCACGCAATGAAGATCCTGTTCTACTCGCCGCATCAGGAAGCCGGCGCATGGCGCGACGAGATCGCGCGTGCGCTGCCGGAAGCCGAACTGCGCGCGTGGCAGCCGGGCGATACGGCTGCCGCCGACTACGCGCTCGTGTGGCGCCCGCCGCGCGAGTTGTTCGCGCCGCGCGACGGCCTGCGCGCGATCTTCAACCTCGGCGCGGGTGTCGATGCGCTGCTCGCGCTCGACCGCGCGCATCCGGGCACGCTGCCCGCGCACGTGCCGCTGGTGCGGCTCGAGGATTCGGGCATGGCGCAGCAGATGGTCGAATACGTGACGCACGCGGTGCTGCGCTACCTGCGCCGTTTCGACGAATACGACCTGCAGCAGCGCGAGCGCCGCTGGCAGCCGCTTGAGCCGCATGCGCGCGCGAACTTCACCGTCGCGGTCCTCGGGCTCGGCGTGCTCGGCGCCGAGGTCGCCCGCGCGCTCGCCGCCCTCGGCGTGCCGGTGCGCGGCTACAGCCGCAGCGCGAAGCAGCTCGACGGCGTCACGACCTTCGCCGGCGACGGCGCGTTCGACGCGTGCATCGACGGCGCGAAGGTGCTCGTCAACCTGCTGCCGAGCACGCGCGACACCGACGGCATCCTGTCGTCGCGCGCATTCGCGCGGCTCGCGCCCGGCGCGTACGTCGTCAACGTCGCGCGCGGCGCGCATCTCGTCGAAGCCGACCTGCTCGACGCGCTCGCGAGCGGCCAGGTCGCCGCGGCCACGCTCGACGTGTTCCAGCACGAACCGCTGCCGGACGACCATCCGTTCTGGCGTACGCCGCGCATCACGATCACGCCGCACAGCTCGGCCGAGACGCTGCGCGCGGAAGCCGTCGAGCAGATCGCCGGCAAGATCCGCGCGTTCGAGCGCGGCGCGCCCGTCAGCGGCATCGTCGACTACGCGCGCGGCTACTGAATTCCGCCACAAAGAGAGAAACCAGGAGACAACCATGACGTTCCCCACCGCCGTCAAGATCGTCGAAGTCGGCCCGCGCGACGGGCTGCAGAACGAGAAGACCTTCGTGCCGACCGACGTGAAGATCGCGCTCGTCGACCGGCTGTCGCGCGCCGGCTTCCGCAACGTCGAGGCCGCGTCGTTCGTGTCGCCGAAATGGGTGCCGCAGATGGCCGACGGCGCCGACGTGATGGCCGGCATCGAGCGTCGCCCGGGCACCGTGTACTCGGTGCTCACGCCGAACCTGAAGGGCTTCGAGAATGCGGTCGCGGCACGGGCCGACGAAGTCGTGATCTTCGGCGCGGCGAGCGAGGCGTTCTCGCAGCGGAACATCAACTGCAGCATCGCCGAGAGCATCGCGCGCTTCGAGCCCGTCGCGAAAGCCGCGAAGGATGCGGGCCTGCGGCTGCGCGGCAGCGTGTCGTGCACGCTCGGCTGCCCGTACCAGGGCGAGGTGCCGGTCGCGTCGGTGGTCGACGTCGTCGAACGGTTCGCCGCGCTCGGCTGCGACGAGATCGACATCGCCGACACGATCGGCGTCGGCACGCCGAAGCGCACGCGCGAAGTGCTGTCGGCCGTCACGCGCGTGTTCCCGCGTGAACGGCTGTCGGGTCACTTCCACGACACCTACGGCCAGGCGCTCGCGAACATCTACGCGGCGCTGTTCGAAGGGATCGAGATCTTTCACGCATCGGTCGCGGGCCTCGGCGGCTGCCCGTACGCGAAGGGCGCGACCGGCAACGTCGCGACCGAGGACGTGCTGTACCTGATGCAGGGCCTCGGCATCGAAACCGGCATCGACCTCGCGCAGGTCGTCGCCGCCGGCGATTTCATCTCGAACGCGATCGGCCGCGCGAACGTGTCGCGCGCCGGTCGTGCACTGCTCGCGAAAGCACGGAGCGCGGCCGACGCCGCGAACTGCGTCTGATCGCGCCACTCCACGGATTCATCAACATGACGACACCCGCTTCATTCGATTCCCTCCCCGATTCCGCGCGACGCGTCGCGCTGCTGCTGCGCGAGCGCGGCCATGCGAAAGGCATCGTGATGCTCGCCGAAACCGGCAAGACGTCGGCCGAGGCCGCGGCCGGGCTCGGCTGCTCGGTCGCGCAGATCGCAAAGTCGATCCTGTTTCGCCGGCAGGCCGACGGCGCGCCCGTGCTGGTGATTGCGAGCGGCGTCAACCGCGTGGACGAAAGGAAGGTCGCCGAACAGGTCGGCCCGGTCGGCCGCGCGGACGCGAAGTTCGTGCGCGACAACACCGGCTATGCGATCGGCGGCGTCTGCCCGATCGGCCATCTGGTCGAACCCGTCACGCTGATCGACGCCGACCTGCTCGCGCTCGACAGCCTGTGGGCCGCCGCCGGCCATCCGCACGCGGTGTTCAACCTGTCGCCGCACGAACTCGTGTCGCTCACCGGCGCGCCGGTCGCGGACGTCGCGTTGCGGGAGCCCGCATGAGCGACGTGACGATGCCGGTCGCGTCGCCGTGCACCGACGTCTGCCGGATCGATCCGCGCACCGACTGGTGCGCGGGCTGCCTGCGCACGCGCGGCGAGATCAAGGGATGGCGTACGTCGGACGACGACGCGCGGCGCGCGCTGCTCGCGCGGCTCGACGCACGGCGGCGCCTGATCGCAGGCAGCGAGACATAAAAAAAAGCCGTTCAGCCTCACGGGCGAACGGCATCGAGATCGGAATCCTGTGAACGTGATCAACGTCACAGCCCGCATCATACGAGCGACGCGGCCGCATCGCATCGGGTGTTTCCCTACAACTTCTTACAGCGCTTTTCCGAGTGCGCGCGGCGTCCGCTGGGCGTCGTTTCAAGCGCAATCTCCGTTCCCGGCTCGCCCCTTCGACGGCCGCTGCATGAGCCCGCCACGGCGCCGAATCGTCTGACCGTATCAGTTGCCGACCGCCGTGCGACGCGCCGGCACGATGCGCCAGCCGAGGTTCACGCCGGCCGCCGCGAGCAGGATCAAGAGCGCGCCGACCACCTGCGTCCACGCGAGCGTCTGCCCGAACGCGACGCGATCGACGACGATCGCGACGACCGGATAGACGAACGACAGCGCGCCCGTCATCGCGGTCGGCAGCTTCTGGACCGCGCCGTACAGCAACACGTACATCAGCCCGGTGTTGACGATGCCCAGCACGATCAGGTCGGCCCATTGCCCGACCGTCGCCGGCAAGGTGTCGAAGTGTGCGAACGGCGCAAGCAGCAGGACGCCGAGGCCGACCTGCAGCAGTGCGAGCAGATGCGGCGGCGTGCCCTTCAGGTGCTTCGTGATGATCGACGAGATCGCATACAGGAACGCCGCACCGAGCGACAGCGCGACCCCTTCCAGGTATTCGCCGGGCACCGCGAGCACGGCCGGCTCCACGCGCACCACGAACACCAGCCCCGCGAACGCGAGCACGAGCCACGCGACCGTCGACGCGGTGATCCGCTCGCGGAACACGATGGCGCCGAGCGCGACGAGCATGAACGGCTGGGTGTTGTAGACAGCGGTCGCCATCGAGATCGACGCGCGCGAATAGGCGGCGAAGAGCAGCAGCCAGTTCGCGACGATCGCGAGGCTGCCGAACATCGTGAGCACGAGCATCCGCGGCGAGAACAGCGAGCGGCGCAGGAAACCGAACGCCGCACAGACGATCGCGAGCGTCGCGGTGCCGAATACGCAGCGGAAGAACACGACATTGGTCAGCGGCTGCTGCGACGACATCACGAGCCAGCCGATCGTGCCGGACATCAGCATCGCGACGATCATCTCGGCGGCGCCGCGGCGAATTTCATTCGTGGCCATCAGGAACTCCGTTGAAGAGAGTGGATGACTTCGATTCTAGAAACTTGCTTTCGCCGCAACCACGGCTAAACTGAAGTGAATCAGCAGATTCACCTTCGAAAGCAAAGCAATCATGCCGAAACGCCTTTCCCCGCCTGCCGTCGCGTCGCTCGACGCGACCGACCGCGCGATCGTCGCCGCGCTGGCCGACGACGCCCGCATCGCGACCAGCGAACTCGCCCGGCAGATCGGGTTGTCGGCGCCCGCGACCGCCGACCGCGTGCGGCGGCTCGAGGCGCAAGGCGTGATCGCCGCGTTCACCGTCGAGCTCGACCCGCGCGCGCTCGGCTACACGCTGCAGGCGATCGTCCGCGTGAAGCCGTTGCCGGGCCAGTTGCATCTGGTCGAGGAGTTGCTGCGGCGGATTCCCGAATTCGTCGAATGCGACAAGGTCACCGGCGACGACTGCTTCATCTGCCGGCTCTACCTGCGCACGATCGAGCATCTCGACGACATCCTGTCGAAGGTGACGGAGCGCGCGGAGACGAGCACCGCGATCGTGAAATCGACGCCCGTGCCGCGCCGCCTGCCGCCGCTCGTCGAAGACGAGCACGCGCACCGCTGAGCCGCGAGCGGCACGCCCCGCCGAGGCGCGGGCGACCCGCGCCGGCCGCCTGCAGGCACCGTCACGCAGCCGCGTCGCGCGCGTCGAAGAACGCGAGCAGTTCGTCGATCAGCGCGGCCGGCGCCTCTTCGGGAATGTAGTGCCCGCAGTCGAGCGCACGGCCGCTGACGTCGCGCGCGACGCGCCGCCATTCGTCGAGCGGATCGAAGCAGCGGCCGACGATCCCGTGCTCGCCCCACAGCACGCGCAGCGGGCACGCGACCTTGTTGCCGCGTTCGAGATCCGCACGGTCGTGCTCGAGATCGATCGTCGCCGACGCGCGGTAGTCCTCGCACATCGCGTGCACGGCGCCCGGCTGCGCGAGCGCCGCCCGGTACGCGTCGAGCGCCTCCGGCGCGAACGGCGCCAGCCCGGCCGACCGGTTGCCCATCACGCGCTCGATGTACGCATCGGTGTGCGCGCCGACCAGCGTCTCGGGCAGCGGCGCCGGCTGGATCAGGAAGAACCAGTGGAAATACGCGGTCGCGAACGCGCGATCGGTTTTCTCGTACATCGCGAGCGTCGGCGCGATGTCGAGCAGCATCATCCGCTCGACGGCATCCGCGTGATCGAGCGCGAGCCGGTGCGCGACCCGCGCGCCGCGATCGTGCGCGCATACGTGGAAATGCTCGAAGCCGAAATGCCGCATCACGGCGACCTGGTCCGCCGCCATCGCGCGTTTCGAATACGGCGTGTGCCGCGCGTCGCTCGGCGGCCGGCCCGATGCGCCGTAGCCGCGCAGGTCGGTGGCGATCACCGTGAAGTGATCCGCGAGCGTCGCGGCAACGCGATGCCAGATCATGTGGGTCTGCGGATGGCCGTGCAGCAACAGCAGCGGCGGCCCCGTGCCTCCTTTGACACCGAAAATGTCGGTGTCCTGCACCGTCACGCGAAACGGTGCAAACGCCTCAAACGACATGGTTTGTTTCTCGTTGGTTTGTTATGGCGGCTATTTTAGGAGCGCCGGCGCGTCTTCACAGCGGGGTAAGCACCCGAAACCATAGAAAGAGAACACTCACTCGATTGCCGGCACACCGCGCAGTTTGTTAAGCTCGCGTAGAATCGCACGACCGTTCGTATTAATATGAACGAACGCATTCCACAGCTACACTCGAATCACCGTCCGACCGCAACGCCCCCGGAGACTGGAGACATCACATGGCATTGCCCACCGTCCTGCAGAACCTGACGCTCCCCGTCATCGCGTCGCCGATGTTCATCGTCAGCTACCCCGAACTCGTGCTCGCGCAATGCAAGGCGGGCATCGTCGGCTCGTTCCCTGCGCTCAACGCGCGCCCGGCCGAACTGCTCGACGAGTGGCTCACGCAGATCCAGTCGGAACTCGCCGACCACAAGGCGAAACATCCCGATGCGGTGATCGGCCCGATCGCGGTCAACCAGATCGTCCACCAGTCGAACGCGCGGCTCGAACACGACGTGCGCGTGTGCGTCGAGCACAAGGTGCCGATCTTCATCACGAGCCTGCGCGCACCGGCGCGCGAGATCGTCGACGCGGTGCACAGCTACGGCGGCATCGTGCTGCACGACGTGATCAACCTGCGCCACGCGCAGAAGGCGCTCGAAGCCGGCGTCGACGGGCTGATCCTCGTCGCGGCCGGCGCGGGCGGCCACGCGGGCACGACGTCGCCGTTCGCGCTGGTCGGCGAAGTCCGCAAGATCTTCGACGGTCCGATCGTGCTGTCCGGCTCGATCGCGAACGGCGGCTCGATCCTCGCCGCGCAAGCGATGGGCGCCGACTTCGCGTACATGGGCACGCGTTTCATCGCGACGCAGGAAGCGCACGCGATCGACGACTACAAGCACGCGATCCTGAACGCGAAATCGTCGGACATCATCTACACGAACCTCTTCACGGGCGTGCACGGCAACTACATCCGCGAGAGCATCGAGAAGGCCGGCCTCGATCCGGACGCGCTGCCGGAATCCGACAAGACCAAGATGAATTTCGGCAGCGACAAGACGAAGGCGTGGAAGGACATCTGGGGTGCGGGCCAGGGCGTCGGCCTGATGGACGACCTGCCGAGCGTGGGTGCGCTCGTCGAACGGCTCAAGCGCGAATACGACGACGCGAAGGCGCGGCTCGGCATCCCGCGCTGACGGAGGCGGCGGCCATCGCGGCCGCCATCGACGCGAAATCGTCGAGCCAGGCAAAAAGCGCGAACCGCAGCGGTTCGCGCTTTTTTTATTGCCCCGCCGCGGCGGACGATGCGGGTCAGACCGCGCGCTTCATCCGCGTGATCGGCAGCACGCGCAGACGCGCTTCGATCGACGGGCACAACGACTGCCCTTCGAAGCGCGCAGCCAGGAAGTCGACGAACGAGCGCACCTTCGCGGACACGTGACGACGGCTCGCGTACACCGCGTAGATCGGCGCCTCGTGCGGCGGCACCGAATCGAGCAGCACCGGCACGAGCCGGCCCGACTCGATGTCGTCGCCGACGACTTCGGTGCCGAGCAGCGCGATGCCCGCGCCGGCGAGCACGGCCGCGCGCAGCCCTTCGAGATGGTTCACGATCAGGTTGCCGTTCAGGCTCACGCGCGACGCGGCGGCCGCGTCGATGACCAGCGAATCGAGCATCGTCGAATTCGAATCGCGCCGCAGGTAGTTGTGGTTCGCGAGGTCGGCGATCGTCTGCGGCGTGCCACGCTTCTCGAGATACTCGGGCGACGCGACCAGCAGGATGTGCGCGGTCGCGATCTGGCGCGCGACCAGCGACGACGATTTCAGGCCGTTCGGCGCCGCGCGCACCGCGACGTCGTAGCCTTCCTCGATCAGGTCGACCACGCGATCGGAGAGCGTCATGTCGACCGTCACGTCCGGGAACCGACCCGCGTAATCGGTGACGGCCTGCATCACGTGCCGCAGCCCGAACGCGGACAGCGACGTCACGCGCAGCCGGCCCTGCGGCACCACGCTCGCGGCGCCGACGGCCTGACCGGCTTCGTCGAGTTCGGACAGCGCCTGCACGAGGCGCTCATAGTATTCACGTCCGGCCTCGGTGGGCGCGACGCGTCGTGTCGTGCGATGCAGCAGCCGCGCGCCGAGCTGCTGCTCGAGGTGCATCACGTGCTTGCTCGCCATCGCCGCCGACATCTGCATGCGCTCCGCCGCGCCGACGAAGCTGCCCACTTCGACGACGTAGCGAAACACATTCATGCTGACGAGGGTATCCATCGAACTAGCTCGCAATCCCGGGGGAATCAACCAATTACGAGATAGGGTAACAAAGGCGAGGAAACAGAAAGGTCAAGAAAGGCAAAACGGCGCCGCGGGTGGCGGCGCCGTTTCGGGCGGGAAAACATGCAGCCAAAACGCGCGATTGACGCGCGCGGCCGGCGCGCCGATCGCGCTTGCGCGTCAGAACTTCGCGCGGATGCCTGCGCCGAACGTGTTGCCGGTCGACAGGCCGCTGATGTGGTCGTTCATGTAGGCCGCGTAGACGTCGGTGCGCTTGGACAGCGGATAGTCGTAGCCGACGGCCCAGGTCTGGCGCGTCTGGTCGAGGCCGCCCGCGTCGCGCGAGTACGCATACGACGCCATCGCGTTGCCCACGCCGAGCGGCACCGACACGCCGCCCTGCGCGGTGTTCACGTGCCAACTGCCCGCGACCTGGTCGTTCTTCGTGTACATGTACTGGCCGAACAGCTTCACGAGCTTCAGGTCGTAGGTCGCGCCGACCAGCGCGATGCCCTGGCTCTTCATGCCGGTCACGAGCGCGCTCAGATCCTGCGGGCCGTTGTTGAAGTTCACGTACTGATAGACGGCGGTCGCCGCGAACGGGCCGTTCGCATAGTTGAACTGCGCGCTCCACTTCTTCGAACGGTTGTCGCCGGCCTGGTTGCCGAGTGCGTACATCGCGCCGAAATTCAGGCCACCGAACGAAGGCGACGTGTACGACAGCGCGTTGTTCCAGCCCGAATCGCCGACCGCGCCCTGGTCGCTCGGATAGGTCGGGAACGTGCCGAGGCCGAGGAACACGTGGTACACCATCGGCGAGAAGGTGTACGAGTCGTAGAACGGGTTGAACAGGATCGTCGACAGGAACAGGTGCGTCGTCAGGCGGCCTGCCGTCACCGTGCCGTACGGCGAGCTGATGCCGACGTACGCGTTGCGCGCGAAGAACGTGTCGCCCTGGAAGCGGCCGTACTGGCCGTTCTGCGCGCGGAAGAAGCTCTCCATCGTGAAGATCGCCTTGTAGCCGCCGCCGAGGTCCTCCGCGCCGTGCAGGCCCCAGTACGACGTCGACATGCCGCCGCCCGACACGTTCCACGCACGATTGCCGCCCGGGAACTTGGTGGCGCCGACCCATTCGTCGACCTGACCGTAGAGCGAGACGCTCGACTGCGCATGGACGGGTGCGGCGGCCGCCACGCAGGCGGCTGCGGCGATCAGCTTGACGGACGTGCGCGACGCACGGCGAGCGAATGCTTTCATGGGATCTCCAGGTTTTGTCGAATAGTCGATAAGTGGCGCGAGCGTTGTTTTTTGGAGCCGAGTGCTTGCGTCGTATGGGGCGCAGCCATCTTTACGGATCATTCGTCCGGTCAAAATTGCGCACACTTATTGCTGGTATAGCGCCAGCCTTAACTTCGCGGAACGTATCCATGGCCGGATGCACGGCGGCGGCCCGGCGCGAACGCGGTCGCACGGGCGGGCGGCGGCGTGGCATGCGCGTGCCGGGCGCGAAAGATAGCGCAATGCGGCGGGAAAATCAGCGGAAATCTGCGCGCGACTGTGGCGAATTCGCATCAGCCGGCGGGGGGACGCGCGCCGGGGCGCTCAGTTTCGGTAGAACGGGGAGAAAAACGGCGAGTGCGCAGGCTCTTCCTGCGAGCGGGGCGGCGGCATCGGACGACCGCCGCGCTCCTCGTTGTAGCGGGCGACGTCGGCGCGGATCGAACCGGCGCGCAGCGGGACGTTGCCGCCGCCCGGCGGGCGCGGCATCTGGCGGACCTCGGCGCTGATCGGCCGATACGGGCTTTGCGCGGCGTAATGGCCGTACGACGGCGTCGGGCGCAGCCCCCAGCGGGAGCCGGAGCCGCTGACGCCGCCGGGACGTACGCCGGCAGGCGGCGCGGCGCGGCGCCAGACGGGACCGCCGGCGGCCGCCTGGCCGTACGCGCGCATGTCGCCGCCACCGAAGCCGTGGCCGCCGAACCCGTGACCGCCATGGGGCGGCTGGGCGAGCGCGAGCGGCATCAGCAGCGTGCCGAGCACGCCTGCCACCCATCGTCCGATCTTCCGTTTCACCCGTTCCGTCATCGTTCCGTGCCCATCGACGCCCGCCGTCGGCTCCTTTCGGCCGACCCAAGGCTTTCAGCAGTAATTTATGAGCGGGCGGAAAGTGTGTCGAGCCAAAAAGTGTTATGTCGCCGGCATCGGTGTAACACCATGTTACTGCTAGGTTTTTTCACTTCGGGGCGCGATCGCGACAGAACATTCTTCTGCTGTTTTGCGTGAGGCCGGACAGGTGTGGCGGACGCTATTGCATGCAACAGATTCATCAATCGATTCTCACAATGAATTTGTGTAGTGAATCGCCAACCGCGACAATGACGCCATCCGCGCGCGCGACGCGCGCCTTTGCCGCCCGTGCTGTTTCCGAATCGAGTTCCCGATGGCCCGTCCCCGTTTTCTTCCCGACAACTTCACGCTCGCGCTGGTCGGCACCGTCGTGCTCGCGAGCCTGCTGCCCTGCCGCGGCCCGGCCGCCCATGCGTTCAACTGGGCGACCAACATCGCGGTCGGCCTGCTGTTTTTCCTGCACGGCGCGAAACTGTCGCGCGAAGCCGTCGTCGCCGGCGCGACCCACTGGCGGCTGCACGCGGTCGTGCTGCTCAGCACGTTCGCGCTGTTCCCGCTGCTCGGCCTCGCGCTGAAGCCCGTGCTGCAGCCGCTCGTCACGCCGACGCTGTATGCGGGCGTGCTGTTCCTGTGCACGCTGCCGTCGACGGTCCAGTCGTCGATCGCGTTCACGTCGATCGCGAAGGGCAACGTGCCGGCCGCCGTGTGCGCGGCATCCGCGTCGAGCCTGCTCGGGATCTTCGTCACGCCGGCGCTCGTCGGGCTGATGATCACGTCGCAATCGGCCGCCGCCGCGTCGCCGTGGAGCACCGTCGGCAGCATCGTGATGCAGTTGCTCGTGCCGTTCATCGCCGGCCAGTTGCTGCGGCCCGTGATCGGCGGCTGGATCGACCGCAATCGCGGCGTGCTGCGCTTCGTCGACCAGGGTTCGATCCTGCTGGTCGTCTACGTCGCGTTCAGCGAGGCCGTCAACGAGGGGCTGTGGCACCAGATTCCGCCGCGCGCGCTCGGCGGGCTGCTGGCCGTCAACCTCGTGCTGCTCGCGATCGCGCTGCTGCTGACCGCGTTCGTCAGCAAGCGGCTCGGCTTCAACCGAGCCGACCAGATCACGATCATCTTCTGCGGCTCGAAGAAGAGCCTCGCGGCCGGCGTGCCGATGGCGAAGGTGATCTTCTCGGCGAACGCGGTCGGCGCGATCGTGCTGCCGCTGATGCTGTTCCATCAGATCCAGCTGATGGCGTGCGCGGCGCTCGCGCAGCGCTGGGGCGCGCGCGACACGAGCGGCGAGCAGGACGAGGGTGATGCGACGGCCACGTCGGGCGCGTTGAGTACCGGCAAGCGCTGACGTGTCTCCGGGGGGCCGGATGGCCGCCGCTGGCGGCCTCCTGCCTTCCGCCCCTTCCAGCCACACCCCAACGCGCTCGCGGCGCGATGCACCAACAACGCCCATCGCGTCACGAAATCTTCATTCAATTCTCCGCGAGCGATGCCGTTAAGTCGGGCGTCCCGTCGATTCGGCTGCCCTCGCCCATGCCCGCGCTTCCCTCCGATTCCGCTGTCGCCCGCACCACGCGCCTGATCGCGGATCGCGCGCTCGCCGCCGTGTTCCAGCCGATCGTCGACCTCGGGTCGGGGACGGTCGTCGGTTACGAGGGGCTGATCCGCGGCCCGCGCGGCACCGACCTCGAACCACCCGCCGCGCTGTTCGCGCAGGCCGCGCGCGAAGGCGAAACCATCGCGCTCGAACGGGCCGCCGCGCTCACCTGCCTCGACGCGTTCGCGGCGCTCGGCTGCGACGGCAAGCTGTTCCTCAATTTCAGCGCGGGCACGATCCTCACGCTCGCCAGCGAACGCGAGCGCACCCGCCAGTTTCTCGGCCGTGCGCGCGTCGGCGCCGAGCGCATCGTGATAGAGCTCACCGAGCAGAACGCGATTCCCGACGTCGCGCACATCGGGCCGGCGGTCGCGTCGCTGCGCGACGCCGGCATCCAGTTCGCGCTCGACGACTACGGCACCGCGAACGCGAGCATGAACCTGTGGCTGCGCCTGCATCCGGACGTCGTGAAGATCGACCGTTTCTTCATCCACGACATCGCGCGCGACCCGCTCAAGTTCGAAGCGGTGAAGGCGATGCAGCACTTCGCGCAGGCGAGCGGCGCGCAGCTGATCGCGGAAGGCATCGAGAACGAATGCGACCTGATCGTCGTGCGCGACATGGGCATCTGCTGCGTGCAGGGCTTCCTGCTCGGCCGGCCGAACGCGCAGCCGTCGCGGGTGGTCGCGCCGGCCGCGCGCGACGCGATCCGCGCGCCGCACATCGCGGTGTTTCCCGGCGTGACGCGCGCGGTGCGGCCGGCCGGCACGATCGCCGGGAAGATGCTCGTGCCCGCCCCGGCGCTGCCGCGCGACGCGACCAGCAACGACGTGCTCGAGCTGTTCAACCGGATGCCCGACCTGCACGCGGTCGCGCTCGTGGAACGCGGGCGGCCGGTCGCGCTCGTGAATCGGCGCGGCTTCATCGACCGCTTCGCGCTGCCGTATCACCGCGAGGTGTTCGGCAAGAAGCCGTGCCTGCAGTTCGCGAACGATGCGCCGCTGATGATCGACGTCGCGACCACCTTCGAGCAGCTCGCGATGCTGCTCGCGAGCCACGACCAGCGCTATCTCGCGGACGGCTTCGTGATCACCGACCACGGCCGCTATGTCGGGCTCGGCACCGGCGAGAGCCTCGTGCGCGCGGTGACCGAGATGCGCATCGAGGCCGCGCGCTACGCGAATCCGCTGACGTTCCTGCCCGGCAACATCCCGATCAGCGCGCACATCGACCGCCTGCTCCAGCGCGACGCCGGCTTTCATGCGTGCTACGTCGACCTGAACCAGTTCAAGCCGTTCAACGACCAGTACGGCTACTGGCAGGGCGACGAAGTGCTGAAATTCGCCGCGACGGTGCTCGCCGGCGTGTGCGACCCGCAGCGCGACTTTCTCGGCCACGTCGGCGGCGACGATTTCCTCGTGCTGTTCCAGCGCGACGACTGGCGCGAGCGCGCCGCCGACGCGATCGCGCGCTTCAACGACGGCGCGCAGCTCTTCTACACGCAGGCCGACCGGCAGGCGGGCGGGCTGCGCGGCGAGGATCGCCACGGCAACCCGGCGTTCTTCGGCTTCGTGACGATGGCGATCGGCGCGGTCGGCGTGCCGGCCGGCGCGCACGGCGCCAAACGCTACGGCAGCGACGAGATCGCGTCGGTCGCGGCGCTCGCGAAGCGGCGGGCGAAGCAGCAGCCGGACGGGCTCGCGGTCGTCGATCTCGATGCCGGCCGCGCCGCGCTGCGCCATCGCGGCGAACCGCCGGCCGTGGCGGTGGCGGCAGGCTGAACCGCGCGCTGCCGCGGACGCACGGAACAGCTAGACGCCTGCGCACCGTGCGAGGAAACCGATGCCGGTGCGACGCAAGGTTCGGCGGTTGCGCCGCCGGCCCTCATCGTCGCGCGCGAAGTCCACGGGGCAGCACGCCTTCATGCGCGCCGCCGGCCCGCGCTCCTTCCGCTGTTTCCCGCGGCACCGTCGATGCCGCCCGATACCCGCACACGCACCTTGCCTTTTTCGCGTTTTGTTTAGTATTTTTAGTAACGGCGTTTTCGCAGATTAGCGCTTAAAAACCCGTTATTTTCGGGTATTCCCCGGTTATCCGGCCCGAATTCGGCGATGTGTTTTACTATACAATCGCTTTCACCCTAAACAAACCGGACCCCGAACGATGGGTACGACCATTCGCGATGTGGCGCGGGCGGCAGAGGTCTCGATCGGCACCGTCTCCCGCGCGCTGAAAAACCAGCCGGGCCTGTCCGAAGCGACGCGTGCGCGCATCGTCGAGATCGCGCAGCAGCTCGGCTACGATCCCGCGCAGTTGCGGCCGCGCATCCGCCGGCTCACCTTCCTGCTGCACCGCCAGCACAACCGCTTTCCGGCCAGCCCGTTCTTCTCGCACGTGCTGCACGGCGTCGAGGACGCCTGCCGCGAGCGCGGCATCGTGCCGACGCTGCTCACGGTCGGCCCGAACGACGACGTACTGCGCCAGATGCGTCCGCACGCGCCCGACGCGATCGCGGTGGCCGGCTTCATCGAGCCCGAGACGATCGAGGCGCTCGCCGCCACCGGCCGGCCGCTCGTGCTGATCGACCTGTGGGCGCCCGGGTTGCGCTCGGTCAACATCGACAACGCGACGGGCGCGGCGCTCGCGATGCGCCACCTGCTCGCCACCGGCCGCTCGCGGATCGCCTTCATCGGCGGCTCGCCCGCGCACTACAGCATCGCGCAGCGCGCGATCGGCTACCGGCGCGCGTTCTTCGAAGCCGGGCGGCTGTTCGATCCCGCCTACGAAGTGACGATCGACGCGGGGCTCGACCCGGACACGGGCGCCGCGCGCGCGATGGAGCAACTGCTCGACGCGCCGGGCCCGCGCCCCGAAGCCGTGTTCGCGTACAACGACGCGGCCGCGCTGGCCGCGCAGCGCGTGTGCACCGCGCGCGGCCTGCGGATTCCGGACGACATCGCGATCGTCGGCTTCGACAACATCCCGGCCGCCGCGCACGCGAGCCCGCCGCTCACGACGCTCGCGGTCGACAAGGAAGCGCTCGGCCGCCGCGGCGTCGAGCTGCTGCTCGCCGAAGCGCCCGAGCGCACCGAGATTTCCCTGCCCGTCGAGCTGATCGTGCGGGCCAGCAGCCAGCCCGCCGGCTCCCCGGCACTCGATACCGTAACGGCCACCGAATCATGAACATGCCTCCGGTCCAACCCTGCACGGCCGCGCCGGCCGCCCACACGCAAGCCGCACCGTTCGTCGCGAGCTTTCGCGATCCGTCGTTCCTGCTGTCGCACATCGAAGACACGCTGCGCTTCTACGCGACCCACGCCTTCGACCCGACGGGCGGCTTCTACCATTACTTCCGCGACGACGGCAGCATCTACAACCGCACGTCGCGCCACCTCGTCAGCAGCTGCCGGTTCGTCTTCAACTACGCGATGGCGTACCGCCATTTCGGCGATCCGCGTCACCTCGACTACGCGCGCCACGGGCTGCGCTTCCTGCGCGACGCGCACTGGGACGACACGCTGCAGGGCTACGACTGGGAACTCGACTGGCGCGACGGCGCGAAGCGCGCGACGCTCGACGGCACGCGCCACTGCTACGGGCTCGCGTTCGTGCTGCTCGCGGCCGCGCACGCGACGATGGCCGGCATCGACGAAGCGCGCCCGCTGATCGCCGCCACCTACGAACTCGCCGAGCACCGCTTCTGGGATGCGGCCGCGGGCCTGTATGCGGACGACGCGACGGCGAACTGGAACGTGTCGTCGTATCGCGGCCAGAACGCGAACATGCACATGACGGAAGCGCTGCTCGCCGCGTACGAGGCGACCGGCCACCTCACTTACCTCGATCGCGCGGAAAAGCTCGCCACCCACATCACGCAGCGCCAGGCCGCGCTGTCGGGCGGCCTCGTGTGGGAGCACTACCATGCGGACTGGTCGATCGACTGGGACTACAACAAGGAAGACAGCTCGAACATCTTCCGTCCGTGGGGCTTCCAGCCCGGGCACCAGACCGAATGGGCGAAGCTGCTGCTGATCCTCGAGCGGCACCGCCCGCTCGACTGGCTCGCGCCGCGCGCGGCCGAGCTGTTCGACGCGGCGCTCACGCACGCGTGGGACGCCGATCACGGCGGCCTGTACTACGGCTTCGGCCCCGACTTCACGATCTGCGACCACAACAAGTATTTCTGGGTGCAGGCGGAAACCTTCGCGGCGGCCGCGATGCTCGGCGCGCGCACCGGCAGCGAACGCTTCTGGGACTGGTACGACGAGATCTGGCGCTACAGCTGGGCGCATTTCGTCGATCACCGCTACGGCGCGTGGTACCGGATCCTCACCTGCGACAACCGCAAGTACAGCGACGAGAAAAGCCCGGCCGGCAAGACCGACTATCACACGATGGGCGCCTGCTACGACGTGCTCGCGACCCTCGCGCGCGCGCAACGCAGCGAGCCGACGCAATGAGCGGCGGCACGTTTCCGGCTTTCGTGTCGGCGGGCGACATCCTGACCGACATGGTGCGCGCGGGCGATGCGCAGTGGACGTCGGTGCCGGGCGGCGCCGGCTGGAACGTCGCGCGCGCGGTCGCGCGGCTCGGCGTGCCGAGCGCGCTCGCCGGCGCGATCGGCGAAGACTGCTTCTCCGACGTGCTGTGGCACACGAGCGAAGCGGCCGGGCTCGACCTGCGCTTCCTGCAGCGCGTCGCGCGGCCGCCGCTGCTCGCGATCGTCCACGAGACGCGCCCGCCCGCGTACTTCTTCATCGGCGAAGCGAGCGCCGACCTCGCATTCGATCCCGCCCGGCTGCCGGCCGGCTGGACCGAACACGTGAAATGGGCGCATTTCGGCTGCATCAGCCTCGTGCGCGAACCGCTCGCGGGCACGCTGGCCGCGCTCGCGGCCGACCTGCACGCGCGCGGCGTGAAGATCAGCTTCGATCCGAACTGCCGGAACCTGATGACGGCCGCGTACCGGCCGACGCTCGAGAAGATGGCCGCCCTCGCCGACCTGATCAAGGTGTCCGACGAGGACCTGCGGCACCTGTTCGGCGGCGACGGCCCCGACGCGATCGCGGCGGTGCGCGCGCTGAATCCGCGGGCGGCCGTGCTCGTCACGCGCGGCGCGCAGGCGGCGACGCTCTACGCGGACGGCGACGTGCACGAAGCCAGCCCGCCGCGCGTCGAGGTGGCCGACACGGTCGGCGCGGGCGACGCGTCGATCGGCGGGCTGCTGTTCAGCCTGATGGCCGCGCCGCAGCGCGGCTGGCGCGAGCATCTCGCGTTCGCGCTGGCGGCCGGCGCCGCCGCGTGCCGGCACACGGGCGCGCACGCGCCGACGCTCGACGAGGTCGTCGCGCTGCTCGAAGGTTGAAGGGACGTTGAAGGAACGGTGACCGGTCGCTGATCGGTCACCGATAAACCGCACTCACCATGCTGCGCCGCAGTGCTACGATGAAGCGTCCTATTGCGGGAGAGGCACGATGGACACGAACACGTTCACCAAAGGCATCTATACGGCCAAGGCGCATACGCACCGCGCGGACAACGGCGAGTTTCAGGGCTACGTGATCCTCGCGCGGGACGACGGCGACGAGACGGAGAACATGCGCTACGACGTTCACACGACGAGTTCGAGCGAGGAAGAAGCGTTCGAGGAAGCGAAGGCGCTCGCGCACCGGATTCTCGGCGAAATCGAACTGTAAGGCGCGAGCCGTCATGCGCGCGCCGCGGCCCGGCCGCGACGCGCCGCCTGCGGCTCAGAGCAGCCGCGCCACCATCGATACCAGCATCGTCAGCACCAGCGTCGACATGAACGGGAACGGGTAGCGCCGCCCGCCGAGCGTCAGCGTGACGTCGCCCGGCATCCGGCCGATGCCGAGCTTGCCGAGCCACGGCCAGCAGCGCGTCAGGATCATCACCGCGACAAACGACGCCATCAGCCAGCGCAACATGAGGGATGCCTCGTCAGAGCGCGTGCGAGCGGTCGCCGCGCGCGAACGCGTCGAGCGTGCCGTCGATCCCGCGCGAAAACGCGATCACCTTGAACAACTCGCCCATCTCGGCTTCCGAGATCAGCTTCTGCACCGCGTTCGCGGCCGGCAGGAAGGCGTGGATGTCGGACGGATCGATCGCGGCCAGCGCGTCGGTGATGCCCGCGTTCAACAGGAAGCGCGCCTGAGACGTATAGCCGAGCAGCTCGGCGCCGGTGGCGATCGCGGCCTCGTAGATGCCGGTGAATTCGACGTGCGCGGTGATGTCCTGCAGGCCCGGGTACACGAACGGGTCGTCGTGCGCGTGATGGCGGTAGTGGCACATCAGCGTGCCGCGGTCGCGCTGCGGGTGGTAGTACTCGTGCGCGGGGAAACCGTAGTCGACCAGCAGCACCGCGCCGCGGCCGAGCATCGTGCAGACGGTGCGCGTGAACGCGAGCGCCGCCTCGTGCGTTTCGGTCACGTAGCCGTCGCCGACGTCGAGCGCCGCGAGCACCGCCGGCAGGCCGGCCGCGCCGACCGGCCGGTCGTCGAACACGAACGCGTGCCGCGCGTCGAGCGCGACGCCGCGCTCGCGCCATGCGCCATCCGCCTTCGCGAACAGCCGCACCGGCATCGCATCGAGCACCTCGTTGCCGACCACGACGCCGTCGAACCGCTCGGGCAGCGCGTCGAGCCAGCGCACCTTGGCGGCCAGCGCCGGCACCGCGGCTTCGATCGTGTCGCGCTGCCGTTCGCGCAGCTCGCCGGACAGGTCGACGATCAGGTATTCGTCGAGCTCGACGCCCGGCGCGTCGAGCGCCGCGAGCAGCCCGGCCGCGAGCTTGCCCGTGCCGGCGCCGAATTCCATCACGCGGCGCGTGCCGCTCGCCGCGAGCGCCTCGGCCACCGGTTGCGCGAGCGTCTGCGCGAACAGCGGCGACAGTTCGGGGGCGGTGACGAAGTCGCTGCCGTCGTCGGCGCGGCGCCCGAACTTGCGCGCGCCGCCGCTGTAGTAACCGAGGCCCGGCGCATACAGCGCGCGCTCCATGAAACGGTCGAACGGCAGCCAGCCGCCGGCCGCCGCGATCGCGTCGCGCAGTTGCGCGGCAAGGGTTTCGGACTGCGCGAGCGCGTCAGGGCCGGGAGCAGGTAAACTAGCGGGTTCGTGAGCTTTCGGGTTCATCCCGGCATTGTAAATGACCGTTTCAGCCGATACGTCGACCCCACGCGTGGTGCTCGTCACGGGCGCCCTGGGCAGCGCGGCCGTGCTCGACGCCGATCTGGCCCTGGAGGCCAATGCCGCGGCCCTCGTCGCCGCGTGCGGCGAAGCGCTCGGCCGGCCCGCATGCGCGGTGTTCGTCAGCGCCAGCGCAGGCGCCGACGACGCGCACACGGTGGACGGCGCGTCGCTCGCCGCCGCGCTCGCGCGCAACGTGACCGCGCCGCTCGCGCTGGCCCGCGCACTCGCCGATGCGACGCCCGACGCCGCGCGCGAGCACGAAGCGCTGCGCGCGTGCGCGATCCACGTACTGGATCAGGCGCTGTTTCACCCCGCACCGGCGCAGCTGTCGCACGCGCTGATGCAGGCCGCGTTGAACCGCGCGACGTCGGCGCTCGCGCTGGCGCTCGCACCGAAGGTGCGGGTCGCGGCGCTCGTGCGCGGCCACGCGCCGCACGCGGACGACATCGCGGCGGCCGCGTGCTATCTCGCGAGCGCGCCCGGCGTCACGGGCGCGACGCTGACCGTCGACGGCGGCGAGCACCTAGTGCCGCCGGCCGCCGGCCCGAATGAATGAACCGCGCGGGCGCGGCCTGACCGCCGCCGCCCGCGCCGCTTTGCGTGCGCGCACGCCAATTTGACTGGGACGACCATGTTTTCCGCTCTCCTGCACCCCCGCCTCGCGGATTGCCGCAGGCTCTACCTGCGCGACTACGAGGTGCACATCAACATCGGGGCCTTCGAACACGAGAAGCGCGGCGAGCAGCGCGTCGTCATCAACGTCGACTTGTTCGTGCCGCTCGCGCTGTCCACCCCGGTCGACGACCGGCTGCACGAAGTCGTCGACTACGATCTGATGAAGCAGAGCGTCGCGCAATGCGTGGCGCGCGGCCACATCCACCTGCAGGAGACGCTGTGCGATTCGATCGCCGCGCACCTGCTGGCGCACGATGCCGTGCGCGCGGTACGCGTCCGTACCGAGAAACCGGACGCCTATCCGGACTGCGACGCCGTCGGCGTCGAAGTCTTTCGCATCAAGGACGAGGAGCGCGCATGAACGCCCCCCACATGAACGACACGGCGGCCGACGCCACGACCGCCGAAACCGGCCGCCCCGCGCTGACGCGCCGCGAGCAGAAGGAAGCGTACGAGAACAACAAGCTGTTCAAGCGGATCGTGCGCCAGGTCGGCCAGGCGATCGGCGACTACAACATGATCGAGCAGGGCGACAAGGTGATGGTGTGCCTGTCGGGCGGCAAGGACAGCTACGCGATGCTCGACGTGCTGCTGCGCCTGCGCGAGCGCGCGCCGATCGACTTCGACATCGTCGCGGTGAACCTCGACCAGAAGCAGCCGGGCTTCCCCGAGCACGTGCTGCCCGAATACCTGAAGCAGGTCGGCGTGCCGTTCCACATCGAGAACCAGGACACCTACAGCATCGTCAAGCGGCTCGTGCCCGAAGGCAAGACGACCTGCTCGCTGTGCTCGCGGCTGCGCCGCGGGATCCTGTACCGCGTGGCCGGCGAGCTCGGCGCGACCAAGATCGCGCTCGGCCATCACCGCGACGACATCGTGCAGACGCTGCTGCTGAACATGTTCTACGGCGGCAAGCTGAAGGGAATGCCGCCGAAGCTGCAGTCGGACGACGGCAAGAACATCGTGATCCGCCCGCTCGCGTACGTGAAGGAAACCGATCTCGAGAAATACGCGGAGTTGCGCGAATTCCCGATCATCCCGTGCAACCTGTGCGGCAGCCAGCCGAACCTGAAGCGCGCGGAAATGAAGGCGCTGATCCGCGACTGGGACAAGCGCTTCCCGGGCCGCGTCGACAACATGTTCAACGCGCTCGCGAAGGTCGTGCCGTCGCACCTGATGGACACGACGCTGTACCCGTTCCAGTCGCTGCGCGCGACGGGCGAAGCCGACCCGCAGGGCGACATCGCGTTCGACGAGGAACCGTGCGCATCGGGCGACGACACCGCGACGCCGGGCGCGTCCAAACCGATCTCGATCGTCCAGTTCGACGACCTGTAAGCAGGGCCGGAACACCCGCCGGAACCGGGCGCCGGCCGCCCTTTCCGGCGTCGCGCGCCCGCCGCGGCAGGCCCGGAACGGCGGGGGCCGCATGCTAAAATGGACGGCTTCGAACTCCTCTGACAAGCTGGCGCCATGAATATCGTGATTTTGGCGGCAGGCACCGGCAAGCGCATGCGTTCCGCGCTGCCGAAAGTGCTTCACCCCCTGGCCGGCAGGCCGCTCCTCTCCCACGTCATCGACACCGCGCGCGCACTGCAGCCGTCCCGGCTCGTCGTCGTCGTCGGCCACGGCGCCGAGCAGGTCCAGGCCGCGGTCGCCGCGCCCGACGTCCAGTTCGCGGTACAGGCCGAGCAGCTCGGCACCGGCCATGCGGTCCGCCAGGCGCTGCCGCTGCTCGATCCCGCGCAACCGACGCTCGTGCTGTACGGCGACGTGCCGCTCACGCGCGCGTCGACGCTGCAGCGTCTCGTCGATGCCGCACGCGAGGGCCGCTACGGGATCCTGACCGTCACGCTCGACGACCCGACCGGCTACGGCCGCATCGTGCGCGACGCGTCCGGCTTCGTCACGCGCATCGTCGAGCAGAAGGATGCGTCGCCGGAAGAGCTGAAGATCGCCGAGATCAACACCGGCATCATCGTCACGCCGACGGCGCAGCTGTCGATGTGGCTCGGCGCGCTGAAGAACGAAAACGCGCAGGGCGAGTACTACCTGACCGACGTCGTCGAACTCGCGATCGAGGCCGGCTTCGAGGTCGTCACGTCGCAGCCCGACGAGGAATGGGAAACGCTCGGCGTGAACAGCAAGGCGCAACTCGCGGAGCTCGAACGCATTCACCAGCGCAACGTGGCGGACGCGCTGCTCGTCGACGGCGTCACGCTCGCCGATCCGGCGCGCATCGACGTGCGCGGCACGCTGCGCTGCGGGCGCGACGTGTCGATCGACGTGAACTGCGTGTTCGAAGGCAACGTGACGCTCGATGACAACGTGACGATCGGCGCGAACTGCGTGATCCGCAATGCGTCGGTCGGCGCCGGCACGCGCATCGACGCGTTCACGCACATCGACGGCGCCGCGCTCGGCGCGAACACCGTGATCGGCCCGTACGCGCGGCTGCGCCCCGGCGCGCAGCTCGCGGACGAAGCGCACGTCGGCAACTTCGTCGAGGTGAAGAACGCGGTGATCGGTCACGGTTCGAAAGCGAACCACCTCACGTACATCGGCGACGCCGACATCGGCGCGCGCGTGAACATCGGCGCTGGCACGATCACCTGCAACTACGACGGCGCGAACAAGTTCCGCACCGTGATCGAGGACGACGTGTTCGTCGGCTCCGACACGCAGCTGGTTGCCCCCGTGCGGGTCGGCCGCGGCGTGACGATCGCCGCCGGCACGACGATCTGGAAGGACGTGGCCGAAGGCGTCCTCGCGTTGAACGAGAAGACGCAGACCGCGAAGAGCGGCTACGTCCGGCCGGTCAAGAAGAAGAGCTGAACCTTTTGCGGGCGCCCCGCGGCGCCCGCGTCGACTTACAGGATTGACCATTCATGTGCGGCATTGTCGGCGCAGTTGCGCAACGTAATATCGTTCCGGTGCTGATCGAAGGTCTGCGGCGCCTCGAATACCGCGGCTACGACTCGTGCGGCGTCGCCGTGCTCGAGCCGGGCGCCCCGAAGCGCGCGCGCAGCGTCGCACGCGTCGCCGATCTCGACACGCAGGTTCGCGAGACGCACCTCGAAGGCACGACGGGAGTCGCGCACACGCGCTGGGCCACGCACGGCGCGCCCGTCACGCACAACGCGCACCCGATCTTCTCGTCGAACGCGCTCGCGCTCGTGCACAACGGCATCATCGAGAACTTCGAGCCGCTGCGCGAAACGCTGCGCGCGAAGGGCTACGAATTCGTGTCGCAGACCGACACCGAAGTGATCGCGCACCTCGTGCACAGCCTGTATCGCGGCAACCTGTTCGACGCGGTGCGCGAGGCCGTGCAGCAGCTGCACGGTGCCTACGCGATCGCCGTGATCCACAAGGACCAGCCGCACACCGTCGTCGGCGCGCGCCAGGGTTCGCCGCTCGTCGTCGGTCACGGCGACGGCGAGAACTTCCTCGCATCCGATGCGCTCGCGCTCGCCGGCAGCACCGACCGCTTCACGTTCCTCGAGGAAGGCGACGTGTGCGAGCTGTCGCTCGACGGCGTGACGATCGTCGACCGTCACGGCGCCACCGTGCAGCGCGAAATCCGCGTCGTCAGCGCGTACGGCGGCGCGGTCGAGCTTGGACCCTATCGCCACTTCATGCAGAAGGAAATCTTCGAGCAGCCGCGCGCGATCGGCGACACCGTGCCGCAGACGGACGCCTTCGACGCGACGCTGTTCGGCGATGCGGCCCCCGCCGCGTTCGCGGAGATCGACAGCCTGCTGATCCTCGCGTGCGGCACGAGCTACTACTCGGGCCTCACCGCGAAATACTGGCTCGAATCGATCGCGAAGATCCCGACCCAGGTCGAGATCGCCAGCGAATACCGCTACCGCGAGTCGGTGCCGAACCCGCGCCAGCTCGTGCTCGTGATCTCGCAGTCGGGCGAGACGGCCGATACGCTCGCGGCGCTCAAGCATGCGCAGTCGCTCGGCCACACGCATACGCTCGCGGTGTGCAACGTCGCGACGAGCGCGATGGTGCGCCTGACCGAAATGCAGTTCCTCACGCACGCGGGCACCGAGATCGGCGTCGCGTCGACGAAGGCGTTCACGACGCAGCTCGTCGCGCTGTTCGTGCTGGCCGCGACGCTCGGCAAGCTGCGCGGGCACGTCGACGCCGCGCAGGAAGCGCAATTCCTGAAGGAGCTGCGCCACCTGCCGGCCGCGCTGAACAGCGTGCTCGCGCTCGAGCCGCAGATCATCGCGTGGTCGGAGGAATTCGCACGCAAGGAAAACGCGCTGTTCCTCGGCCGCGGGCTGCACTACCCGATCGCGCTCGAAGGCGCGCTGAAGCTGAAGGAAATCTCGTACATCCACGCCGAGGCCTATCCGGCCGGTGAACTGAAGCATGGGCCGCTCGCGCTCGTCACGGAAGCGATGCCGGTCGTCACGGTCGCGCCGAACGACACGCTGCTCGAGAAGCTGAAGTCGAACATGCAGGAAGTGCGCGCGCGCGGCGGCGAGCTGTACGTGTTCGCCGATGCCGATACGCAGATCGTCAACGACGACGGCCTGCACGTGATCCGGATGCCTGAGCACTACGGTCAGCTGTCGCCGATCCTGCACGTCGTGCCGCTGCAGCTGCTCGCGTATCACACCGCGTGTGCACGCGGCACCGACGTCGACAAGCCGCGCAACCTCGCGAAATCGGTGACGGTGGAGTAAGGCCGGACGTCGGGATGGCCCCTCGCCGGGCCGTCCCGACCGTATGCGGATGCGAGGTCGGCCATTCGGCCAGGTCGAAATATGTACCACGTAGTGGTATATAATCCTGTGCTAACTCGACCGGCTCGACATGTCTGCTTCCGTACGACGCGTCTTCAAGACGAAGTGGTTTCACACGGCAGCCGGGAAAGCGGGAATCGCCGATGACGAGCTCTGCCGCGCGGTGCGGGATCTGGCCCGCGGCCAGGGCATCGATCTCGGCGGCAACGTGTGGAAGAAGCGCCTCGGCGGCAATCGGCAGCGCGGGATCGTGCTGGGCAAGGTCGGGCACACGTGGGTGTTCGTGTTCCTGTTCGCGAAATGCGACCGCGAGAACATCGACGCACGCGAACTGCGCGCCTTCAGAAAGCTCGCCGCGGATGTCGGCCGACACACCGACAGCGACATCGCGACGCTGGTTACCCTGAAAGAGTGGGTGGAGATGTGCAATGGCTAAGAGTCGATTCAAGAGCGACGCAACGGAGGCGATCCACAGCGCCGCGTCCGGCCTTTATCGTGCGCGACTGATCGACAAGAAGACGATGCGGGAATACGACGATCTCTGCATCGAGGCCGCCCCGCAGTTCGATCCGGAAGCGATCGCCCGCATTCGCAAGTCCGTCAACGTCAGCCAGAGCGTGTTCGCGCTCTACCTGAACACGACGACCTCGACGATCCGCCAATGGGAACAGGGCGACAAGCGGCCCAGCGGCATCGCCGCGCGCATGCTCCAGATCGTCGAGAAACACGGGCTCGAGGTGTTCTCCTGAGCCGGCTTCCCCGAGTGCAGAGGCACGGCCCCGGCCGGACGCGCGCCGCAACGAATATGACGGAGAGACAATGGTAAGACTGTTTGGATGCGGATTGCTGGCGCTGACGTTCGCGTCGACGGGCTGGGCCGCCGAGCACTATGTCGAGGTCTGGAACCCGCCCGAGGCGCGGCAGCCTGCTGCCCGTACGCCGGACGCCCGTACGCCGGATGCCCGTACGCCGGATGCCCGTATGCCGGATGCCCGTATGCCGGCCGCCCACACAAGCGCCGACGCACGCACCGGCAAGAGCGCGGAGAAGCACGCGAGCGCCACCACGCCGAAAGCCGCGGCGAAACCGCACAAGCGCCGCGTCGCGCAGGCCGTGAAGGCCGGCCCGCACCGCCCGGCCGCCGGCGCGCCCGACACGCCGGCCGCGCCGCGCCCGGTTGCGCAGCCGGCACCCGGGCGTCTCACGGTGATGCAACCCGCCGCACCGGATGCGACGCACGCGCCCACCTTCTCCAACATCCCGCGTCAATACACGCCGGACGGCAACGTGCTGCAGGTCGGCACGCACGGCCGCGCGGCGGAGGTGACTCGATAATGGAAGCGCAGACCTACCACGGCTACCAGATCTGGGGCCACGCGATCCTGCAGCAGGACGAGATCATGCAGCCCGAGCGCTTCGCGGCAAGCGGCACGATCACGCAGAACAATCGGCTCGTCGAGGCGTCGGGCGTGCTCGGCGTGTTCGACACCGAAGACGACGCGCGCGATGCCGGGCTCGAATGGGCGCGCGCGTGGATCGACAACCACAGCTGACGCACGCAACGCGCGCATCCGCGCGCCGCCGTCAGCAAGGCCGCGCAGGTGCATCGCGCACCGCACATGAAAAAGGGGCGTCCATGACGCCCCTTGTTTCATTCGAACCGGGAAACCCGGAAACACTCACGCCGCGGCGCGCGGCGGCCTCACCGTCTCCTGCGGCCGGCCGACGAACCGTGCCAGCACGAGGATCGCCACCAGCGTCGCGACGTACGCGGCGATCTGGATCCCCGCCGGGCGCGCGGTATAGCCGATCAGCGTATGCAGCGCCTTGCCGACGATGCTCGTTTCCTTGAGCAGCCACGACGTGTCCCAGACCGCATCGCCCCACGACGGCACGAGCCCGGCCGCCAGCAGGAAGCCGACGCACTGGCTCGCCATGCCCGCGGCGAGCAGCACGATCAGCCCGTTGGTGACGGAGAACAGGCGCTTCAACGGAATCTGCAGCAGGCCCGCGTACATCGCATAGCCGAGCCCCGCACCGCCGAGCACGCCGAGCAGCCCGCCGGCGATCATCTGCGGCGTCTGGCCCGGATCGCCCGCGGCGATCCCGTACAGGAACAGCACGGCCTCGGAGCCCTCGCGCAGCACCGCGACGCCGACCACGATCGCGAGCCCCGTCAGCGGCCGGCTGCCGGCCGCGACCGCGCGGCCGACCTCGCCCATGTGCAGCGCCATTTCGCGACCGTGCCGGCTCATCCAGATGCAGTGCCACGCGAGCATCAGCGTCGCGACGAACATCACGCCCGCGTTGAAGACTTCCTGGCCCATGCCGGACGCCCATTGCGAGATCACGTCGGCGAACGCCGCGATCAGGCCGGCGCCGACCACGCCGCCGACCAGCCCGCCGCCCACCCACCAGCCGCGCCGCGGCACGCCGTTCGTGGCAGCCATCACGATCGAGACCACCAGCGCGGCCTCGAGCACTTCACGAAAGACGATCAGGGCAGTAGACAGCATGTCGGTATCGGCTTACTTGACGGTCAGGTGCGTCTTCGACTGCGCTTCGTGATACTCGTCGTGGAACTCGTAGGTCCCGGCCTTCAGCGGCCCGACCAGGATCTCGACCGACTTGCCGGCCGGCACGACCTTCTCCGCCTTGAAGTCGTCGCTCTCGAATTCCGCCGGCGTCGCGTCGAGGTTCTTCACGACGAATTTCACTTTCTTGCCGGCGGGGATCGTCACGCCATCGGGCGAAAACTTGTGGTCCTTCAGCGTCAGGTTGACGACGTCGTCGGCCGCGAAGGCGGACGTGGCCAAGGCGCCCAGCAGGGCCAGTGCGAAACCGATAGCGAAACGGGTCATGTGCGTAATGAACGGAAATATCGAAGGGAATCGATACTAAGATCGATTCGCATTTTCACCTCGGAGTACCCTTACTCCGAACATGGAGATCGTACGCGATCGACGTGACACGCCCGTTGCCGCGCAAGGCTCCGCCAGATTTCGTCGACAATGGATGGCCGTCAATCGGGAAAAATTCGGACTGACGCGCGCACACGAATCGCGATTCGTCAGACTTCAGCATTACAAATGGCTGATGCCGTACACCTCGTTGCGTGCGGCGCTTGACCTTCCCACCATGGCAAGCTTCATGCTGCACGTATTCGTCAACCATCCATCCGGGAGAACACGATGGAATTCGAAGTCCAGGACATGACCTGCGGCGGCTGCGCCAACGCAATCACGCGCGCGGTGACGGCCGCCGACCCCGCCGCGAAGCTCGACATCGACGTCGCGGCGAAGATCGTCAAGGTCGACTCGGCGCAAGGCGCCGAGCGCGTGCAGTCGATCATCGAAGCCGCCGGCTTCCATCCCGCGCTGCGCACCGCGTAACGCGCACCGAAGGCTGGGCGCGTCGCCGGACGGCGACACGCCCGCGCCCGGCCGCGCGTCAGCGCAGCCGGATCAGCGTCGACTTCAGTTCGGTGTACTTCTCGAGCGCGTGCAGCGACTTGTCGCGGCCGTTGCCCGACTGCTTGTAGCCGCCGAACGGGAAGTTCATGTCGCCGCCCTCGTCATAGCAGTTCACCCACACGGTGCCCGCCCGCAGCCGGCGCGACACGTCGTGCGCGGTCGTCAGGTTCGACGTCCACACGGCCGCGGCCAGCCCGTATTCGGTGTCGTTCGCGATCCGCACGGCCTCGTCGACGTCGTCGAACACGATCACCGACAGCACGGGCCCGAAGATTTCCTCGCGCGCGATCTTCGCGTCGGGCTTCACCTCGAACACCGTCGGCTCGACATAGAAGCCGCCCGTTTCCGCGTTCACGCGCGCACCGCCCGTGACGAGCCTGCCCTCGCCGCGCCCCGCTTCGATATAGCCGAGCACGCGTTCGAGCTGGATGCCGTCGACGATCGCGCCCATCGACACCGACGGATCGAGCGGATTGCCGGGCACGTATGCGCGGGCGGCCGCGACGAGCTTCTCGATGAACGCGTCCTTGATGTCGCGATGCACGAGCAGCCGCGAGCCGGCCGTGCACATCTCGCCCATGTTGTAGAAGATCGCGCCGGCCGCCGTCTGCGCCGCGCGGTCGAGATCGGGACAGTCGGGCAGCACGATGTTCGGTGACTTGCCGCCGAGCTCGAGCCACGCGCGCTTCAGGTTCGACTGCGCCGCATACTGCATGATCAGCTTGCCGACCGCCGTCGAGCCCGTGAACGCGATGCAGTCGACGTCGCGATGCAACGCGAGCAGCTTGCCCGGTTCGCCCGCGCCCGGCACGACGTTGAATACGCCGGCCGGGATGCCGGCCTCGAACGCGAGCTGCGCGACGCGGATCGCGGTCAGCGGCGACTTCTCCGACGGTTTCAGCACGACGCTGTTGCCGGCCGCGAGCGCGGGGCCGAATTTCCATGCGGCCATCAGGATCGGGAAGTTCCACGGCACGACGGCGGCCACCACGCCGACCGGCTCGCGCGTGACGAGACCGACGAGATGATGATCGGCCGGCGCGACCTCGCCGCCGACCTTGTCGATCGCCTCGGCGAACCATTCGACGCAGTACGCGGCGCCCGGCACGTCGACCGTCGTCGTGTCGCCGATCGGCTTGCCCGCGTCGAGCGTCTCGAGCAGCGACAGTTCGTCGAGATGCTCGCGCATCAGCGCGGCCCAGCGCAGCAGCACGGCCTTGCGCGCGCGCGGGTTCAGGCCGGCCCATACGCCTGCGTCGAATGCGCGGCGGGCTGCCGCGACGGCCGCGTTCACGTCCGCTTCGCCGCAATCGGCGACCTTCGCCAGCACGCGGCCGTCGATCGGGCTCACGCAGTCGAACGTCCTGCCGCCATGTGCGTCGCGCGACGCGCCATCGATGAATGCGCGCCCTTCGATCTCGAGCGACGCCGCCTTGTGTTGCCAGTCAGCGAAAGTCAACTTGTTCATCAGGATGCCTCAATGTTGTGGCATTCGCGATGCGGCGCGCCGCGCGCGAGGCATGCGGCCGGCCTGCAGCGAATGCGGTGACGCGCGGTCAGAAGGTCGCCGGCGAATTGGCCGACACGACCTCGCAGATCAGTTCCGCGCTGGGATTGCGAAAACGATGCGGCAAACGGCTTTCGAAGTAGTAGCCGTCTCCGGGGTCGAGCAGCCACGTCGCGCCGTCGACGGTCAACTCGAGCCGGCCCGACACGACGACGCCGCCCTCGTGTCCCGCGTGCACCAGCATCTCGGGCCCCGTGTCGGCCAGCGGCTGGTAGGTCTCGCGCAGGATGCACATGTTGCGATCCTTCACGTTCGCGCCGACGAGCTGAAACGCGAGCGACTCGTTGCCGAGGTTCGGCATCTCGTCGCGGCGCGACACGACCGCGCGCGATTCGACGAGCTCGAACGTGAAGAACTCCGCGAGACTCATCGGGATGCATTCGAGCAGTTTCTTCAGCGAGCCGACCGACGGGCTCACGCGGCCCTGTTCGATCAGCGAGATCGTGCCGTTGGTGACGCCGGCGCGTTTCGCGAGTTCGCGCTGCGACAGGCCATGCTTGTTGCGCACGAAACGCAGGCGCTCGGCGACTTCGGTGGACATCGATTCGGTTTCGGACACGATAAGTGCGATGACAAAGTGAAACGACGCATGGGACAGCCGTTGAATATTCTAATCACTTTATGCCGCACATCAGCGGGGAAAACCCTGAAAGCCGTTCGAAATAATGAACGGCATGCCGATTATTCCTTTTGCGAATCTTTTGTTCGCACTGCTCGGGAAAGCCCTGATGCAGGACCGTTAAAAAACATTTGACGCCGTTATTGGCTCGTATATGCTGGCTCTCAGGTCGGCGTCATCAGGCTTTCATAGGCATCGAAAAGCGTTATCGCAACGCAACAATTGATGCCCGTCAATGTAAATGACGCAGGACCGGCGCCTCGATTATTTTAAACGCCCCGTGCGTCGAAACGATCAGGTGTTCAATACTTTCAACAAACCAGTCGAGTGTAATCGTGAGAGTCCGTGGCCCTCTGGTGAGGTGGGATCGAGGCGATGTGCGAAGTTTGCGCAGCGCCGTTCCCGCTTCCGACGGCAGTTGCGGCTGGCATAGTCCTCGCCTGCTTCACCTGTCGATCTACACCATCCTGTCCCGTCGTTCCGTTCGGCGTCACAACGCCGTTTCCGCACGCGCATTCGTCGCCGTCGATACCGACGAAGTGGCGTCGCTGCTGCCGTAGCGCCTCTCCTTTCTTCACGTCGTTCGTTTCATGTGCCGATTCGCCAACCGCATCTTCCGTGCGGTGACGGAACGCGTTCGCGCATACGTTGCCGCGTCGCGTATCGCGAGGAAACGAACGACGGCCTGATCGTCGCGCGCAGCGCGGATCGCCACGCCATCCCGTTGCGCCCATTCACCAGCGGCCGTGCGCCTCGCGCCCGGCTGCGGGGTCGTGTCGCGCCTGCGTTTTGCCGCATCCGGCTCGATGCACGTCACGTCCCTACGGATTACTGATTGACGTCATGGAAAGGAAACCTCTCGTCGGCATCACCGCCGACCTCACCCAGATCGGCGCCCACGCGTCGCATACGGTCGGCGACAAATACGTCGCCGCGATCGTCGACGGCGCGCAGGCGCTCGCGATGGTGCTGCCCGCCCTCGGCGAGCGCCAGTCGACCGCCGACGTGCTCGACGCGGTCGACGGGCTGCTGTTTACCGGCAGCTACTCGAACGTCGAGCCGCATCTGTATGGCGGCGAACCGAGCGCACCGGGCACGCAGCACGACCCGGCGCGCGACGCGACGACGCTGCCGCTGCTGCGCGCGGCCATCGTCGCGGGCGTGCCCGTGCTCGCCGTGTGCCGCGGCTTCCAGGAGCTGAACGTCGTGTGCGGCGGCACGCTGCATCAGCGCGTGCACGACGTCCCCGGCTTCGCCGATCACCGCGAGGACGACGACGCGCCGATGGATACGCAATACGGCCCCGCGCACGTCGTGCGCCTGACGCCCGGCGGCCAGCTGCATGCGCTCGCCGGCGGCCGCGACGAAGTGCAGGTGAACTCGCTGCACAAGCAGGGCGTCGCGCAACTCGGCTCCGGCCTCGCGGTCGAGGCCGTCGCGCCGGATGGCCTGATCGAGGCCGTGAGCGTCGTCGACGCACCGGCGTTCGCGCTCGCCGTGCAGTGGCATCCGGAATGGCGACATGCGCAGGACCCGCTGTCGAGCGCGATCTTCCGCGCGTTCGGCGATGCGTGCCGCGCCCGCCGTGCCGCCCGCACGCGCGCCATGGCCGCCGCCGCGCTCGCCTGAGCGCGCCCACCAGACAACGAGAACAGACATGCAAGACATCGAAGACTTTCTGAAGCAGCACCGGATCACCGAGATCGAAGCGATCATTCCCGACATGGCCGGCATCGCGCGCGGCAAGATCACGCCGCGCAACAAGTTCACGTCCGGCGAATCGATGCGCCTGCCGCAAGCCGTGATGGTGCAGACCGTCACCGGCGAATATCCGGAAGACGGCTCGCTGACCGGCGTGACCGACCCCGACATGGTGTGCGTGCCCGACACGTCGACGATCCGCCTGATTCCGTGGGCGGTCGACCCGACCGCGCAGGTGATCCACGACTGCGTGCACTTCGACGGCTCGCCGGTCGAGATCTCGCCGCGCTACGTGCTGCGCCGCGTGCTCGACCTGTACAAGGCGAAGGGCTGGAAGCCGGTCGTCGCGCCGGAACTCGAGTTCTACCTGGTCGACATGAACAAGGACCCCGACCTGCCGCTGCGTCCGCCGGTCGGCCGCACGGGCCGCCCCGAAACGGGCCGCCAGTCGTACTCGATCGAGGCCGTCAACGAGTTCGATCCGCTGTTCGAGGACATCTACGAGTACTGCGAATCGCAGAACCTCGACATCGACACGCTGATCCACGAAGTCGGCGCCGCGCAGATGGAGATCAACTTCATGCACGGGGACGCGCTGTCGCTGGCCGACCAGGTGTTCCTGTTCAAGCGCACGGTGCGCGAGGCCGCGCTGCGCCACAACATGTACGCGACGTTCATGGCCAAGCCGATGGAAGACGAACCGGGTTCGGCGATGCACGTGCACCAGAGCATCGTCGACGAGGAAACGGGCCAGAACCTGTTCACGTCGCAGGAAACCGGCGGCGCGACGTCGATGTTCTACAACTATCTCGCGGGGCTGCAGAAGTACACGCCGGCGCTGATGCCGATCTTCGCGCCGTACATCAACTCGTACCGCCGCCTGTCGCGCTTCATGGCCGCGCCGATCAACGTGCAGTGGGGCTACGACAACCGCACGGTGGGGTTCCGCATTCCGCATTCGGGTCCGGCCGCGCGCCGCATCGAAAACCGCATCCCCGGTGTCGACTGCAATCCGTACCTCGCGCTCGCGGCGACGCTCGCGGCCGGCTATCTCGGCATGACGCAGCGCCTGGAGCCGACCGAGCCGCTGGTGAGCGACGGCTACAGCCTGCCGTACCAGCTGCCGCGCAACCTCGAGGAAGGGCTGACGCTGATGGCCGCGTGCGAGCCGCTCGGCGAGATCCTCGGGCACAAGTTCCTGAAGGCGTATTTCGCGCTGAAGGAAACCGAATACGAAGCGTTCTTCCGCGTGATCAGCTCGTGGGAACGCCGCCATCTGCTGCTGCACGTGTAAGCGTGCCAACCGCATACGGAATCACGGAGGAAACATGACTTACCGCAACGAATCTGCCTGGATCCAGCCGGCCGCACCGACCGCCACGGCCGCCGCGCCGCGCGCGACGCAGGCACGCTCGACCGCCGAATACCGCGCGCTCGACGCCGCGCACCACATCCATCCGTTCTCGGACATGGGCGCGCTCAATCGTGCCGGCAGCCGCGTGATCGTGAAGGCCGACGGCGTCTACCTGTGGGACTCGGACGGCAACAAGGTGATCGACGGGATGGCCGGCCTGTGGTGCGTGAACGTCGGCTACGGCCGCAAGGAACTCGCCGACGCCGCGTATCGCCAGATCCAGGAACTGCCGTTCTACAACACGTTCTTCAAGACCACGCACCCGCCGGTGATCGAGCTTTCCGCGATGCTCGCGGAAGTCACGCCGGCCGGCTTCAACCACTTCTTCTATTGCAACAGCGGCTCGGAAGGCAACGACACCGTGCTGCGACTCGTGCATCAGTACTGGCGCGTGCAAGGCAAGCCGCAGAAGAAATACGTGATCTCGCGCAAGAACGGCTATCACGGCTCGACGATCGCGGGTGGCACGCTCGGCGGGATGGGCTACATGCACGAGCAGATGCCGTCGAAGGTCGAGCACATCGTGCACATCGACCAGCCGTACTTCTTCGGCGAAGCGGCAGCCGGCGAAACGCCCGAAGCATTCGGCCTCGCGCGCGCGCAGCAGCTCGAAGCGAAGATCCTCGAACTCGGTGCGGAGAACGTCGCGGCCTTCATCGGCGAGCCGTTCCAGGGCGCGGGCGGCGTGATCTTCCCGCCGTCGACGTACTGGCCGGAAATCCAGCGGATCTGCCGCAAGTACGACATCCTGCTGGTCGCCGACGAAGTAATCGGCGGTTTCGGCCGTACCGGCGAATGGTTCGCGCACCAGCACTTCGGCTTCGAGCCGGACCTGATCACGATGGCCAAGGGCCTCACGTCGGGCTACGTGCCGATGGGCGCGGTCGGCATTCACGAACGCGTCGCGCGCCCGATCATCGACAACGGCGAATTCAATCACGGCCTCACGTATTCGGGTCACCCGGTGGCAGCCGCCGTCGCGGTCGCGAACCTGAAGCTGCTGCGCGACGAGGGCATCGTCGAGCGCGTGAAGACCGATACCGGCCCGTACTTCCAGGCGCTGATGCGCGAAACCTTCGCGCGTCATCCGATCGTCGGCGAAGTGCATGGCCACGGGATGGTCGCGAGCCTGCAACTGGCCGAAGCGCCGGCCGAACGCCGCCGCTTCGCGAACGGCGGCGACGTCGGCACGATCTGCCGCGACTTCTGCTTCAACGGCAACCTGATCATGCGCGCGACCGGCGACCGGATGCTGCTGTCGCCGCCGCTCGTGATCTCGCGCCAGGAAATCGATGAACTCGTGTCGAAGGCGAAGAAGGCCGTCGATGCCACCGCCCAGCAACTGGGTATTTCGTAACGGTTTTTGCCTACAGGCGTGCGGCGGGCGCCGCACGCCGCCATCATCCAGGGGAATTCCACCATGCGTGCCTGCATTCTTCGCCAAGCCTGTTCCGTCGCCGCCCTCGCCGCCGCGGCCGCGCTCACGTCGGTCGCCAGCCCGTCGGCGCATGCCGACGAACTGAACGTCTACAACTGGTCCGACTACATCGCGCCGGACACGATCCCGAACTTCCAGAAGCAGACGGGTATCCACGTCAAGTACGACAACTACGACAGCGACGACACGCTGCAGGCGAAGCTGCTGGCCGGCAGCTCCGGCTACGACATCGTCGTGCCGACGTCGAACTACATGGCCAAGCAGATCCAGGCCGGCGTGTACCAGAAGCTCGACAAGTCGAAGATTCCGAACCTCGCCAACCTCGACCCGCTGCTGATGAAGATGATCGCCGACGCCGATCCGGGCAACCAGTACGGCGTGCCGTGGGCCTACGGCACGGACGGCATCGGCTACAACGTGCAGGCGGTGAAGAAGGCGCTCGGCGACAAGGCGCCGGTCGACAGCTGGGCGCTGGTGTTCGACCCGGCCAACATGGAGAAGCTGAAGGGCTGCGGCGTGTCGTTCCTCGACCAGGCCGTCGACGTGTTCGCCGCCACGCTGCAATACATGGGCAAGGACCCGAACAGCAAGAACCCCGGCGACTACCAGGCTGCCTTCGAAGTCCTGAAGAAAGTCCGCCCGTACATCACCCAGTTCAACTCGTCCGGCTACATCAACGATCTCGCGAACAACGACGTGTGCGTCGCGCTCGGCTGGTCGGGCGACATCGGCATCGCGCACCGCCGCTCGTCCGAAGCGAAGCGCTCGTACGACATCAAGTTCGCGAACCCGAAGGAAGGCGGCCTGCTGTGGTTCGACGTGATGGTGATCCCGAAGGATGCGCCGCACCCGGAAGCCGCGATGAAGTGGATCAACTACGTGTCCGATCCGAAGGTCAACGCGGCGATCACCAACACGGTGTTCTACCCGACCGCGAACAAGGCCGCGCACCCGTTCGTCACGCCGGCCGTCGCGCAGGACCCGACCGTCTACCCGCCCGAGGACGTGCTGAAGAAGATGGTGCTGATGAAGCCGATGCCGGCCGACATCCTGCGCCTCGAGAACCGTCTGTGGGCCCAGTTGAAGACGGGCCACTGACCGCCATGCATCACGGCGGCGCAGGCATCGCGGTACGCCTGACCGCCTGAGATCCGCGGACGTCCGTCCGCTCGCGCGCCCCGCGCGCGCTGTTCCATCCGGCACGAGCCGTCGTCCGCGAGTCGCGTTGCGCGCCTCGCGCGGGGACGCTCACGCCTGCAATCCGTGAAGAACGAATGGTGACTCCCATGCAATCGATACCCTCTTCCGCTGCTGCACGACAGACCCAACCGGCCACGGCGCCCCGCACGCAAAACGACGCGTTCGTGCGCATCGAAAACGTCGTGAAGAAATTCGGCGACAGCACGGCCGTCGACAACGTGAACCTGACGATCGCGAAGAACGAGCTGTTCGCGCTGCTCGGCAGCTCGGGCTGCGGCAAGTCCACGCTGCTGCGCATGCTCGCCGGGCTGGAAACGGCGACCTCCGGCAAGATCTTCGTCGACGGCGAGGACCTCGCGTCGCTGCCGCCGTACCGCCGCCCGGTCAACATGATGTTCCAGTCGTATGCGCTGTTTCCGCACATGACGGTCGAATCGAACGTCGCATTCGGCCTGAAGCAGGAAGGCACGCCGAAGCACGAGATCAAGGAGCGCGTGGCCGACGCGCTCGCGCTCGTGCAGATGAGCAAGTACGCGAAGCGCAAGCCGCATCAGCTGTCCGGCGGCCAGCAGCAGCGCGTCGCGCTCGCCCGCTCGCTGGTGAAGCGCCCGAAGCTGCTGCTGCTCGACGAGCCGATGTCCGCGCTCGACAAGAAGATCCGCCAGAAGACCCAGCTCGAACTGGTGAACATCATCGAGAAGGTCGACGTGACCTGCGTGATGGTCACGCACGACCAGGAAGAAGCGATGACGATGGCGAGCCGCCTCGCGGTGATGAGCGAAGGCAAGATCGTGCAGATCGGCTCGCCCGGCGAAGTCTACGAATACCCGAACAGCCGCTTCTCGGCCGAATTCATCGGCTCGACCAACCTGTTCGAGGGGCGCGTCGTCGAGGACGAGCCCGATCACATCTTCGTCGAAAGCGACGATCTCGAAGCGCGCATGTACGTGAGCCACGGCGTGACCGGCCCGCTCGGGATGCCGGTCGGCATCTCGGTGCGCCCGGAGCGCGTGCACGTGTCGCGCGAGAAGCCGGGCTCGAAGCACAACTGGGCGCGCGGCGTCGTCACCGACATCGCGTACATGGGCAGCTATTCGCTGTACCACGTGCGTTTGCCGAGCGGCAAGACGGTGGTGTCGAACCTGTCGAGCTCGCACCTGATGAACGACGGCGCGCCCGCGTGGAACGACGACGTGTTCGTGTCGTGGTCGCCGGCCAGCGGCGTCGTGCTGACGCAGTGAGGACGCCACGATGAGAACCTCCGCTTCCACGCCTTCCGCGCCGGTGCCGACCGGCGCTACCGCTGTCACCCAGGCTCATCAACGCCGCAGCCGCTTCTCCGTGCTGTCGCGCTTCCTGCCGTCGGGCCGCAACGTCGCGATCGGCGTGCCGTTCATGTGGCTGGCCGTGTTCTTCGCGCTGCCGTTCGTGCTGGTGCTGAAGATCAGCTTCGCCGACCAGGTGATGGGCATCCCGCCGTACACGTCGCTCGTCGAGATCAAGGACGGCGTCGTGCACTTCGCGCTGCAGCTGTCGCACTACGCGTTCCTGCTGCAGGACGACCTGTACATCGCGACCTACCTCAGCTCGCTGAAGATGGCCGCCGTGTCGACGGTGCTGTGCCTGCTGATCGGTTACCCGATGGCGTACTACATCGCGCGCTCGGAGCCGAACCGTCGCAACGTGCTGATGATGGCCGTGATGCTGCCGTTCTGGACGTCGTTCCTGATCCGCGTGTACGCATGGATCGGGATCCTGAAGGACGACGGCCTGCTGAACCACACGCTGATCGCGCTCGGCATCATTCACACGCCGCTGCGGCTCTATCACAGCGACGCGGGCGTCTACATCGGGATGGTCTATTCGTACCTGCCGTTCATGGTGATGCCGCTGTACGCGCACCTCGTGAAGATGGACCTGACGCTGCTCGAAGCCGCGTACGACCTCGGCGCGAAACCGTGGGTCGCGTTCACGCGCATCACGCTGCCGCTGTCGAAGAACGGGATCATCGCCGGCAGCCTGCTCGTGTTCATCCCGGCAGTGGGCGAGTACGTGATTCCGGAGCTGCTCGGCGGCGCCGACACGCTGATGATCGGCCGCGTGATGTGGGATGAATTCTTCAACAACATGGACTGGCCGATGGCGTCCGCGGTGACGGTCGCGATGGTGATGCTGCTGCTCGTGCCGATGGCGCTGTTCCAGTACTACCAGGTCAAGGAACTGGGAGACGCGAAATGATCAAGCCGAGCAAACCGCTGTCGACGGGCGTTCTCGCCTTCGGCTTCCTGTTCCTCTACATCCCGATCATCAGCCTGATCGTGTACTCGTTCAACGAATCGAAGCTCGTGACGGTGTGGTCGGGCTTCTCGCTGAAGTGGTACGCGGCGCTGCTCGACGACGACGAGCTGCTGACCGCCGCGTGGCTGTCGCTGAAGATCGGTCTGCTGACGGCCACCGCGTCGGTCGTGATCGGCACGTGGGCCGGCTTCGTGCTCGCGCGCTTCGGCCGCTTCAAGGGCTTCACGCTGTACACCGGGATGATCAACGCGCCGCTGGTGATTCCGGAGGTGATCCAGGGAATTTCGCTGCTGTTGCTGTTCGTCGCGCTCGAGCAGATGTTCGGCTGGCCGAAGGGGCGCGGGATGGTGACGATCTGGATCGGCCACGTGATGTTGTGCGTGTCGTACGTGGCGATCATCGTGCAGTCGCGCGTGAAGGAGATGAACAAGTCGCTCGAGGAGGCCGCGCTCGACCTGGGCGCGACGCCGCTGAAGGTGTTCTTCGTGGTGACGCTGCCGCTGATCTCGCAGGCGCTGCTGTCGGGGTGGCTGCTGTCGTTCACGCTGTCGATCGACGATCTGGTGCTGTCGGCGTTCCTGTCCGGGCCGGGGTCGACGACGCTGCCGCTGGTGGTGTTCTCGCGCGTGCGGCTGGGGCTGAACCCGGAGATGAACGCGCTGGCGACGCTGTTCATCACGGCCGTGACGATCGGCGTGATCGTCGTGAACCGGATGATGATCGCGCGCGAACGACGCCGGATGGCCGACCTGAAGGCCGCGTTCGCGGTGGCCTGACCGCCGGCCTCCTGCTTCGACGATAACAAGCACTGCAGACAAGCAAGACGCGCTGCCCCAGGGGGGCGCGCGATTCGATCCCGATTTGACAGGCGCACGACTAGGAGAATCCGCAATGAAGAAGAAACTGATCTGCCTGCTGGTGGCCGGCGCGTTGCCGGGCATCGCGCTGGCCGGTTCGACATCCGCCGAAATCAAGGCGCTGCAGGCGCAGGTCGCCGCGCTGCAGAAACAGATGAAGGCCATGCAGGCGCAGCTCGCCGCGAAGCCGGGCGGCGCAGGGGGGGGCGCGACGTCCGGCGCGAGCGGCGGCATGGCCGGCGGCGGCAACGCCGTCGCGGTCGCCGCCGACCCGGGCTCGCCGGATTACGGCAAGGCACGCGCGACGCTGACCAACGACGAGGTCAGCGAGATGAAGCAGCAGATCGCGAACCAGCAGTTGAAGGTCGATTCGCTGACCGACGCGGCCAATACCGGCCCGCTCGCCGGCCTGTCGGTCACCGGCTACATCGATCCGACCTACATCTACAACCGCGCGGCCGGCACGTCGTCGTTCCTGTTCGCGAACCACGAGAACGCGTACAACTACTTCAACAGCACGTTCGGCGATCTCTACCTCGACATCAAGAAGACCTTCGGCGTCGGCCCGATGGCGCCGTCGGCCGAGATCACGTTGATGCCGAACCGCGGCAACGGCATCACGCTGCTGCAGAACTCGCGCGGCTCGATCACCGACAACCTGCTGAACACGGCGGTGATCAACGTGCCGATCACCGCGGAAACGACGCTGGTCGCCGGCCTGATCCCGAGCTTCGGCGGCTACGAAGTGCAGCAATCGAACCAGATGCTCACCCTCACGCACAACCTGCTGTACGATTTCTCCGATCCGGGCAGCTACGTCGGTGTCGGCGCGAACTACACGAAGGGCGCCTGGGCGTGGAAGTTCTTCCTCGGCAACGAGCAGTACCGCACCTACGGTTCGGTCACGCAGACGGGCACCAATGCGCTCGGCGACCCGATCACCACCAGCAACAAGGTGCCGACCTTCACCGCGCGCGCGGACTACACGTGGTCGAGCGCGCTTGATATCGGTGGGTCGTTCAACATTGGCCGGCAGACGCTGGCGAGCGCGGTCGACGATCAGGGCAACGTCCATTACGGCCCGGGCGCCGCGGCGCCAAGCGCGTACGGTTCGTTCTTCTTCGGCGAACTCGACGCGACCTACACGCTCGCCGACGTGCAGTACAACGCCGAAGTCGACTACGGCCGGCAGCAGCATGCGGCGTTCAACGGCGGGCTCGCGCAGTGGTACGGGCTGTCGCTGCTCGCGCACCGCAAGTTCAACGCGCCGGTGGTCGGCCGCATGGGCGTGACGCTGCGCTACGACCTGCTCGCGAACTCGAAGAACGGCGGCGGCGGCGGCGGCATCGCGCTGAACGGCAACGGGATGGACCCGAGCAACGGCTTCGGCGTCGACGCGGACTGTCTCGCGCAGTCGAAGGCCGGCGGCGGCCTGGGCTTCGAGTGCAAGGGCGCGGTGCGCCAGGACGTCGCGCTCGACCTGCTGTTCTATCCGACCCAGCAGATCACCGTGAAGGTCGAATACCGGCACGACTGGGCGAACAACAAGGTGTTCCTGCGCAACGACGGGTCGTACGGCAAGTCCAACGACCTGCTCGCGACGCAGTTCATCTATTCGTTCTGATGCAGCACGCGCGGGGCGACGTGCCGCACGCACGGCGTCCCGCGCCGTTTTCCGGGTGGCTGCGCGCCGTTGCAGCCTTGTCGAGGGAGTCGGTTTCATGACGCAGTCTTTCACCCGCCGCGCCGATGCGCTCGCGCGCGACTCGTACTACGAAGCCACGGCCACGCGGCCCGTGGCGGACGATCCGATGCTCGACGCGGCGATCGACGTCGACGTCTGCGTGATCGGCGCCGGCTTCGCCGGCCTGTCGACGGCGCTCGACTGCCGCGCGCGCGGGCTGTCGGTCGCCGTGATCGATGCGCAGCGGCCCGGCTGGGGCGCGTCGGGCCGCAACGGCGGCCAGGCGATCACCGGTTTCGCGAAAGACGAGGTGATCGAGCAGCAGCTCGGCGCCGACGGCGCGCGCGCCGCGTGGTCGCTGTCGCTCGACGGCGTCGCGCTGATCGCCGAGCGCATCGCGCGCTACGGGATCGACTGCGACTTCACGCGCGGCTACCTGACGGTCGCGACGAAGCCGCGCCGCATCGACGACCTGCGTGCGTGGATGAACGCCGCGACGTCGCGCTGGGGCCATCCGTCGCTCGCCTGGCTCGATACCGGCGAGATCCACGCGCGCATTGCATCGACGCGCTATCTGGCCGGCGTGCACGATCCGCTGTCGGGCCATCTGCATCCGCTCAAGTACTGCCTCGGCCTTGCCGATGCCGCACGCCGCGAAGGCGTCGCGCTGTACGCGCACACGCCGGCGCTCGACGTCGTGCGCGGCGCCCGGCCCGTCGTGCGCACGCCGTCGGGCGAAGTGCGCTGCCGCTTCGTCGTGTCGTGCTGCAACGCCGGGCCCGGCGGCGTGCTGCCGGCCGCGACCGCCGCGCGCATCGCGCCGATCGCGTCGTACATCATCGCGACCGAGCCGCTCGGCCGGGCGCGCGCCGATGCACTGATCGCCCGGCGCGAAGCCGTGTGCGACAACAACTTCTTCCTCGACTATTTCCGGCTGTCGGCCGACCACCGGATGCTGTTCGGCGGCCGGGCGAATTCGGCCGGCGCATCGCCCGCGGCGCTCGCCGAAGCGATCCGGCAACGCATGGTCGGCGTGTTTCCGCAGCTCGGCGACGTGCGCGTCGACCACGCGTGGGGCGGCTTCGTCGACGTCACGCGCAACCGCGCGCCGGATTTCGGCGCGATCGATCCGAACTTCTTCTACGTCCAGGGCTTCAGCGGCCACGGCGTCGCGCTCACCGGCATCGCCGGACGCACGGTCGCCGGCGCGATCGCGGGCGACACGCACGCGTTCGACCTGTTCGCCCGCCTGCGTCACCGGCGCTTTCCCGGCGGCGATGCATGGCGACAACCCGCGCTCGAACTCGGGATGCTGTACCACCGCGTACGCGAGCTGTTCTGAGCCCTTTCACTCCGCTTTCCTGATCATGCAGACATTCGCCAACCAGCCGCACGTCGCGTCGTACTACGCGGCGACCGCCAACGATACGACCCGCCACGCGCCGCTCGCCGGCACGATCGACGCCGACGTGTGCGTGATCGGCGCGGGCCTCACGGGCCTGTCCGCCGCGCTCAATCTCGCCGAGCGCGGCCATTCGGTGACCGTGCTCGAAGCGTCGCGGGTCGGATGGGCGGCGAGCGGCCGCAATGGCGGCCAGTTGATCGGCGGCTTCGCGTGCGACATCGACACGTTCGCGCAGTTCATGCCGGAAGGCGACGTGAAGCGCATCTGGGACATGGGGCTCGAGACGCTGTCGCTCGTGAAGTCGCGCATCGCGCGGCACGACATCGACTGCGCGCTGGTGCCCGGCTATCTGACCGCAGCCAACACCGAGCGCGACGCGGATGCGCTGAAACGCTGGCGCGACGAAGCCGCGAAGCGCTTCGGCTACGACCGCTTCCACTTCGTCGAAGCCGACGAACTCGGCGACTACGTGCAGTCGGCCCGCTATTGCGGCGGCCTGTACGACCCCGATAGCGGCCATCTCCATCCGCTCAACTACACGCTCGGCCTCGCGCGGGCAGCCACCGACGCGGGCGTGCGCATCCACGAGGACAGCTGCGTGACACGCGTGCGCGACGTGGCCGGCGGCCACGTCGTCGAGACGGGCGGCGGCAACGTGCGTACGCGCTTCGTCGTGCTCGCCTGCAATACCTACGTCGGCACGCTCGCACCCGCGCTGTCGAGGAAGATCATGCCGGTCGGCACCTACGTGATCGCGACCGAGCCGCTCGGCGAAGCGCGCGCCGCCGCGCTGATGCCTGCCCGCGCGGCGATCTGCGACAGCCGCTTCGTGCTCGACTACTTCCGGCCGGCGCCCGACACGCGGCTCGTGTGGGGCGGCAAGGTCAGCTATTCGACGCGCGCGCCGCGCGATCTCGCGGCGGCGATGCGCGCCGACATGCTGAAGACGTTCCCGCAGCTCGCGGACGTGAAGGTCGACTACGCGTGGGGCGGTTTCGTCGACATCACGATGAACCGCGCGCCGCACTTCGGCCGCATCACGCCGACCACGTACTTCGCGCAGGGGTTCTCGGGGCACGGCGTGAACACGACCGCGCTCGCGGGCAAGCTGATCGCCGAGGCGATCGACGGACAGGCGAGCCGCTTCGACCTGTTCGACAAGATCCGGCATCGCGACTTCCCCGGCGGCGCGGCGCTGCGCACGCCGGCGCTGGTGCTCGCGATGAGCTGGTATCGGCTGCTGGATGCGTTCGGCGTGCATTGAGCGCGCGCAGCGTCACCGCGCAAAAGCAGAACGGCCGCTCGTTCGAGCGGCCATTCGGTCCGGCGGCAGGATTGGGGAGAAGCCGCCGCGCGTCAGTCGGTACCGTACTTCGGCGAGCGCGGCCCGTACAGCAGCCCGTTCGGCGGGCCCGCCGACAACAGCCGCGTGCTCGTCAGCCCGGCCACGTCATGCGCTTCGTCGGTCAGCGAATGCGCGACCTGCTTGACGGCTGCCTGCACGAGCGCCCCGACGATCCCGAACGCATTGACGCTCATGTTGTTGCCGACTTCCTTGCCGGTCGCGCGTCCCTCGCCCTGCCACAGCACGTCGCCGCTCTTCAGGTCGACGAGCTTCGCCGACGCGGCAACGGTCGTCGTGCTGTCGACCAGCTGGTAGACGGAGCCGTATTGCGTGACCTTCGAATACAGCACGGCGTCCGCGCCGAAGATCTCGCGCAGCTTCGCCGGCGACGTAGCCTGGATGTCGGTCGCATTCGTCAGGCCGTTCTGCTTGAATGTCTCGTCCATCACCGCGACGGGCACCACGTAGTAGCCCGACTCGGCGAGCGGCAGCGTCATTTGCGACAGCACGCCGTAAGTCGCGCCGACGTCGGTGGTTTCATTGACCGGCGGCAGCACGAGGATCGAGCGCGGCTGGCTCTTCTTGAACGCCGTGTAGTCGGGACGTTGCACCGGCTGCGCGCACGCGCTCAGCAGCGCGGCGATCGACAGCGCGAACAGCAGCTTGAATGAAAGTGTCTTGAACATGGCGGGCGTGTCACTGTTTGGCAGGATTCGAATCGGCATTCTTCCGATCGGCAACGGTCTGGCCGGCGGCCGCCGGATTCGCGGCTTTCGACGCACCGGCCTTCTTCTTCATCAGGAAATCCATATACGACGCGGATTCCGGGAACAGCTGCTTCTCGGCCTGCAGTTCCTGCTCGGCCTGCTGCTCGTTGCCGACGCTCGCATACAGCATCCCGAGATGCGCATGGAAACCCGGCGGCGGCGTATGGCCCTTCGCGCGGATCTCCTGCAGCGCTTTTTCGAGCGCATCGATCTGCTGCTGCGGCGCTTGCTGCCCCTTGAAGTATTCGTACACCTGCGGCTGATAGCCGGTCCACTGATACAGCGGCGGCGTGGTCGGCGCCGCGCAGCCCGCGAGCAGCAAGGCGGCCGCCGTCGCCGGCAGCCAGATTCCCCGTTTCATGGTCTTGTCTCTTCTGGTTGGTGAAATGATGCGTGCGCGCCGTATCGCGCGCGGCACTTACTGCGCGGCCTTCAGCACGCCGGCGTCGACCTGGTCGACGAGATGGTTCACGGCTTCCTGGATCGCGAGGTCCAGCACCTTGCCGTTGAGCGTCGAGTCGTAGCCGGCGGTGCCGCCGAAGCCGATCACCTCGCGGTTCGACAGGCTGAACTCGCCCGCGCCCTGGCTCGATGCGACGACTTCCGACGTCGTCGTGTCGACGATGTTCAGGTTGACCTTCGCATACGCGACCTGCGTCTTGCCGCGGCCGAGAATGCCGAACAGCTGATGATCGCCGACGTCCTTGCGGCCGAACTCGGTCACGTCGCCGGTCACCACGTAGTTCGCGCCCTTCACGGCCTGCGCCTTCTTCATGAAGCCCGCTTCCTGCCTGATCTCGTCGAGATTCTCGCGATCGAGCACGTTGAAGCGGCGGCTCTGCTGCAGGCGCGTGACGAGGATCGTCTTCGCCTGTCCGCCGAGGCGGTCGATGCCGTCGGAGAAGATGCCGCGCATGTAGCTCGAGCGGTTGTCGAACTTGCCGACGGCGATCGCGACGGGCTTGCCCGCGTACGGCTTCTGCGCGCTGCTGACGGCCGGCACGTCGAGCGTGCGCGACGATTCGGTCGCGCAGCCGGACAGCGCCGCGACGACCGCGGCCGCCACGAGGACGGTGCGTCGTGTCTGAATGTTCACTGCGGGTCTCCTTGCTGGAAAAGATGGCACTGCGCGGGGCACACGCACGCGTTCATCGCCGATTCGGCGATCGCTGCAAGTCATGGAGGAGCGCGCGCAACGGATGCGTCACGGCGAAAAGCGGATTGATAATGCGATACGCGCCTGCATCGCGCGCACGGATGATTCCGTTATTCTGACTACTACGCTGTTGATCGCGCATGGTCGGCCCCGTATATGATTTTTCGCGATCATATCAAGCCTGTTTATCAAGACGGCTTATCTTGATAATAATTGACGATTTTCACGCTTATTTTTATTCGGCGACCCATTCGCGCGCAAAGCCCTGCGGACAAGGGCTCGCGCGACATGCGTTCGATACTCGCCGGTCTTCCGTGTCGATATCGGCGGATTAACGGTCGATCCGCCGATATCGACACGCGTTAATTCATACCGTCGATCCGAACGATGGATATCTCTAAAATACGCCGTTCGGCATTCCGGCCGCACACGCGCGTGCAGCGATGCACACGCGCGTGCCATTCTGCTAATCGGCCACCTTCTGCCGCATCGTCACGAACTCCTCGGCCGCGGTCGGATGAATGCCGATCGTGTCGTCGAACTGCGCCTTCGTCGCGCCCGCGCGAATCGCGATCGCGATGCCCTGGATGATCTCGCCCGCATCGCGACCGACCATGTGCGCGCCGACCACGCGCTGGCTGTCGCGCGCGACGACGAGCTTCATCAGCGTGCGCTCGTCGCGGCCCGACAGCGTGTGGCGCAACGCCTTGAACGACGTGCGGTAGATGTCGACGTCGCCGTGCGCGTGCCGCGCATCGGCTTCGGTCAGGCCGACCGTCGCGACCTCCGGCTGGCTGAACACGGCCGACGGCACGTACGCGTGATCGACCGCCACGCGCGACCCGCCGAACAGCGTGCGCGCGAGCAGCGCGCCGTCGCGCGTCGCGACCGGCGTGAGCTGCGGCCGCGACGTGACGTCGCCGATCGCGTGGATCGACGGCACCGACGTCGCCGAATACGCATCGACGGCAATCGCGCCGCGTGCATCGAGCAGGATGCCCGCCTGCTCGAGCCCGATTCCGTCGACGTTCGGCACGCGCCCCGTCGCATAGAGCACCTGATCGTACGGCCCGTGCCGCGCGTCGCCGACGCGCACGAACAGTGCGCCGTCGTCCGCGCGTTCGATCGATTCGATCACCGCGCGCGCGTGAATCGTGACGCCCTGCTTCGTCATCTCGTCGGTCAGGAACTGGCGCACGTCGTCGTCGAAGCCGCGCAGGATTTTTTCGCCGCGATAGAACACGTCGACGTGGCTGCCGAAACCGTTGAAGATGCCCGCGAACTCGACCGCGATATAGCCGCCGCCGACCACCGCGATGCGTTTGGGCAGCGCCGCGAGCGACAGCGCCTCGCGCGACGTGATCGCGTGCTCGATGCCGGGCCGCGGCGGCAGCGACGGCCGCGAGCCGGTCGCGATCGCGAGGTGGCGCGCGCGGATCGTGCGCGTGCCGATCGCGACCGTGTGCGCATCGACGAGCGTCGCGCGGCCGGCGTGCATGTCGACGCCCGACTGCCGCAGCAGGTTGATGTAGATGTCGCTCAGCCGGTTGATCTCGCGATCCTTCGCGGCGATCAGCGCGGACCAGTCGAGCGTGCCGGCGCCGAAGGTCCAGCCGAAGCCCTTCGCGTCGTCGACCTCGTGCGGATAGTGCGACGCATAGACCAGCAGTTTCTTCGGGATGCAGCCGCGCAGCACGCAGGTGCCGCCGATCTGCTCTTCTTCCGCTATGCCGACGCGTGCGCCGTAGGACGCCGCCATGCGTGCGAGCCTCACGCCGCCCGAGCCGGCGCCGATGACGAACAGGTCGTAGTCGAAATCCATCGCATTCCCTCATCGCAGTTCGGATGGAGGGACGATAGCAAGATTCGGGGATTCGTGCGGCGCGTGGTGCGTGCCGCGCGCCCCATAAAAAACGGCGAGAGACGAGGCCTCTCGCCGGTCAAACCGGCTGGCGGTTGTGCCATGCGTCACCGATCGACCGCATGCCCGACCTGCCGATTGCGCGGCACCGGCCGGCCCTGGCGCGCGAAGGGCGCGCCCGCGGCCGACCGGCCGCCATGCTCATGCCTGCGACGTGTCGCTGCCGTCCGTCGCCTGCGTATCGTCCGCCTGCTGCGGCTGCTCGTCCTTCTTCTCGAGCATGCCTTCGATCGCCTCGGCACCCTTGAAACCCGCGACGGCCGCGGCCGCCTTGGTCAAGAGGCCCGCATCCGGATCCAGCTTTTCCGCGCCTTCGACGGCGGCGACTGCGCCGGCGATTTCACCCACGACGTTCAGGATACCCATCGTCATCCCCTTTCAAGAAAATCGTGAGCGCATCGTCCCACGAAAGAAACCGGCGGACCGTGTTTGTCATCGCCGGATACACAAGTTACGCATCAGGCCGGCCGCGCTCGCGGAGCGCCACCGGAACGACGCACGCGCACGCCTGACGGCATGCCACGAGCGTTGCACGCAGCGTAGCGGAAAGCCTGCGCGCGCACTGTAAAAGTATGTTCTGGATTGCCGACGGATCGCTTACGGCGCGGGACTTCCGCAATGGAGCGCCCGCCGAATAGTCGTGCGCGCGTATGAAGGTCGCGTGACGAAAAAAAAGAGGCTCCTCGCGGAGCCTCTTCGATGTGCGCCGGACGAAGCCGGCGCATGCGTTCCGACGTTCGTCAGAAGATATTGCGCAGGCCGATCGCGATGCCCGTCTGGTTGCTGCGGCCAGGCAGCTCGACGTTCGCCGCGCCGGTCGTCTTGTTGAAGTCGACGGTGCCGTAGATTTCGGTGCGCTTGCTCAGCGCGTACTCGGCGATGCCGACGACCGCGTAGCGGTTGCCGCTCGCGAGCGTGCCGTTCGTGGTCATCGCGTTGCGCATGTGGTCGTAGTAGAACGCGCCCGTCAGCGTCAGCGGCGCGCTGACCTGCCAGCTCACACCCGCGAACGGACCGTCGTCGATGCGGCCCGTGCCCTTCGCGACCGGAATCGTCTGCTGCGCGAGCAGGCTGTCGACGAAGCCCGTGTCGTCCTTCGAACGCAGGTAGCCCGCGTAGATCTTCGCCTTGCTGAACGCGTACACGATGTTCGCGTGGTAGATCGTCTGCTTGCGCGCCGAGTTGTCGCTGTTCTGCTGCGCGCCGGCCGCGATGCTGAGCGGACCCATCACGTACGACAGCGACACGCCCCACGCATTGCCCTTGCCGAGCGAACCCGGAATCTGGCCCGAGAAGCCGCCGGCGCCGGTCGATTCGTAGTTGGTGCCGGTCGAGTACATCGCCTTCGCCGTCAGGCCCTCGAACTTGCCCGTGTACTTGATCTGGTTGTCCGCATACAGGCCGCCGCCGAGGGCGACCGGCAGCCACGCGTTTTCGAGGTAGTTGCCGACGGTGAGCGGATCGTACGTATCCGACAGCAGGTCGAACAGCGGCGTCTTCTGGCGGCCGAGGGTCACCGTGCCGTACGGGCTCTGCAGGCCGACGTACGCCGCGCGGTTGAACAGGCGGCCGCTGTCGGCGAATGCGCCGTTCTGCAGGTTCACGCCGCTCTCGAGGTTGAACACGGCCTTCAGGCCGCCGCCGAGGTCTTCCGTGCCGTAGATGCCGAAGCGGCTGTTGGTGATCGCGCCGTTGCTCATCGACAGCAGGCCGTCGTTCTTGGCGTTGGCGTTGGTCAGGTAACGGATGCTGGCGTCGGCGACGCCCCAGAGCGTGACCGAGCTTTGTGCGGCCGCGTACTGGCTGGCGAATGCGAGCGCGGCGCCCCCTGCGATGGCTGCGAGTCGGGTGGTCTGCTTCATGAGCTTTCCTTTTTGTAGGTGTCTCCATTCATGGCCGGCCGCGTGCGCAGCCGGGTGGCGATCGCACGCGTTCATGGCGCGCACGATGTGGGCTGAATCATATGACGAGTGCGAACGCTGAAAGAAATTGAAATACGCGGTAATCGCGCGATTGTCGTCCGGGAACAACGTTTCCCGCGCCGGGCCTGGCTCGCGCGGCGGCAGGGCGCGGTGCGACGGCGCCGGCGAGCGCACATGGCGCCGCAAGGTCCGGCGAGGGTGCGGCGCGGTAGCGCGGATCGGGCGAAACAGTCGGGGCGATCGTTGCGATCGGCTACCGCGGGCTGCGGGCGGGCTGAGTGCCGTCAGGCGGTTTGCGCCGCGCCGTCGCTGCCGCTGCCCGCGTCGCCGCTGCCGCCCTCGCCGCCCGCACCGCCGTTCCCCGCGCGACGCCTGGCCCGTCGCACGATCTCCGCGAACGCGCCGACGAGCAGCAGCACGGCGCCCCACAGCGCGACGTCCGGCACCAGCCGCGTCACGAGGCCGCCGACCACCGCGCCCGCCAGGAAGCAGAAACTGATCGTCGCGAGCAGCGCCGAGTCGTGCAGCGCGCCCACGTCGTAGCGTGGAATCAGCCCGACGAACAGTTTCTGCGCGGCGCGCCGCAGGTTGCCGGTCGTCATCACCGACGTGTACGACAGTGCCTCGAGATGGGTGAACGACAGCGTCTGCAGCGTCGCGACGAACGAGATGCCCGGAATCAGCCACGCGCTCGACGCGCCGACGAGGCCGCTCGCGGCGACGCCGAGAAACGCGATCTCGACGATCAGGCTCACGAACGCCGTATGCCGCATCCAGCCGCGCTGCGCGGCGAGGCCCAGCAGGTGCGCGACGAACACCGCGAGCACGAAGCCGCCGAGCGGCGGCACGTGGTGCAGCGCGGCGGCCCATTCGCCGGCCGACAGGTTGATGCCGAGCAGCGCGACGTTGCCGGTCATCGTGTTCGCGAACACGTGGCCGTGGCCGACGTACGTGTACGCGTCGAGATAGCCGCCGGACAGCGTCAGCAACGCGGCGACAGTGAGATTGCGGCTGGCGCCGTCGAGATCCATCGATCCTCCGTGGTGCGCGCCGCCCGGCCGCGCGCGGCGGGCGGTGCGCTGGTCAGTCGTGCCGGCACGCGCGGGGCACCGCCGGCACTGCGCGGCCGGGCTTCGCCGCCTGCCGCGCGCCAATATAATGTCCGTCGTCGGGGGACGGCCGAGCGCCGCACATCGCAGCCGGCCGGCACAGGTCCAACGCGCGGGTTTCACCGCCGCAAGACCGGCCGAGTATACCGGCCGGCCGCCACCGGCCGCGGCCAAGCGCGCCGCCCCGCCGTTCTTCACCGGGCCTTCGAATGACACTCGCGAAGTTCTTCCTGCGCTACACGGTCATCCCGTTCGCGGCGATCGTGCTGGTGGCCGTCTGGGCGTTCAACCGCGAATCGGACGAGATCGATGCGCGCCAGTACGCGGCGCTGGTGGCCGCCTATCCGTCGTTCACGCCGACGCTCAAGCACGAGGTGGCGGACGCGTTGCGCGGCGGCCGGCTCGCGAAGGCCGACTACGGCGCGATCATGCGCGATGCGCTCGACGCGGGGTTCGTGGTCGACTGGCCGGCCCCGACGGACGACGTCGGCGGCGAGCGCGGCCGGCTGCTCGGCCTCGTGAACGGCGACCTGCCGGCATCGCGGTAACCTGCAACCGCCGCCGCGGGCAACGGCGGGCGGCACGACGGACCGCTCATTGCCCGATGCCCGTGAGCCCGATCAGCGCGCCGCCCGCGAGCAGCCACAGCGGGTGGATGCGCGTGCGCCACGCCAGCACCGCGCACGCGGCCGTGATGCCCCACTGGATCGCGGTGCGGTTCGACGCCTCGGAAATCAGCACCGCGCTCGCCGCGACGAGCCCCGCCGTCACCGGCATCATTCCCTGCTGCACGTAGCGCCGCCACGGCCGGTCGCGAAAACGCTCCCACGCATGCAGCGCGAGCACGGTGACGATCGACGACGGCCCGAATTTCGCGAGCGACGCGACGAGCAGCCCGGCCCAGCCGGCCACGTGCCAGCCGACCAGCGACACGATCATCATGTTCGGCCCCGGCGCCGCCTGGGCCAGCGCGAACAGCGCGGTGAACTCGTGCGCGCTCATCCAGTGATGCACGTCGACGACCTGCCGCTGCATCTCCGGCAGGATCGTGTTGCCGCCGCCGAACGCGAGCAGCGACAACTGGCTGAAGATCGTCGCGATGGCGATCAGCGTATCGCTCATGGCCGGCGCTCCTGTTGCGTGTCGGACGTACCGTGCGCGCGATGCGCGGCAGCCGGCGCCGGCCGCGGCGTGCCCGCGTCGCGGCGGCGCGACGCGAGCCATACGCTGACGGGCGTCAGCACGAGCATCGTGGTCAGCAGCGGAACGCGCAGCACCGCGATCGCGACGAACGCGAACACGGCGATCGCAGCCGCCGCGCGCGGCGCCCAAAGCAGCGGCTTCGCGACCTTGATCGCCATCGCGACGAGCAGGCCGGCCGCCGCCGCCGCGAGCCCCGCGAACAGGTGCTGCACGTGCGGATCGTTCTGCGTCTTCGCGTACAGCACGCCGAGCGCGACGACGACCAGCGTCGGGCCGGCGATCAGCCCGAGAATGCCGGCGAATGCGCCGGCGACGCCGCGAAAGCGCATGCCGACGGCGACCGACAGGTTGATCACGTTGCCGCCCGGCAGGAACTGGCACAGGCCGAGCAGATCGGTGAATTCGTCGGCGGAGAGCCATTTGCGCTCGTCGACGATGGTGCGCCGCGCGAACGGCAATGCGCCGCCGAACGACATCAGGCCGAGCGACAGGAAACCGGTGAACAGCTCGGCGAGGCCGACGCTGCGGGGCGGCGCGCCGGACGGCGGGGGGGCGGGCGGCGAAGCGGATTGCATGGGGCTCCTCATCAAACGGTGAAGCGAGGTTACCGCCGTTCAGGATGCCGGCAAAACGATTTTATCGGCGCGCCCTTGTGATCTAGAATCACAAGCATGGCACGCGATCTCCCGCCCTTTTCCGCGCTTCGGGCCTTTGAAGCCGCGGCACGACATGAAAGCTTCAGCGCCGCCGGCGACGAGCTGCATGTGACTCACGGTGCCATCAGCCGGCAGATCGCCGGGTTCGAGGCGTGGCTCGGCAAGCCGGTGTTCCACCGCTACGGCAAGCGCGTGAAGCTCACCGACGAAGGCCGCCGCTACCTGGACACCGTGCGCGCGGCGTTCGACAGCATCGCGCTCGCCACCGAGCAGTTGCGCCACACCGGCGCGGCGCGCGTGCTGCGCATCAACGCGCTGCCGACCTTCGCGATGAAATGGCTGCTGCCGCGCCTGTCGCGGTTCCAGCGCGACGTGCCGAACGTCGAGCTGAAGCTGTCGACGTCGAACGCGCCGCTCGACGCGCTGAACGGCTTCGACGTCGCGATCCGCCGCGGCCCCGGCCACTGGCCGAACTGCACGAGCGGCCACTTCCTCGACGAAAGCGTGATTCCGGTGTGCAGCCCGGCGCTGCTCAAGCGCGCGCCGATCACGCGCGCGGACGATCTCGCGCGGCACGTGCTGCTGCATTCGGATACGCGGCCGGAAGGCTGGCGCGACTGGTTCGCGGCGGCCGGCGTCGCGATGAAGGGCCGCAAGCGGCAGTCGTTCGACCACTTCTACCTGGCGCTGCAGGCGGCCGTCGACGGGCTCGGCGTCGCGCTCGGCCCGTTGCCGCTGATCGACGACGAGCTCGCGAGCGGGCGCCTGGTGATGCCGCTCGACGGGCCGCGCATCGCGACGCGCAGCTACTGGTGGATCGCGCCGGGCGCGCCGGCCGACGATCCGCTCGTCGCGCAGTTCTGCGGGTGGCTGCAGGGACAGTCGAATACCGGCGCATAACGCGCACGCGCCGCCGGGATCGACAGGACGACGGCGGGCGGCATGGCACCGCCCGCGCCCGAATCAGACCACCGGGCCCGGTTCCTTTTCCTTGCGCAGGATCGCGTACAGGATGATCGCGCCGAACGTCGCGGTGCCGATCCCGCCGAGCCCGAAGCCGCCGATCTTCAGCGAGAAGTCGCCGGCGCCGAGCACGAGCGTGACGGCAGCGACGATCAGGTTGCGGTTGTCGGAGAAGTCGACCTTGTTGACAACCCAGATCCGCGCGCCCGTCACCGCGATCAGCCCGAACACCACGATCGACACGCCGCCGAGCACGGGGCCCGGGATCGTCTGGATCACCGCGCCGAACTTCGGCGAGAAGCCGAGGCCGATCGCGATCAGCGCGGCGAGCGCGAACACCAGCGTCGAATAGATCCGCGTGACGGCCATCACGCCGATGTTCTCCGCGTAGGTGGTGACGCCCGTGCCGCCGACGCTGCCCGACACGATCGTCGCGAGCCCGTCGCCGATGAACGCCCGGCCGACGTAGCGGTCGAGGTTGGTGCCCGTCATCGCGCTGACGGCCTTGATGTGGCCGAGGTTCTCCGCGACCAGGATCACCGCGATCGGCGCGAGCATCAGCATCGCGTGCGGATCGAACACCGGCGCGCGGAAGCTCGGCACGCCGAACCACGCCGCATGCGCGACGATCGCGAAATCGATCGGCTTGCCGAGGCCCATCCCGTTGGTCGCGATCGCGTAGATCACGTACGCGATCACGAGCCCGACCAGGATCAGCAGGCGCTGCATCATTCCGCGCGCGAACACCGCGACGCCGCCGACGCACAGCACCGTGACGAGCGCCATCACCGATTCGAAGGTGGAGCCCGACACGCCCTTGACCGCGATCGGCGCGAGGTTCAGCCCGATCACCGCGACCACCGCGCCGGTCACGACGGGCGGCATCAGCGTCTCGATCCAGCGCGTGCCGATCGCCTGCACCAGCGCGCCGAGCGCGACGTACACGACGCCGCACGCGACGATCCCGCCGAGCGCGACCGGAATGTTCGGGTTCGGGCCGCTGCCGCCGTAGCCCGTCACCGCGATCACGAGGCCGATGAACGCGAAGCTCGAGCCGAGATAGCTCGGCACGCGGCCGCCGACCAGCACGAAGAACAGCAGCGTGCCGATGCCCGACATGAAGATGCACAGGTTCGGGTCGAAGCCCATCAGCAGCGGCGCGAGCACGGTCGAGCCGAACATCGCGACGACGTGCTGCACGCCCATCGCGACCATCTGCGGCCACGGGAGGCGCTCGTCGGGACCGACCACGCGCGAGCTCGCGCCGGTCGGCTGGACCCGCCAGCGCGGGAAATAGGAATCGGACATGGGGAAAGCGCTCCTGTCGGTCGTCGGTCGCCGGCTGCCAGGGATGCGCCGGTCTGGAATCTGGCGCGAGTTTACGGAGCGGAAATGGGGCTGGCAAGCGAACCGGTACGCGGCGTCGGCAGGCGGAACAGCGAGGTGCCGGGTGGCAGGCCGCGCGAGAGAACCGGTGCGCGACCGCGCGGGCCGGCGACGTGCCCGCCCGCGCACGATGCGCGTGCGGCAGCGCGCGCCGGCCGTGAAGTAAGCGTGCGCTCACATCGCGGCCGGCACGTCGTGCATCAGGGGTTGATGTACTGGAACAGCGACAGGTTCTGCAACTGCGCGTAAGCCTTCTGCGAGCCCGTCAGCGCGTTCTGCATCTGCAGGAACTGGCTGATCGTCGCGACCATGTTGGTGCTCGTCAGGTCGGCCAGGTTGCTGCTGACCTGCAGCGTGTTGGTCTGGTTCACGGCCTGCATCGCCTTGATTTCCTGCTCGCGGCCGCCGACCGACGCCTGTACCGTGAGCACGTTCGTCATCATGTTGTTCAGCTTCGTCGTGCCGGTGGTCATCGCGTTCGCGAGCGCGGTCGCGGCGGTCGTGTTGCTGCTGATCGGCACCTTCAGCGCGGCGATCATCGTGTCGAGCGCCGCGAACACGTCGGTGCCGGCCTGCGGCGCGGGCGTGACCGTGAACGTGTCGCCCGGCGCCGGCTTGCCCGACACGGGCACCGACAGGCCATTGCCGAGCGCGATCCCGGCGCCGTCCGAATACGGTTGCGCGGGGGTCGTGGTCGGCGGCACGACGGTGTTGTCGGTCACCGTGTAGGTCGGCGCGGCGGCCGTGCCGCCGAACGCGATCGTGAACTGGTGCGCGTTGGACGCGGCCGACGGGCTCGTGATCGTCACGCCGCCGATCGTGCCGGTGCCGGTGTTGCCGGTGCCGGCGAGCGGCACCGGCTGGCTGCCGAGCATCGGCACCGACAGGAACACGTTCGCGCCGTTGTCGCCCTGCGCGATCGAGCGCGTGTCGGCGATCTGCACCTCGCGCGAGCCGGTGTCGCCGCTGTAGGTCACGCCGCCGCCCGGCGCGTTCGAGAACGGCGCGGTGGCCGTCTTGAAGCCGGCGAACAGGTAGTTGCCCGCGCCGTCCGTCGAGTTCGCGAGCGTCAGCAGCTGGTCGCGATAGCCCTGCAGCTGCGTCGACAGTGCCGAACGATCGCTGTCCGACAGCGAACCGTCGCCGGCCTGGATCACGACCGTGTGGATGCTGTTCAGCAGGTTGTTGACGCTGATGAGCGTCTGGTCTTCCTTCTGCAGCGACGACAGCGCGGCGTTCTGGTTCGCCGCGTACTGCGACAGCGTCGCCGACGTCATCGACAGCTGCACGGCCTGCGCCGCGCCGAGCGGGTTGTCGGCCGGCGTCGCGAGGCTCACGCCGCTCGAGATCTGCTGGTACAGCTGCGAGAGCTGCGCCTGCTGGTCGCTCATCTGGGCGACGTTCATCTGGTAGAACTGCGCAGTGGAAATCCGCATCGCTTCGAACCCCGAAATCAGTTGAACAGGCCCAGCACGGTCTGGAACAGCGTCGACGCGGTCTGGATCACCTTCGCGTTCGCCTGGTAGAGCTGCTGGTACTGCATCAGGTTGGCCGCTTCCTCGTTCTGGTTCACGCCCGACACCGACTGCTGCGCCTGCGTGATCTGGCCGACCAGCGCGGTCTGCGCGGCGCTCGACGACTTCAGCTGGCTCGCCGTGTTGCCGATGCCGTTCACGTAGTTCGCGTACGCGCCCGTCAGCGTGGTCGAGCCGTTGCCGAACGCCTTCGAGTTGACGAGCTTCGACAGCGCGAGCGCGTTGCTGCCGTCGTTCGTGCCGCCCGTGTTCGGCGCGACCTTGAACGTGTCGCCGGCCGCCGGCGTGCCCGACACCGTCACCGTGACACCCGCCGTCAGCGTGATCGGCGAGCCCGACTGGTACGGCTGCGCGGCGCTGGTCGTCGGCGGCACGGCCGTGTTGTCGGTGACCGTGTAGGTCGGCGCGGCCGCGGTGCCGCCCATCGTGATCGTGTAGTTGTGCGCGTTGGCCGCGGCCGTCGCGCTCGTGACGGACAGCCCGCCGATCGTGCCGTTGCCGGTGTTGGTCGTCGTGGCCGACGGCACGTACGGCGCGGCTGCCGCGATCGCGGAGCCGTTCGACGTCGCGAGGCCGAAGCCGTTCAGCGCGCCGCGCGTCGGCTGCACGGTGAACTTGTCGCCGGCGCTCATCGAGCCGGACGAGAACGAGAAGTTCAGCCCGCCGATCGAGGCCGGCATCGACGTCGACGTCCCCACCACCGTGCCGGTCGCACGGTCGGTCAGCGTGTAATTCGTGCCGTCGTACGCGAGCGTGTAATCGCTGGTGGTCGGCTGCGCGGCGTTCGCGAACGACACGGACAGCGTCGCGTTGCCGGTATTGCCCTGGTTCGCGTAGGTGATCGGCGCGCCGGTCGAAAACAGGTTGCCGCCGATCTTGCCCGACAGGTCGATGCCGAGCGCGTTCTGCGCGTTGACCTGCGCGGCGAAGCTGGTCGCGATCGCGCCGAGCTGGGCCTGGGCCGGGTCGAGCGTCTGGCTGCGGAACGCGAGCAGGCCGCCGAGCGTGCCGCCCGACAGCGACGCGTCGGACAGGAACTGGTTCGGCCCCTGCGGGTTCGCGCCGGCGATGCCCTGCGACACGACGGTCAGCTCGCTCGGATCGGACGGCGACGTGACGGTCGCGAGCTGGTAGCTCTTGTCCGCGACGACGAGCGGCGTGCCGCCCGACATGAACACGCTGTAGCCGTCGCTGTTGCGCACGACCTGCACGCCCGCGAGATTCGACAGGTTCGACACCGCGAGGTCGCGCTGGTCCATCAGCTGGTTCGGCGGCTGGCCCTGGCTGCTCGCCGCGGCGATCTGCTGGTTCAGTTGCGCGATCTGCGCGGTGTACGCATTGATCTGCGTGACGGTGCTCGTGAGCTGCGTGTTCACGCTCTGGCGCAGCGCGTCGTACTGCTGGCCGGCCGCCGTGATCTGGTTCGCGAGCGTCTGCGCATTGCTCATCGCGGTCTGCCGCACCGACGAATCGGACGCGCTGTTCGCGACGTTCTGCATCCCGGTGAAGTAGCTCGTGATCGCGGTCGAGATGCCGGCCGTCGGGCTGCCGATGTAGTTGTTCAGCTGCGTGACGAGCGAGTACCACGTCGAGAGCGCGCCGCCCTGCGTCTGCGCGCCGTTCAGCTGGTCGCTCAGGTACTGGCTGTACTGCCGCTGCACGGTGACGGTGTTCACGCCCTGGGGCATGTAGCCGCTGCTGGTGTACTGCCCGCTTGCCTCCGCATAGACGGGGCGTTCGACCGAATAGCCCGGCGTCGCGGCGTTGCTGATGTTCTGGCCGGTCGTCGTGAGGCCCCAGAGCGCGGCATTCAGGCCGCTGACGCCGAGGTTCATGAGTGTGTTGGACATGCGCGATCCTGATGAGCCGGCCGCACTGCGGCCGCCGGGTTGCGTGACTCCCGGTATAACGGCCGCGGATCGAAAAAATTGAGGAAAAAATGCACGTGCGACGCACGGGCGTGCGTCGCCGGTCGAAGCGGCCGGCGGGGGCGCCGGCGTTGCCGCGCGGGCGGCCCCGCCAGGTGCGCGTCAGGCCCGCGCGAGCGAGCGGCGCTTCATTTCGAGCTGCGTGATCAGCCGCTGCAGCGTGTTCTCCGCACTGCCCGGCAGCGACATGTAGCGAAAGCCGAGCTGGTAGCGCCGCGACCCGTTCGGCATCTGGGTCGAACGCTGCGACACCAGTTGCAGGTCGAGCGACAGCTTGCCGTGGCCGGTCAGCTCGAGTTCGACGTCCGGCAGCAGCGTGCCGACCTCGAGCGCCTCGACGCGCTCGTCGGCCGTGCGCAGCCCCACGCCGCCGAGCGACAGGTTGTGCACCTCGAACAGGAAGCTTTCGCCGTCCGGCAGCTTGCCGCGGCACAGGAACGGATCGACGATCGGCGCGTCGACGCGGAAATATTCGCGGCGCTGGATGCAGACCAGCACGTCGGGGAAATCGGCGACGAACGCGGGCAGCCCCTCGTAGCGCGTCTCGCGCGGCGTGCCCGTGGTGAATTCGACGCGCACGCCCTCCGGCGAGGCCGCGAACGTGCAGTGCGACGCGCCGAGGATGCCGGCGTTCTGCTCGGACAGCGCGCCCCAGTCGAACGTGAACGTCCGCGCGCCGACGTCGACCTCGAGCAGGCGCGTGACGAGCTGGCCGCCCGGATACTGGACGGTCAGGAAATCGCCGCGATTCACCAGGTTGCGCAGCTGCACGCCGATTTCCAGCGGATTGCGGCGGGCATAGTCGGGCCCGGAGTGGCCTGCATCCAGGCTGGGGTCCGTCGACGTTTCGATATTCATGGCTAGCCGGTCTTTCTTGTCATGGGCGCCCGGGGCAACCGGTGCGCAATAAAACCGGGCCAGAACGGGGGCCCGGTCGCAGGTCTCTCACACTTAGCGGCAGTGCTGACCGAAAGTTTAGATCGAAACGGCGATTTTTTTCGCGCCAACGTTGAAACCGCGCGCGGCGGGGTGCCGGGCGCGGTCCGAAGGGGGACAAATCGGTGGCGGGCGGGCCCGTCAGCCGATCTGCTGCATGATCGAGATCAGCTTCTTCGCGTAATTCGGGTCGGTTGCGTAGCCGGCCTTCTGCATGCCGTGCGCGAAGCCTTCGACGCTGCGGCTCGCGCTCAGCACGCCCGCATAGCGCGGATTGTTCTTCAGCAGGTTCGCGTAGTCGGTCATCGCGTGCTCGTACGAGTCGTACGCGCGGAATTTCGCGACCACGCGGCGCGGCGTGCCGTTCACGTATTCGGTGGTCAGCGCCGACACGGTGCGCCCGGTCCAGCCCTTGTTCGCCTTGATGCCGAACACGTTGTAGCTGGTCGAGCCGTCCGCCGCGCGGATCTCGCGCTTGCCCCAGCCGGATTCGAGCGCGGCCTGGCCGACGATGAACCGCGCCGGGATGCCGGTCGTCGCACTGGCCGCCTGCGCGGGGCCCGCGAGCCGGTCGACGAACGCGTCCGCGTCCTGCACGCCGCTCGCGCCCTTCAGCGGCGGCGTCAGCGCGCTGCCGGCCGAGTAGCCGCGCGCGCCGGCGAGCGCGCCGTTGTTCGCCGCGTTCGCATAGGCCTTCGCCATCGCGTTCATCGCGGCGAGGCTGCCTTCGTTGCCGGCCGTGCCGAGGCCGCCGATGCCGCCCGCGCCGATGTCGGCCGCCGTGTCGCTGCCCGCGCCGACGCCCGCGTTGCGCAGCAACTGCTTCATCAGCGCGTCGGCGACGCCGATCCCGCGCGTCGACATCTGCTGCGCGAGCTGCTGGTCGAGCATCGACGTGTACATCTTCGACGTATGCGAATCGAACAGCCCGCCGTCCGGCGACGCGTCGCGCATGCTCTTGAGCATCATCTGCGTGAACATCGCGTCGAACTGGCCGGCCACCGCCTTCGCGCCGGCCTGCGGCGACTGCTTCGCCTGCGCGCGCAGCGCATCGAAACCCTGCACGTCGAGCGCGAAGCGCTGCGTCAGGTCGTTTGCGTTCGGAAGGTTCGCCGCCATTTAGATGATCTCCAGATCCGCACGCAGCGCGCCCGCCGCCTTCATCGCCTGCAGGATCGACATCAGGTCCGCGGGCGTCGCGCCGAGCGTGTTCAGCGCCTTCACGACGTCGGCGAGATTCGCGCCGGCCGTCACCATCTTCAATGCACCGTTGTCCTGCTTCAGCTGGATCTGCGACTGCTGCGCGACCACCGTCTGCCCGTTCGAGAACGGCCCTGGCTGCGACACCACCGGCTGCGTGTTGACGACGACCGACAGGTTGCCGTGCGCGACCGCGCAGCTCTGCAGCGTGACCATCTGGTTCATCACGATCGAGCCGGTGCGCGCGTTCAGGATCACCTTCGCCGCGGCCTTGTCCGGGCTCACGTCGAGGTTCTGCAGCCGCGCCATGAACGCGACCTGCTGCGCCGAATCGGCCGGCGCCGCGAGCTGGATCGTGCGGCCGTCGAGCGCCGTCGCGGTGCCCGGGCCGAAGCTCGAGTTGACCGCGGACACGATGCGTTGCGCGGTGCCGTAGTCCATGTCGTTCAGTTGCAGCTGCAGCACGCCGTTCATCTGCGCGATCGCGTTCGGCACCGCGCGCTCGACGATCGCGCCGCCGACGATCCGGCCGGCCGCGAGCTGGTTCACCTGCACGCGGCTGCCGTTCGCGCTGGCGCCCGCGCCGCCGACCGCCATGTTGCCCTGCGCGAGCGCGTACACCTGCCCGTCCGCGCCCTTCAGCGGCGTGAGCAGCAGCGTGCCGCCGCGCAGGCTCTTCGCGTTGCCGAGCGACGATACGGTCACGTCGAGCGCCTCGCCGGGCCGGGCGAACGGCGGCAGCGTAGCCGTCACCATCACGGCCGCGACGTTCTTCAGCTGCATGTTGTTCAGCGACGACGGGCCGCCGTTGGCCGAACCGTTGTTGATCGAGATGCCGAGGTTCGCGAGCATGTTCGCGAGCGTCTGCGTCGTGAACGGCGTCTGCATCGTCTGGTCGCCCGTGCCGTCGAGGCCGACGACGAGGCCATAGCCGATCAGCGGGTTGTCGCGCACGCCCTGGATCTGCGCGAGATCCTTCAGGCGTTCCGCGTGCGCGGGCGCGGCACCGAGCACGCAGGCGGCCGCCACGGCCGCGAACGCGACGGCGAGCCGCGCGGCCGCATGCGCGCGGGCCGACAGGCGGTGGAACAGGGTCGTCTGCATCGTCATCACCACGGCGCGATGTTGAGGAAGAAGCGCTGCAGCCAGCCCATCGTCTCGGCTTCGTTGATGTAGCCCTTCGACGAGTATTCGATCTTCGCGTCGGCGACCTGCGTCGAGTAGACGGAGTTCGCGCCCGAGATCGTGTTCGGGTTGACGACCCCCGAGAAACGCACGAATTCGTTGCCCTGGTTGATCAGCATCTGCTTCTCGCCGCTGACCACGAGGTTGCCGTTCGGCAGCACGTTGGTGACGGTCACCGTGATCGTGCCGTTGAACGTGTTCGCCGCGCTCGCGCCGCCGGTCGCCGCGAACTTGTTCGCACCGGTCGCCGACAGGTTCGCCTTCGCGAACAGCCCGCCGAGGAAGCCGGCGGTCGGCACGTTGAAGTCGGTGTTGCCCTGCCGGTTGGTGTTCGCGCCGGACGACTTGGTCGCGTTGATGTTCTCCGCGATCATGATCGTCAGGATGTCGCCGATGTTGCGCGGCCGCTGATCCTCGAACAGCGGCCGCCCCGCGAAGCCGGGGTTGTAGATCGAGCCGGGCGCCTGCATCGACATCGGCATCGGCGGCTGCGCCGTCATCGGCTGCTGGATGATCGGATCGCGCGGGATCTGCGCGCAACCGGCGAGCGCCGCCACCGCGACCGCGCACGCGGCGCGGACGGTGGCTGACGAGGGGAGGCGAACCTGCTTCATGGCGACGGCGGGACTTCCGGTTAGCTCTTCATCTGCGTGACGGTCTGCAGCATCTGGTCGGACGTCGTCACGGCCTTGCTGTTGATCTCGTAGGCACGCTGCGTCTGGATCATGTTGACGAGTTCCTGCACGACGTTCACGTTCGACGCCTCGACGTAGCCCTGGTTGAGCACGCCCGCGCCGTTCAGCCCCGGCTGCGACACGTTCGGCGCGCCCGACGACGTCGTTTCCGCGAACAGGTTCTCGCCCTTCGCCTCGAGGCCGGCCGGGTTGATGAAGGTCGCGATCTGCAGCGAACCGATCTGGACCGCGTTGCTCGAGCCCGGCTGCGTGACCGACACGACGCCGTCCTTGCCGATCGTCAGCGACTGCGCGTTCTGCGGCACGGTGATCGCCGGCAGCACCTGGTAGCCGCTCGACGTGACGAGCTGGCCCTGCGCGTTGGTCTGGAACGAGCCGTCGCGCGTGTACGCGTTGGTGCCGTCCGGCATCAGCACCTGGAAGAAGCCCGCGCCGTTGATCGCGACGTCCTTCGAGTTGCCGGTCTGCGTGAGGCCGCCCTGCGTGTACAGGCGCTCGGTCGCGACCTGCTGCACGCCGGTGCCGAGCTGCAGGCCCGACGGCAGCTCGGTCTGCTGCGTCGAGTTCGCGCCGGGCTGGCGGATGGTCTGGTACAGCAGATCCTCGAACACCGCGCGCGACGCCTTGAAGCCGTTCGTGCTGGTGTTCGCGAGGTTGTTCGAAATCACGTCCATCTGCGCCTGCTGCGCATTCATGCCGGTGGCGGCGATGTAGAGCGAACGATTCACTTGTCTGGTCTCCTGCTTAGGCTGGCGCGGGCGCTCAGCTGAAATTGAGCAACTGGTTCGCCGTCTGCTCGTTCTGGTCGGCCGTCTGGATCAGCTTCGACTGCAGCTGGAACGCCCGCGCGTTGTCGATCATCGCGACCATCGCAGTCACCGGGTTCACGTTGCTGCCTTCGAGAGAATTCGGCGTGACGACCACGTTCGGGTCGACGTCGGCCGGATTGCCGTCGGCGGTGCGGAACAGCCCGTCGTTGCCGCGCGTGAGCGTGGCCGGATCGGGATTGACGAGCTTCATCTGGTCGACGATCGCGACGGCCGTCGGCGGGTCGCCCGGCATCAGCGCGGACACCGTGCCGTCCTTGCCGATCGTCACTTCCGCGTTCGGCGGCACCGAGATCGGGCCGCCGTTGCCGATCACCGGCAGGTTGCTCGCGTTGACGAGCTGGCCATTCTCGTCGACATGCAGGTTGCCGGCGCGCGTGTACGCCTCGCTGCCGTCGGCCGTCTGCACCGACAGCCAGCCCGGGCCCTGCACGGCGACGTCGAGCGGATTGCCGGTGCGCGTGATCGGACCCGGCGCGTAGTCGGCGCCGGGCGTCGACGACAGCACGTAGGTGCGCGTCGTCGTCGGATCGATCTTGCTGCCGTCGCCGAAATTCATCGGCACCGCGCGATACGTCGCGAGTTGCGCGCGAAAGCCCGTCGTCGATGCGTTCGCGAGGTTGTTCGCGACCACCGCCTGCTGGTCGAGCGACTGCGACGCGCCCGTCATCGCCGTATAGATCAGTCGGTCCATGGCTGCCGGTTATCCGCGCTTACAGGTTGATGAGCGTCTGGTCGACGGTCTGCTGCGTCTTGATCGTCTGCGCGTTCGCCTGGTAGTTGCGCTGCGCGGTGATCAGGTTGACGAGCTGCGACGTGAGGTCGACGTTCGAGTTCTCGAGCGCGCTGCCCTGCAGCGTGCCGTGGTTCGTGCTGCCCGGCGCGGAGACCTGCGGCACGCCCGACGCGGCGGATTCCGCATACTGGTTGCCGCCGAGGTTCACCAGCCCGTTCGGGTTGTTGAAGTTCGCGAGCGCGATCAGGCCGAGCACGGCGGTCTGGCCGTTCGAGTAGTTGCCGGTCAGCTTGCCGTCGGCGCCGATCGAGTAGGTCGTCAGCGTGCCGCTCGCGTAGCCGTCCTGCGCGAGGTTGTTCACGCCGTCCTTGCCGCCGTACTGCGTCGTGCCGGTCAGGTCGAGCGTGAGTTTCTGCGGCGTCGCCGAGCCGTCGGTGTTCGGCACGGTGAACTGGAACTGGCCGAGCGACGCGGTCGGCGTGGCCGGCGTGCCGGTCGTCGTGCTCTGGATCGCGCCGGACGTATCGAACGTGATCGTGCCGAGATCGGTCGTCGCGCCGCCCTGCACGCCCGCGTACGCTTCCCACGTGCCGGCCGCCGACTTCACGAAGTACATGTTGACCGCCTGCGAGCCGCCGAGCGAGTCGTACACCTGGATCGACGTCGTGTAGTTGTACGTCGTGTTGTCGGTCGCGCTGAACGGCGTCTTGGTCGGCACCGTGTCCTGCGAGTTCAGGTTGAACTGGCCGGTGATCTTGGTCGTCGCGGTCGGCGCGATGTTGGTGGTCGGCGCCTGCAGCGGCACGGTCTGCGCGGTATTGATCACGCCGCCCGCGTTGGCCGCGTAGCCCATCAGGTTACGGCCCTGCGAGTCGACGATGAAGCCGTTCTTGTCGCGCTGGAACGTGCCGTCGCGCGAGTACGTCGTCACGCCGTTGTTCGACATCTGGAAGAAGCCGTTGCCGTTGATCGCGACGTCGAGCGACGAGTTCGTCGTATTGATCGTGCCCTGGCCGAACTGCTGCTGCACCGAGTTCAGCGACGTGCCGATGCCGATCTGCGTGTTGACCGACGTCGCGACCGAGTTCGCGTACATGTCGGCGAATTGCGCGGTGCTCGACTTGAAGCCGACCGTGTTCGCGTTCGCGATGTTGTTGCCGATCACGTCGAGCGCGTTCGATGCGCCGGCGAGGCCGCTCAGACCCTGTTGATAACCCATTTCGGTCTCCGTTACGAGAAAGCTCGATCAGTTGGTAGTGGTGTCGCCGGACGTGGACGACTTGGTGTTCGGGAAGATCGACGCAACCTGGGTGAGCCCCACCGTCGTGCCGTTCGACAGCACGAGCCCCGCGGTGCCGTCCGCCTGCTTGACCACGCTCTGCACCGTCGCGGCCGCGAGCGTCGTGGCCGCCTGCGGCGTGCCGGCGCTGTTGGTGTACGACGCGCTGACCGTGTACGTGCCGTCCGGCAGCGCGTTGCCGGCCGCGTCGGTCGGCGTCCAGTTGAACGGCACGGTGCCGGCCGACTGCGCGCCCGCGTTGATCGTGTTCACGACGGCGCCCGCCGAGTTCTTCACGGTGATCGTCAGGTTCGACACCGAATTCGCGAGCGACACGCCGAACGGCGACGCCGCGCCGCCCTTCACCGCGACGCCGTTGCCCGGCGCGAGCACGTTGGTGCCGATCAGCAGCGCGGCCTGCGTCTGCTGGCCGGCCGCGAGCTGCGTCGACAGCGACGTGAGCGACGTGTTCAACTGCGCGATGCCGCTCACCGTGTTGATCTGCGCGAGCTGCGACGTCATCTGCGAGCTGTCGACCGGGCTGGTCGGATCCTGGTTCTGCAACTGCGTGACGAGCAGCTTCAGGAACGTCGCCTGCAGGTCGCTCGCCGACGTGCCGTTGGTCGACGACACGTTGTTGGTGTTCATCGTGTCGGTCGGCAGCGTCGACACGTTGGTGCCGTTGCTGCCGATCGTCGTGTTGGAGGAAGTCATCCTGGGTGGCCTTCTGTCGGAACTGTCGGGTCGGTAAGGTCGGGCGGCGCGCGGCTTACGAGCCGATCGTCAGCGTCTTGAGCATCAGCGTCTTCGCGGTGTTCAGCGTCTCGACGTTGGCCTGGTACGAACGCGACGCCGAGATCATGTTCACCATCTCCTGCACCGGATCGACGTTCGGCATCTGCACGTAGCCGTTCGCGTCGGCGGCCGGGTTCGCCGGGTCGTAGGTCGATTTCATCGGCGACGGGTCGTCCATCACCTTGGTCACCCGCACGCCGCCCACGCCCTGGCCGGACGCGGTGCGCGCGCCGCCCATCGGGTCGGTCGCGAACACTACCTGCTTGGCCTTGTACGGCTTGCCGTCGGGGCCGGTCGCGCTGTCGGCGTTCGCGAGGTTCGACGCGGTGACGTTCAGGCGCTGCGATTGGGCGGACAGCGCCGAACCGGCGACGCCGAAGATGTTCATCAACGAAGGCATGGAAGCTCCTTGTGCTGGGCGAGGTTCGGAAGCGGCGCTTACGAGTTGGTCGTGATCGCGGCGATCATCGCCTTGATCTGCTGGGTCATCACGGTCATCCCGGTCTCGTAGTGCAGCGCGTTGTTCGCGAACTGCACGCGCTCGACGTCGAGATCGACCGTGTTGCCGTCGAGCGACGGCTGCAGCGGCATCCGGTATTGCGCACGGCCGTAGTCGTCCGCCGGGCCGCCGGTCGGGATCAGCTTCGCGGTGCCGGCCATGTGCCCGGGCGCCGTCGACACCATCGACATGCCGCTCGTCACGCCGGCCGGCTGCGTCATCGGCAGTTGCGCGGCGTTGCTCGGCGCCAGGCCGCCGCTCGTCTGCTTCAGCGAGCGCGCGAGCGTCGACGCGAAATCGACGTCGCGGGCCTGATAGCCGGGCGTGTCGGCGTTCGCGATGTTCGACGACAGCAGTTCCTGCCGATAGGCGCGCACGTCGAGCGCCTGTCGGCCGAACGCGAATTCCGCATCGAGTTTGTCCAGCATGTGTGCGTCTCTCCGTATGAAGCGCTGCACGCCCCTCGCGCCGGATGGCGACGCGAGAGGCTTTTTTCCATGACAGCGATGGTAGGCGCGGGACGCAACCGGCAATCGGGCGAATAACGCGGCAAAGGCCCCCTCTATTCATCGTTTGCGCGACGCCCCCGCTCCCTAGAATGCGAAGCGGATCAACGGATCGGAGGCATGGCGATGAGTGGCGGCGCACTTCGCGACAGGAACGGGCGGCTCGCGCACGTCCGGCGTGCGTTCGCGCTCGCCGCGGCGCTGTGGATCGCCGCGCCTGCCGCCCACGCCGACGACGGGATGATCGTGATTCCCGGGCGCGGCGAAACGGCAGAAACCGCGCTCGCGCATGCCAATGCGGCGAGCGGCGGGCAGTTCGACGGGAATGCGGGCGCCGCTTCGGTTCCGGGTGCGCAGCGCGCGGCCGGCGGGGCGAGCGCCTCGACCGGCGCCGGCTACGCGGCGCAACCGGCCGGCCAGATGGTCGTGACGAGCCTCCCGCCGCCGGCCGCTGCGGCGGCCCCCGTCTACGCAGCCGCCCGCCCGAACGCCGGTTACGGTGCGCCGTCGCGCACAGTCGATCCTTCCGCGATCGCGACGGTCGTCGCCAGCACGGCCGAGCCTGCATCGAATCCCGCGCGGCCGGCGCCGCAAACGGCCGCCGCCGCCCGCCTCGCGGCAGCCCGTGCGGCATCAGCGGTGGCGCCGCGCACGGCGGCCGCTTCCGGCAATCCGGCTCCGGCCGCCCCTGCCGCCCGGCCCGCGACGGCGCCCGGCCAGCAAGATCCCGAAACGATCCGGCGCGCGGCGCTCGCGTTCCTGCAGCAGCAGATCGCCGGCCTGCCCGGCAAGACCACCGCGACCGTCACGACCGCCTTTCCGCGCGGGCTCGCCGCGTGCACGACGCTCGAACCGTTTTTGCCGACCGGCGCGCGCCTGTGGGGCCGCACGACGGTCGGCGTGCGCTGCGCGGGCGAGCGGCCGTGGACCGTCTACCTGCAGGCGAAGGTCGCCGTGCAGGCCACCTATTACGTCGCCGCGCGCCAGATCGCGCCCGGCGAGCCGCTCTCCGCGGCCGACCTGGTCGCGCGCGACGGCGACCTGACGGTGCTGCCGCTGGCGGTGATCACCGATCCGGCGCAGGCGATCGGCGCAACCGCGCTTGCGCGCATCTCGGCCGGGCTGCCGCTGCGGCAGGACATGCTGAAGAGCGCGGCGTCGGTGTCGGCCGGCCAGACGGTGCGGGTCGTCGCGGCCGGCCCCGGCTTCACGATTTCGGCCGAAGGCAGCGTGCTCGCGAATGCGGCGCCCGGCCAGTCGGTGCGGGTACGGATGGCGGCCGGGCAGATCGTCACGGCGATCGTCAAGGACGCCGGCACCGTGGAAATTCCGCTGTAGGGACGGATCTGCCGCAAGAATGTAAAGAATTGTTTATTCGGAGCATTTCGGGCTCGCGATGCTAAAGTTCGGGCCGACCCGGCCGTTATCTGGGTCAAACCGTACAGGAAACCCATCGTGAAGATCGATTCCACTCCGAAACCGAGCCCCCTCGCGCCGACCGGCAACGGCGCGGCCCGTGCGCCGTCCGGCACGGCCCAGTCGTCCGCGCAGGCAGGCGACGCCGGATCGACCGGCGGCGACACGACCGTGAACCTGTCGGGTCTGTCCGGCCAGCTGCGTTCGGTATCCGCGTCGGGCGACGCCGATATCGACACGGGCCTGGTCCAGTCGATCAAGGACGCGCTGAACAACGGCACGCTGACGATCGACGCGAACAAGATCGCCGACGGCGTATTGAACACCGCCCGCGAGCTGCTCCAGCAGCAGCGCCCGGGCAGCTAACTCCCGGCCTCGTGGCCGGGTCACCCGGTTTGCCGGCGTGCGCAGCACTGCACGCGCCGGCGTGACGAGCATGACGCGATGAGAGAAGAGCTGCTGGCCACGGTCAACGACGAACACGCGACGGTCGAAGCGTTCGCGTCGCTGCTCGTCTACGAGGAAAAGGCGCTGACGACGGCCGAGCCGCTCGAGATGCTGCCCGGGATCGTCGAGAAGAAAAGCGCATTGATCGACCGGCTCGCGCAGCTCGAACGCACGCGCGACACGCAGCTTTGCGCGCTCGGCTTTCCGGCCGGCAAGAAAGGCATGGACCAGGCGGCCGAGCGCGATGCGCGCCTCGCCAGCCGCTGGCAACTGCTGCAACAGGCCGCCGAACGCGCGCGCCAGGCCAACGCGAACAACGGAATGCTGATCCGGATCCGGATGGACTATAACGAGCGCGCGCTCGCGGTGCTGCGCTCGGCGCCCGCGCCGGCCGGCGTGTACGGCCCCGACGGGCGCGTGTCGGCGCTCACGCGCTGACGTCGCGCCGCGCGGCCGCCCGGCGGCCGCGCTCCCGCCTCTCCCTTCGTTACAACAGCGGACACGCGGTGACCTGCGTGCCGCGCGCCACGCACAGCCGCTCGTAGTCGCGCAGGTACGCGCGCTCGGCGTCGTCCAGCAGGTCGAGATCGATCAGGTCCCAGTCGTAGCCGACCGTCACGATGTTCTCGAACGTCACGGTGTCCGGCTGCGCGTCGTCCGCCCGCACGATCACGATGTTCTCGATCCGCACGCCGCCCTTGCCCGGCAGGTAGATGCCCGGCTCGACCGAAATCACCGCATTCGGCACCAGCCCGTAGGTCGCGCCCGGCGCGAACCGCACGCCGCCCTCGTGCACGTGAATCCCGACGCCGTGCCCGGTGCCGTGGCCGAAATCGTAGCCATGGTCGCGGCACACCTGCCGCACCAGCGCATCGACGTCGCCGCCCGTGGCGGTGGCCGGAAAGCGCGTGACGAGCCCCTTGATGCACGCCTTCAGCGCGACCGTGTAGATCTCGCGCTGCCACGGCTGCGCGACCGTGTCCGGCCGCGTACGACGCAGCACGACGCGTGTGCAGTCCGTCGCGAAGCCCGCTTCGTAGTACGCGCCGCTGTCCAGCAGCACGAGTTCGCCTTCGGTCAGCTCGACGTCGGCGCTCGCCGCCGTGTAGTGCGCGAAGGCGCTGTTCGCGCCGTTCGCCGCGATCGACGGAAACGTCAGCGCGACCGCCGAACGGGCGCCGTACGCGTCGTTGATCGTGCGCGCGAGGTCGTACTCGGTGTGGCGCACGCCCGGCTCGCCGTTCTTCGCCCAGCGCATCGTCTCGGCGATCGCCGCGGAGCTGCGCGCGAACGCGTCGCGGAAGCGGTCGAGCACGGCCGACGTCTTGCTCGCCCGCAGCGCCTCGACCGGGTTGAAATCGGCATGCCGCGCATGCGGCCACACCCGGTTCACCGCGTCGACGAGCGCGCAGTTCACCGATTCGAAGCCGTAGCACACGTGCTCGACCGCGAACCGTGCGAGGAAGCGCTCGAGCGCCGCCACGTCGCGCCGGATCACCTGCAGCGCCGGATACGAATCGAGCGCGACCTCGCAGCGGTCGCAGCCTTCCGGCAAGAACAGCACCACCTGCTCGCCGATCGCGAACAGGAAGCCGAGGTGCGACGACACGTTCGGGATGTGATAGCCGCGGCTGTTCAGCAGATACGCGAGATCGTCCGACGCGCAGGTGAAGAACGCGGTCTTGCCGTCGGCCGCGCCGGTATGCGCGGCGAGCCGCCGGTTCAGCGCGTCGAGGTTCTGCGCGACGCTCAGGCCCGTCATCGCTGCCGGGAGCTCGAAGATCGGCCGTTCGACGTTCCAGCCCGGCAGCGCGATCGCGCGGTCGATCTCGCGATCGGCGAGGCTCGTCCAGTCAAGCGACGCGGCCTGCGTCTGCTCGAACAGCCGGTTGCGCTGCCCGACGCTGATCCGCCGCGCGTCGTAGCCGACCCGCGCGAGCCGGCTCGCGTGCGCGAGCAACCAGTCGGCCATCGCCTGCCAGATCGTCACGTTCATGCCGAGCTTCTCGACGCGCACGCGCGCCGGATCGCACTGCTGGTCGGCCTGGAAGTGATAACGGCCATCGACGAACAGCACGAACGGCGGCAGATCGAGCGCCTGCGCGGTCGCCGCGCTCAGGAAGATCCCGCAGCCGGCCGAGCCGTCGAAGCCGGACACCGCGTAGCGCGGGTTGTTGCTGCGCGGCAGGTATTCGGTCACGTATTCGTCCTGCGACGTGATCACCACCGCGTCGAGTCGCGCGGCATCGAGCAGGCGCGACAGGCCGGCCTGCGTGTCGGCGACGGACGCGTCGTACGGGGGAAGGCCGGAGAAGCTGTATTTCAGTCGATCGATCATCGGATGCCCGTTATTCGTTGTTGTCGGCGGCCGGCGGCGTGGCGCGGCATCGCGCACCGGGCACGGCACGTCGTTGCGGCGCAGGTCACGCGCGGCACGACGCGCGGCCGGCAGGCCTTCGGTAAAATTTTTGTCTCACTTAACTTTGTTTGATGCGCGACAGAATCTAGAGCACGTCGAAATCGAGGTCAAGCCAAGATTTTCGTAGGACTAAAATCGGCGTGCCGCATGCGGATCCCCGCACAACGCCGATTCGCCCCCGCGACGCTGCGCGGTACAATGCGCCGGCCTCGCCGCCCCGGGCAGCCGCACGGCCCCTGCCTGCACCCCGACTCGTTGCCACGAAAGAGATTCATGGATTCAGACCTCATGCGTATCGGCCAGCGCATTCGCCGCCTGCGCCGGGAAGCGAAGAAGACGCTGCTGGAAGTGGCGACCGAAGCGAACCTGTCGGTCGGGTTCCTGTCGCAGGTCGAGCGCCATCTGACGGGCATCTCGCTGTCGTCGCTCGTCAACGTCGCGAAGGCGCTGGGCGTGCCGCTCGGCACGCTGATCGAGCAGCCGCGCCAGGCGCAGCCCGATTCGCACGAGGGCAGCCGCAAGCCGTACGCGCTCGACGCCGCGTCGCAGTGGTACGAGCGGCTGTCCACCACGTTCGACGGCAGCCAGATCAATGCGCTGAAGGTGCAGATGATGGAGGGCTACCGGTCGGAATGGGTCGCGCACGGCGGCGACGAATTCGTGTACGTGCTGGCGGGCCGCATCTGCTACACGGTCGGCAAGAAGAATTACCCGCTGACGCCCGGCGACTCGCTGCACTTCGACGCGCGCAAGCGGCATCGCGTGGCCAATGTCGGCGACGGGCCGGCCGAGCTGATCACCGTCAGCACGCTGCCGCTGTTCGACGACAGTGGTGCGGAATTCGTGTCCGCGACGACGGAAATCAGGCAGTCGAAGCCCGGCGAGCCGCGCGTGAGCCGGCGCGCACCGGCGTCCAAACGGGATGACCGCGACGCCGCCGCGGCACGGCCGCCCAGGGCCGGCTCAGCCGAAAAGAAGGGAGCGGCGAAGCCGCGCGCCGCCGCCGGCAAACGCCCGGCGGCCGCGACTCCGGCACGTAAGAAGAAACCGTAACGGCTGGCCGCGCGCTGTTCCGCGCCTGCTACCTGCCGGCTACTCGCCGATCGCGAGCGCCTGCGCGACGGCCTGGATCCGCGCGCGATGCACGGCTTCCTTGATCTTCTCCGTGTCGCTGCCGATGCCGCGTGCGATCGCGCCGGCATCGACGCTGCGCGCGGCCGCGAGCGCGACGCGCAACCGCTCGGCCTGCGGATACGGCTGCGCATCGAGTCCGAGCCGGCCGCGCGCATCCGATTCGCAGGCCTGCAGCAGCTCGGCGAAGCGCGCCGGCTTGCGCAGCGCGTCGCTGCGCTCGAACAGCCGCACCAGCGCGGCCGCGCCCATTTCCATCACGCGATGCAGGTTGCCGTGCTCGCGCGCGACCACCAGCGCGAGATCGCGGCATTCGTTCGGCACCCGCAGCCGCTCGCACAGCGGCTTGAGCAGCTCGACGCTGCGGCTTTCGTGGCCGACGTGGCGCGGCAGCACGTCCGCGGGCGTCGTGCCCTTGCCGAGATCGTGCGTGAGCGCCGCGAAGCGCACCGCCAGCGAATAGCCCTGCTTCGCCGCGTAGTCGACCACCATCATCACGTGCACGCCGGTATCGACTTCCGGGTGGTAATCGGCGCGCTGCGGCACGCCCCACAGCGCATCGACCTCGGGCAGGATGCGCGCGAGCGCGCCGCACTCGCGCAGCACCGCGAACATCCGCGACGGCTTCGCCTCCATCAGCCCGCGCGCGATTTCCTGCCACACGCGTTCGGGGACGAGCGCGTCGACCTCGCCCGCGTCGACCATCCGCCGCATCAGCGCGAGCGTTTCGTCCGCGACCGTGAAATCCGCGAACCGCGCGGCAAAGCGCGCGATCCGCAGGATCCGCACCGGATCCTCGACGAACGCGTCGCTCACGTGCCGGAACACACGCGCGCGCAGGTCGGCCTGCCCGTCGAACGGATCGATCACCGGGCCGACCAGCGTGCCTTCCGGGCTCACCTCGCGCGCCATCGCGTTGATCGTCAGATCGCGCCGCGCGAGATCCTCGTCGAGCGTGACGTCCGGCGCGTAGTGGAACTGGAAGCCGTGATAGCCGGCTGCGGTCTTGCGCTCGGTGCGCGCCAGCGCGTACTCCTCCTGCGTCTGCGGATGCAGGAACACCGGGAAATCCTTGCCGACCGGCCGGAAGCCCTGCGCGGTCATCTGCTCGGGCGTCGCGCCGACCACCACGTAGTCGCGGTCCTGCACCGGCACGCCGAGCAATTCGTCGCGGATCGCGCCGCCTACTGCGTAGATGTTCATGGCTGGGGTTCGTATTCGGCGATCACGTTGGTTTCACGGCGTGCAGCGTCGATCCACTGCTGCACGGCCGGCAGCGCGGTCACGCGCGCCGCATAGCCGGCCGCCTCCGGCGACAAGGCCGGCGCATACGTGTTGAAGCGCATCACGACGGGCGCATACATCGCGTCGGCGATCCCGAATTCGCCGAACAGGAACGGCCCGCCCGACGCCTCGATGCATTCGCTCCACAGCGCGTCGATGCGCGCGACGTCGGCAAGCGCCTCGGGTGTCGCGCCGCGCCCCGGCATCGACGCGCGGATGCTCATGCCCATCTGCGTGCGCAGCGCCATGAAGCCCGAATGCATCTCGGCGGACACGCAGCGCGCATGCGCGCGCGCGAGCGGGTCGGCCGGCCACATCGGGAATTGCGGATAGCGCTCGGCGAGCGTCTCGGCGATCGCGAGCGAATCCCAGATCGCGAAGCCGTGATCGTCGACGAGGCACGGCACCTTGCCGGTCGGCGAATATTCGCGGATGCGCGCGGCCGTGTCGTCGCGGCGCAGCTCGACCACGATCTCGTCGAACGGGATGCCGAAATGCGCGAGCAGCAGCCACGGCCGCATCGACCACGACGAGTAGTTCTTGTCTCCAATGACGAGCTTCATGACGGGGTTCCGGAAAATGCGAAAAAGGAAAAGAAGCGCCGGCCGGCGGCGCCCCGCGGGTATTAGCGACGCGAGCGGAACCAGTCGAACCGCGAGCGCCTGGCCGCGTCGCCGAGATACGCGGGCGCAATGCTTTCGAGACTCGCGGGCGAGAGCCCGAGTTCCGGCGCGAGCGGCCCCGACAGCACGTTCGGCACCGACATCGTCGCGAGATTGTCGCGCGTGAGCACCGGTTCGCCCGGCAGGCATTCGAACACGCTCGCCTGCAGCCGCGCAAGCGCGTCGGGCAGCCGCACGATGCGTGCCTGCCGGCCGACCAGCGTGCCGCAATAGCGCACCAGTTGCTCGAGCGTGTAGACGGTCGGGCCGCCGAGTTCGTAGGTCTTGCCGTGCGCGCCCGCGAGATCGAGCGTGTTGACGAACGCGCGCACCACGTCGCCGACGAATACCGGCTGGAAGCGCGCGTCGGGCATCGCGAGCGGCAGCACGGGCACCGTGCGCTGCAGGTTCGCGAACGTGTTGAGGAATGCGTCGCCGGGGCCGAACACGACCGACGGACGGAAGATCGTCAGCGCGAGCGAATCGGTGGCCGCGACCGCATGCAGCGCGGCTTCGCCGTCGCCCTTCGAGCGCTGGTACATGCTCGCGCCGTGCGGATCGGCGCCGAGCGCACTCATGTGCAGCAGGCGCCGCACGCCGACCTCGGTGCAGGCCGTCGCGAGCGCGGCCGGCAGCGCGACGTGCGCGCGCGCGAAACCCGGCCCGTACGGCGTGCCGCGGCCGCCGTGCAGCACGCCGATCAGGTTGATCGCCGCGTGCGCGCCGGCGACGAAGCGCGCGAGCGTGCGCGTATCGAGCGCGTCGAGTTCGACGATGTCGACCGGCAGCATCTGCAGGTGGCGCGCGTGCTCGCGCCGCCGCGTACCGATCCGCACCTGCTTGCCGGCATCGATCAGCGCATTGACGAGCCGGCTGCCGATGAAGCCGGTGCCGCCCAGCAGCGCAACGGTCTGGCGATCCATGTTCGGGTCCTAAAAAGAACACTGCCGCGTCTCGCGCGGCAGTTCGTGTATCAGGGCGAGATCATGCCTAGACGTTTCTTCAACGACTGCGGTTTGCCCTCGAAGAGCGCCGCGTAGTAGACGGTGTTCGACAGCACGTTCTTCACGTAGTCGCGCGTCTCGTTGAACGGAATCGTCTCCGCGAAGATCGCGCCTTCGACCGGCTGCGTCAACACCTGACGCCACTGGCGCGGCCGGCCCGGGCCCGCGTTGTAGCCGGCGGTGGCGAGCACCGGCGAGCTGTCGAAGTTGTTGTAGATGTCCGCCAGATACCAGGTGCCGAGCTGGATGTTGGTATCGATGTCGTGCATCTGCGCCCGCGAGATCGTGCCCATGCCGAGCTTCTTCGCGACCATCTGGGCCGTCGCCGGCATCAGCTGCATCAGGCCGCCCGCGCCGACCGACGAACGCGCGCTGATGATGAAGCGCGATTCCTGGCGGATCAGCCCGTACGCCCACTCGACGTCGAGGCCCGTCGACTGCGCATAGCGCTCGACGGTCGTGCGGTACGGCGACGGATAGCGCAGCGTGAAGTCGTGCTCGGCCTTCGTGCGGTCGGCGGTGTTGACCGTGCGGTCGAGCAGCTCGACGCGCTTGCCGTATTCGGCGGCCGCGAGCAGCTGGCGATCGGTCATCCCGCGCAGCGGCCAGTTCCATTCGCGATTGCCTTCGAGGCGCAGGTTCAGCGCATAGAAGCGCTGCGCGAGCGCGAAGCCCGGGATCTTGCCCATCGCGTCGATCTCGGCATCGCTCACTTTCGTGCGCGGCGGGATCGTCGTGCGCTGGCCGAGCTCTTCGCCGGCCAACTGCCCGTAGAAGTTGAACTGGCCGGCGACCTGCTCGAATTCCTGGTTCGCCTGCAGCGTGTCGCCGCTCTGCTTGAGCGCGCGCGCATGCCAGTAGATCCACGCCGGATCGTTGCGCAGCGACGGCGGCATCTGCTCGATCGACCAGCGCACCATCGGCCAGTTGCCGGCGAGCAGCGCGGCGCGCGTGCGCCATTCGTAGCCCGGGTTCGACAGCGGCGCGTTCGCCGATTTCGCATACCAGACCGATGCCATCGGCGAGCGCTTGATCGCGCCCTGGTAGCCGATCGCGCCCCACGCGATCGCCTGTTCCTGCTTGGTGAGCGAAGGCGCGACCGTCGTCAGCATCCCGGCGGCGGCGTCCGGATCGTTGCGCGCCATGCGGCCGAGCGCGATCAGCGCGAGCTGATGCGACGCGGCGTCGGGCCCGACGCCGCGCGCGAGATACAGCGGCGGCGCGCTCGTCGCCTGGTCGAAGCCGACCGGGCGCGGACCGAGCGCGTCGACGATCTTGCCGCCGAGCGTCGTGTAGTTCTGCTCGTACGCGAGGCGCGCCTGCTGCCACACGTCGTCGCTCGTGAACTGCTGGTTGACGGTGAGCGCGGTGATCAGGTCCACGCATGCATCGCCGTAGTTCTTCGGCTCGACGAGCAGCGCGCGCGCCGCGTCGGCGACGTTCTCGTTGCGCGCCGCGCGCGATTCGAGCGCATAGCACTTGACCTGCGTGTCGTCGTCGAGCACGAAGCGCTTGTACTGGTCGTCGAAATTGCGCCAGTCGTGCCGCGCGCCGAGCACGAGCAGGTAGTCGTTGCGCAGGCGATCCGCGATCGCCTGGCCATCGTAGCGCTGCAGGAACGACGCACGGGCGCGTCCGGCGCATCGACGCGCGCACGGCCCGTCGAATCGAACAGCTGCGGCTTGATCTGGAAATACTCGACGTAGGACGGCACCGGATAGTTCGGGATCATCGACGCGAGCTGCGCGGCCTTCGCGGCGTCGTTGCGGCGTGCGGCTTCGCGAAGCTGCACGAAGATCTGGTCATCCCCGGCGAGCGTGTCGTCGTTCGGTGCGGCACATGCGGCCGTGCCCGCGACGAGCGCGGCGGCGGAAAGCGCCAGCGCGACCGCGCGATATACTCGGAAAAGGCTGTTCGACATCGTTTTGAATGGAGCACGAAGTGAGCGAAAGCATAGCACGCAACCCTGTGCCGAACCCGAAGGTTGCGCTGCGCAAAACGCTGTCCGGCGCCCGTCGCGACGCCGCGTCGCAACCTGCCGCGAACGCCGCGCTCGACGCGCGGCTGCGCATGCTGCTCGACCGTCTCGCGCCGCGCACGGTCGGATTCTACTGGCCGCTGCCGGGCGAATTCGATGCGCGCGATGCGGTGCTCGCATGGTGCGCGGCAGGGGCCGGCCACTGCGCCGCGCTGCCGGTGATCGGCGAGCGTCACACGCCGCTCGCGTTCCACGCATGGGACGCGCACACGCCGATGCGCGAAGGTCATCACCGGATTCCCGAACCGGCGTCGGGAATCGTCGTCGTGCCCGATCTTTTGCTGATTCCCTGTGTGGGATTCGATCCGCAGCGCTACCGGCTCGGCTACGGCGGCGGCTACTACGACCGCACGCTCGCCGCGTGGCCGGGCGACACGCTGCCCGTGACGGTCGGCATCGCGTACGAAGCGTGCCGCGTCGATGCGCTGCCGGCCGAGGCGCACGATCTCGCGCTGCGCTGGATCGTCACCGACGGCGCGCTTTACCCGGCCGCCGGATAATGCCGCGCGCGGCGCCGCGCTCGTCGCCGCCTGCCCGTGAGCGCGTCGCCGCGCCCGACCGTTGCCGCAATCGTTTACAGCGATGCCGCCGCGCGCGCGGCCGTGTCGTACAGGCCCGAGGCGTGGCGCAGCAACTGCGCCGCGTCGCCGATCTGCTCGTTGGTGAGGCCGCTGTCCTTCAGCGTCTCGATCAGGCAATGCTCGCGGACCTCGCGGTACTTCAGGCACAGGTCGCGGCCCGCGTCGGTCGCGAAGAAGAACACTTCCTTGCCGTTCTTCTCGCTCTTCACATAGCCGCGGGCGATCAGTTTTTTCAGCGCATAGGTCGCGACGTGCGTATCCTCGATATTGAGCACGAAGCAGATGTCGGCGAGCTTCTTCTTGCGTTCGCGATGGCTGACGTGATGCAGCAGCGAAACCTCGACCGCCGTCATGTCCTTCGCGCCGGCCGCCGACATGCAGCGCACCATCCAGCGGTTGAACGCATTGCCGGCCATGATGAGCCCGTATTCGAGCTCCGACAGCTCCGCGCTCGAATCGGAAACGAGGTGTTCGGATGACACGATCTTGGTCGCAGGACGCTTCATGGACAGGCGCAAGCCGGATGACAGGATGTGCCCGAGTGTACGCCAGAAGCCCCGGCCGGCGAGCTAGGCGAAAACGCTTATTGAGAAGTTGTCGATATTTTATTGACAATGTGCGCTAACATTGCCGTCCGAACCGTGCCAGTCCGATGACGCCACCCCGCATTTATCCGCTCGGCGATGCCGCCCTCGTCTGCGAGGTGCCGCCGCCCGCCACGCTCGATTGCCAGCGCCGCGTCTGGGCCGTGGCCGAGGCCGCGCGCGCGTGGCCCGACGTGATCGACGTCGTTCCCGGCATGAACAACCTGACCATCGTGTTCGACGCGCTCGCCGCGACGGCCGAGTCGCTCACGCCCGCGCTGCGCGACGCGTGGGAGACGGCCGACGTCGAGCACGCGGACGGCCGCGAGGTCGAGATCCCGGTCGAGTACGGCGGTGCCGCCGGTCCCGACCTGGCTGCCGTCGCCGCCCACACGGGCCTGTCGGCCGACGAGGTCGTCGCGCGCCACGCGGCCGGCGCCTACGTCGTGTTCTTCGTCGGGTTCCAGCCCGGTTTCGCGTATCTCGGCGGCCTCGACGCGTCGCTGCACACGCCGCGCCGCGCGGCGCCGCGTCTCGAGGTGCCGGCCGGCTCGGTCGGCATCGGCGGCGCGCAGACGGGCATCTACCCGGCCACGTCGCCCGGCGGCTGGCAACTGATCGGCCGCACGTCGCAGGTGCTGTTCGATCCGGCGCGGCCCCAGCCGACGCTGCTGCTGCCCGGCGACCGCGTGCGCTTCACCATTGCCGGAGTCGACGCACGATGACCCAGAACCACGCACCGGGCACCATCGAGGTCGTGCGGGCCGGCCCGCTGTCGACCGTGCAGGATCTCGGCCGCCGCGGCACGCGCCATCTCGGCGTCGCGCAGGGCGGCGCGCTCGACGGCCTCGCGCTCGAAGTCGGCAACCGACTCGTCGGCAACCGCCCCGACGCGGCGGCCGTCGAAATCACGATCGGCCCCGCCACGTTCCGCTTCACGCGCGCCACGCGCATCGCGATCACCGGCACCGAGTTCGGTGCAACGCTCGACGGCAAGCCCGTTCATTCGTGGTGGAGCCTGCCGGTCGCCGCCGGGCAGACGCTCGTGCTGCCGGCCGCGAAACGCGGCATGCGCGGCTACCTGTGCATCGCGGGCGGCATCGACGTGCTGCCGATGCTCGGCTCGCGCAGCACCGATCTCGCGTCGCGCTTCGGCGGCCTCGGCGGCCGCACGCTGCGCGACGGCGACCGGCTCCCGGTCGGCGTGCCGCCGGCCGGCGCCGGCTGCCTCGCGGCCGATGCGCCCGAATTCGGCGTGAAGGCGCCGGCATGGTGCGCGTTCGTGCGCGTCGACGAGCCGCCGCGCCGTCACCGCCCCGCGCATGCACCATGGGCGATGCCCGTGCGCGTGCTGCCGGGCCCCGACTACGCGTCGTTCGCGGCCGATTCGCAGCAGGCGTTCTGGGACGAGGAATGGCTCGTCACCGCGAACAGCAACCGGATGGGCTATCGGCTCGCCGGCGCCGAGCTCGTGCGCGCGCGCCCGGTCGAGCTGCTGTCGCACGCGGTGCTGCCCGGCACGATCCAGGTGCCGCCGAACGGCCAGCCGATCGTGCTGATGCACGACGCGCAGACCACCGGCGGCTATCCGAAGATCGGCACGGTGATCCGCGCCGACCTGTGGAAGCTCGCGCAGGCGCGGCTCAACCTGCCGATCCGCTTCGTGCGCACGACGCCCGACGCCGCGCGCGCCGCCCTCATCGCGGAACGGGCGTACCTGCGGCAGATCGACGTCGCGATCGAGATGCGCGAGGAAGCGCGCCGCCGCGCCCAATCGCGCGCGGCGTGACAATGGCGGAAGCAGCAACGAAAGACGCGCCACGCAACCAGTGGACGAGGAACATCATGGAAATCGATCTGAATGCCGATCTCGGCGAAGGATGCGGATCGGACGAGGCGCTGCTCGACCTCGTCACGTCGGCGAACATCGCATGCGGCTGGCATGCAGGCGGCGCGAACGCGATGCGCGACTGCGTGCGCTGGGCCGTGCAGAAAGGCGTGTCGATCGGCGCACACCCGAGCTTTCACGATCCGGAGAATTTCGGTCGCAAGGAAATGCAGCTGCCGGCCGGCGACATCTATGCGGGCGTGCTGTACCAGCTCGGCGCGCTGTCGGCGATCGCGCAGGCCGAGGGCGGCCGCATCGCGCACGTGAAACCGCACGGCGCGCTGTACAACCAGGCCGCGCGCGATCCGCTGATCGCCGACGCGGTGGTGTCGGCGATCCACGACTTCGATCCGTCGCTCGCGGTGTTCGGGCTCGCGAACAGCGTGTTCATCGCCGCCGCGCGGCAGGCGGGGCTCGCGGCGGTGGAGGAGGTGTTCGCCGATCGCGGCTACCGCGCGGACGGCTCGCTGGTGCCGCGCAGCCTGCCCGGCGCGCTGATCGACGATGAAGACGCGGTGCTCGCGCGCACGCTCGACATGGTGCGCAACCGGCAGGTGCGCGCGCTGAGCGGCGAATGGGTGCCGCTCAATGCGCAGACCGTCTGCCTGCATGGCGACGGGCCGCATGCGCTGGCGTTCGCGAAGCGGATCCGCGCGGCGCTCGAAGCCGCCGGCGTCGACGTCGTCGCGCCCGGCGCGCTGCAGGCCGACGAAGGCGCGTAACGCCGCAGCGGGCGCCTTGCCCGCGCCCCGCACGTTTTCGTCGCACCAAAGAAAAAAGCGCCCTCGTGGCGCTTTTCCGTTGGTGCAATCGGTGCGGCTTCGCCGTCTGTCGATTCACCCCCCGAAACCGTCTTTCGACGGTGACCGGAAAAACATTCCGGATTAAAAAACGTCCGCCGCCGCCCGATCACTGCCTTCCCCGGTCAGACGACGGAACGTCGCTTATGTGCAAGTCGGCCTGCATGCATGTGTTGTTCGACGACGATTGGCCCCGCCGTGCATGCAGACTCTCCGCGGCCGGCACGCGTTTCACGTGCCGGCGACGCTCACCCCGCGCTTTATTTCTGCTACCCCGTAGAACTTATCTATTCTTTTCATTTTTTCAACTTGTGGGGTGAAGAATAGATATCGGCCGAACGGGATGTCAATCGTTTTAAACGCTATTTTCCGACGATTCAAGGGTTTTCCTTATCGACCGACACCGCCGTGCAGGCGCGGCGCGCGGCGCGCGCGACGTCGATCAAACAGGGGACGATCAGCGCATGCAGCCGGGCGCGATCAGTTCGCGTCGACCCGGTATCCTTGCTGGCGCAACAATTCGAGCACGCCGCGCGGGCCACCCAGATGCAGCGCGCCGATCGCGACGAACAGCGGCCGGTTCGGCGCGGCGATTGCCGTCATCCGTGCAACGAAGCGCCGGTTGCGCTCGTACACGATCTTGTTGTCGAGCGACGCCGACAACGCCTTCGAACGGGCAAGCCGTTCGCTCTTCGCGACCGCCCACGCGGAAATCGCATCGGCGTCGCCAATTCGCCACAGCCGGTGCAGCGCCTTGATGTCGTCGGCGTTCTGCGCGGGGGTCTGCACCATGTCCTGCGCGAGCATCTCGCGCTGCTCGGCCAGCGTCAGCCCGGTGAACGCGCGCATCTGTTCGGCGAGCGTCTCGAGCCCGATCACGCGGCCGCCTTTCTTCTTCAGGAACACGTTCTGCAGTTGCGCCTCGGTGCCGTATTCGGTCTGCAGGCCGGCGGACAGCGAATCGTAGGTCTCGACGACGAGCGCCGCGAGCCACGGCCGCATCTTGCGAATCTCGGCGAGCGCGGCCGGGTTGCCGCGCAGGCGCGCCGCGAGCCGCTGCCACAGCGGCTCCGGCAGCAGGCGCTGCAGGCACGGATAGCGGCACACGCCGTATTTCGACACGTCGTCCTGCGATTCGAGCAGATCGTCGGGCGACAGCTCGAGCGCGAGCGTCGGCGACGCGGCGAGCGCCGCGAGGATGCGCGGCCGGAACGGCTGCGCGCTCGGGTAATCGGACGGATCGCCCGTATGCAGCGTGCCGAGCACGTAGAGCGTGACCTTGCCCTTGGTCGCGACGTAAAACGGCATGCGCGCCGGCTGCACGCGCACGGTGCCGCGCGACACCGTGCCGTCCGAGACGGCCGGCGCATGGAAGCCCGGCAGGCTCATGCCGGGCGGCGGGACCTGCGACGGATGAATCGGCGAAGTCGCCGGCGCACGCCCTTCGGCGCGCGCCGGTTCGACGGAGACCACGACGCTGGCCGCCGCGCACGCGCCGGCCAGCGCCGCGCCCGTGACGGTACGCACGCTCCAGCGCCGCGCGTAGCGGTACGCGCGCATCACGCGCGCACTGCCGGTCCCCACACGGCGCACGCCGGACACGCGCGCCGCCAACGCTTCAGGCATTCGCCTCCCCTACCTCCTCGGCGCGATGGCAGGCCACGCGCCGGCCGTCCACTTCGCGCAATTGCGGCTCCTCGACGCGGCACCGCTCGACCGCGTACGGGCAGCGCTGGTGGAACGCGCAGCCCGACGGCGGATTGAGCGGCGACGGCAGTTCGCCCTGCAGCTTGATCTGCACGCGGCGGTCTTCCTCGAAGATCGCCGGCGTCGCCGACATCAGCGCCCGCGTGTACGGATGGCGCGGCCGTGCGTAGATCGTCGCCTTGTCGCCGAGTTCGGCGACGCTGCCGAAGTACATCACCATCACGTCGTCCGCGACGTGCTCGACCACCGACAGGTTGTGCGAGATGAACACGTAGCTCGTCTTGAACTGCTCCTGCAGATCCATGAACAGGTTCAGGATCTGCGCCTGGATCGACACGTCGAGCGCGGACACCGGCTCGTCGGCGACGACGATGCGCGGATCGAGGATCATCGCGCGCGCGATCGCGACGCGCTGGCGCTGGCCGCCCGAGAACATGTGCGGATAGCGCTTCGCGTGCTCGGGCCGCAGGCCGACCGTGCGCATGATCTGCGCGATGCGCGCGGCGCGCTCGGCGGCCGTCAGGTTCGCGTTGATCTCGAGCGGCTCGGCGAGCGTCTGCTCGACGGTCTTGCGCGGGTTCAGCGACGCGAACGGGTTCTGGAACACCATCTGCACGCGGCGGCGCAGGTCGGCGACCGTGTCGCGGCTCGCGCCGGCCACGTTCTTGCCGTCGATCGTCAGGCTGCCCGACGTGGGCGTTTCGATCATCGTGAGCTGGCGCGCGAGCGTCGACTTCCCGCAACCCGATTCGCCGACGACGGCGAGCGTCTTGCCGCGCTTCAGCGAGAACGACACGCCGTTCAGCGCCTTCACCGTGCCCTGCCCGAACATCCCGCGCTTCACCGAGTAGTGCTTCGCGAGGCCGTCGGCCACCAGGACGTCCTCGTCGTGCGACGCGTGGCGCGTATCCTGGACTGCGTTCATCGTGCGCCTCCCGTCAGGTCGAGGTTGGAAACATTGAGCGGCTTGATGCAGCGCGCGCGCATCGCATCGTTGGCCGGCACCAGCGTGTCGAGCGCCGGCCGCGCCTTGCGGCAATCGTCGACCACGTACTTGCAGCGCGGCGCGAACAGGCAGCCGGACGGGCGATCATCGCGGCCCGGCACCATGCCGGGCAATGCGGCAAGGCGACGCGCCCCCTTATTGTGCTCGGGAATCGCCGCGAGCAGCGCTTCGGTGTACGGATGATGCGGCGCGCGGAAGATGTCGGGCACGCGATTGGTTTCGATGATCTCGCCCGCGTACATCACCGCGACGCGATGCGCGACCTCCGACACCACGGCCAGATCGTGCGAGATCAGCACGAGCGCCATCCCGCGCTCCTTCTGCAGCTTCACGAGCAGATCCATGATCTGCGCCTGGATCGTCACGTCGAGCGCGGTGGTCGGCTCGTCGGCGATCAGGAGCTTCGGGTTGCACGCGACGGCCATCGCGATCATCACGCGCTGGTTCATCCCGCCCGACATCTGGTGCGGGAACGACGCGATGCGGTTCTTCGCATCGGGAATGCCGACCTGGTCGAGCAGTTCGAGCGCGCGCCGGTGCAGCGCGTCGCCGCGCAGCCCTTCGTGCAGCTTCAGCACTTCCTTGATCTGGTAGCCGACCGTGTAGCTCGGGTTCAGGCTCGTCAGCGCGTCCTGGAACACCATCGCGATGTCCTTGCCGACGATCTTGCGGCGCGACTTCGGCGACGCCTTCAAGAGATCCACGCCGTTGAACGTGACTTCGTCCGCCGTCACCTTGCCAGGCGCGTCGATCAGGCCCATCAGCGCCATCATCGTCACGCTCTTGCCCGAGCCCGATTCGCCGACGACGCCCACCACCTCGCCCGGTGCGACCGACAGGTTGATCCGGTCGACCGCGGGCAGGCCGTTGAAGTTCACCGCGAGATTGCGGATGGTCAGTAGGTTCTGGGTCATGGTCATGCCATCCGTTTCAGCTTGGGATCCAGCGCGTCACGCAGCCCGTCGCCGAGCAGGTTGATCGCGAGCACCGAAATCAGGATCGACAGGCCGGGCATCGTCACGATCCACCACGCGTTGTCGATGTAGTCGCGCGCGGATGCGAGCATCGCGCCCCACTCGGCGGTCGGCGGTTGCACGCCGAGGCCGAGGAAGCCGAGCGCGGCCGCGTCGAGGATGGCCGACGAGAAGCCGAGCGTCGCCTGCACGATCAGCGGCGCCGTGCAGTTCGGCAGCACCTGCGAGAACATCAGGCGCAGCGTGCCGGCCCCGGCCACGCGCGACGCGGTCACGTATTCCTTCTGCAGCTCCCCGAGCGCCGACGCGCGCGTGAGACGCACATAGGCCGGCAGCGCGACGATCGCGATCGCGAACATCGTGTTGGTGAGGCCCGGGCCGATGATCGCGACGACCGCGACCGCGAGCAGCAGCGACGGCAGCGCGAGCAGCACGTCCATGATGCGCATCACCGGCGTGTCGGCCCACTTCTGGAAGAACGCGGCGACGAGCCCGAGCACGATGCCGGGGATCAGCGCGAGCACGACCGACACGAAGCCGATCCAGAACGACATCCGCGCGCCGAACATCAGCCGCGAAAGGATGTCGCGGCCCGCTTCGTCGGTGCCGAGGATGAACTGCCAGTTGCCGCCGGCGAGCCACGCGGGCGGAATCTTCACGTAGTCGCGGTATTGCTCGACCGGGCTGTGCGGCGCGATCAGCGGCGCGAGCAAGGCGACTGCGATCAGCACGATCACGACGATGCCCGCGCCGACGGCGCCGCGGTTGCGCGAGAAGTTGGCCCAGAACTCGCGCAGCGCGAGCGCACGGCCGCCGGCCGGCGCGGATTCGGTCGGCAGGGTATTTTGCAGATTGCTCATGGGATTACCTCGTGTGGCGGATGCGCGGATTCAGCACGCCGTACAGCAGGTCGACGACCAGGTTCACGACGATCACGAGCGTCGCGATCAACAGGATGCCGCCCTGGACGACCGGATAGTCGCGGCGGCCGATCGCATCGATCAGCCACTTGCCGACCCCGGGCCACGAAAAGAGCGTCTCGGTCAGCACCGCACCCGCAAGCAGCGTGCCGATCTGCAGGCCGATCACGGTGACGACCGGGATCAGCGCGTTGCGCAGCGCATGCACGACGACCACGCGCACGGGCGACAGCCCCTTCGCGCGGGCGGTGCGGATGTAGTCCTCGCGCAGTACTTCGAGCATCGACGAGCGCGTCATCCGCGCGATCACCGCGAGCGGAATCGTGCCGAGCACGATCGCGGGCAGGATCAGGTGGCTCACCGCCGACTTGAACGCGCCTTCGTCCGGCGCGAGCAGCGCGTCGATCAGCATGAAGCCAGTCGGGTGCGGGAAATCGTATTCGACCGCGATGCGCCCGGACACGGGCGTCCAGCCGAGATACGACGAAAACACCATGATGAGGATCAGCCCCCACCAGAAGATCGGCATCGAGTAGCCGGTGAGCGCGGTGCCCATCACGCCGTGGTCGATGACCGAGCCGCGCCGCAGCGCGGCGATCACGCCGGCCGGCAAACCGACCGCGAGCGCGAACACGAGCGCGCACAGCGACAGTTCGACGGTCGCCGGGAAGCGCGCGAAGAATTCACCGCCGACGCTCGTGTTGGTGATGATCGACGTGCCGAGGTCGCCATGCAGCGCACGGCCGACGTAGTGGAGGTACTGCAGCGGCAGCGGCTGGTCGAGCCCGAGGCGCTTCATCGCCTCTGCGTGCATCGCGGGATCGACGCCGCGCTCGCCCATCATCACTTCGATGGGGTCGCCCGGTATCAGGTGAATCAGCGCAAACGCCAGGATGGTGATGCCGATGAAAGTCGGGATCACCATCCCCACGCGGCGCAACACGAATCTGAACATGATGCGTCTCGTATTTTCTTGTGGGAAATGTGCGACCGGCGACGGGAAGCTTTTGGCCTCCCGCCGCCGGATGAGTTAGCCGGTCTTCGCGACAGCTTATACGGGCCGTATTACTTCACGCCGACACCGTCGAAGCGAGCATAGCCGAGCGGCTCGATACGCATGTCGACCACGTTCTTGCGCACCGGCTGGTAGACCGTCGAGTTCGCGATCGGCGAGAACGGCAGCTGTTGCGCGAAGATCTGCTGGGCCTGCGTGTAGAGCTTCGTGCGCGCGTCCTGGCCCGTCGTCGTGCGGCCCTTCTGGACCAGCTCGTCGAACGGCTTGTAGCACCAGTGCGAGAAGTTGTTGCCCTTGATCGCTTCGCAGCCGAGCAGCGTGCCGAGCCAGTTGTCCGGATCGCCGTTGTCGCCCGTCCAGCCGATCAGCATCGTGTCCTGCTCGCCCGCGTGCGCACGCTTGATGTACTCGCCCCACTCGTACGTGACGATCTTCGCCTTCACGCCGATCTTCGCCCAGTCGGCCTGGATCATCTCGGCCATCAGGCGGGCGTTCGGGTTGTACGCGCGCTGCACGGGCATCGCCCACAGCGTGATCTCGAACCCGTTCGGGAAGCCGGCCTTCGCGAGCAGCGCCTTCGCCTTCGCGGTGTCGTAGGCCGCCATCTTCAGGTTCTTGTCGTACGACCATTGGGTCGGCGGCATCGGCGCGCTCGCGGCCTGGCCGGCGCCCTGGTAGACGGACTCGAGGATCGCCTTCTTGTTGATCGCCATGTCGAGCGCCTGACGCACTTCGAGCTTGTCGACCGGCTTGTGCTCGACGTTGTACGCGAGGTAGCCGAGGTTGAAGCCGGCCTGCGACGGCATGTCGACGTTCGAATCGGCCTTCAGCGTCGCGATGTCGGCCGGGCGCGGATAGCTCATCACCTGGCATTCGTTGCGCTTGATCTTCTGCACGCGCACGCCCGGGTCCGGCGTGATCGAGAAGATCAGCTTCGACAGCTTCACTTCGCCCTTCTTCCAGTAATCAGGATTGCCATCGAAGCGGATCGTCGCGTCCTTCGTGTAGCTGCGGAAGATGAACGGACCCGTGCCGACCGGCTTCTGGTTGATGTCGGCGGCACGGCCGGCCTTCATCAGCTGGTCGCCGTATTCGGCCGACAGGATCGACGCGAATTCCATCGCCATGTTCTGGATGAACGGCGCGTTCGGCTCGGCCAGCGTGAACTTCACGGTGTACGGATCGACCTTCTCGACCTTCGTGATCAGCTTGTCGAGACCCATGTCGGTGAAGTACGGGAACGACACCGGGTACGCCTTGCGGAACGCATTGTTCGGATCGAGCATGCGCTGGAACGAGAACACGACGTCGTCCGCATTGAATTCACGCGTCGGCTTGAAGAAGTCGGTCGTATGGAACTTCACACCGTGGCGCAGGTGGAACGTGTACACCTTGCCGTCGGACGACACGTCCCACTTCTCGGCGAGGCCGGGCTCGACCTTCGTGCCGCCGCGCTCGAATTCGACGAGGCGGTTGTAGACGGTGAACGTGGCGGCGGTGAAGTCGACGCCGGTCGTAAATTGCGCGGAATCGAAACCCGCCGGGCTGCCTTCTGAGCAGTAGACGAGCGTTTTGTTCGGGATCTGTGCGAATGCAGAACCCGCGACGCCGAGCGATGCCGCTGCCACGCCTGCCATGGCGGTAACACGCAGGGTGTGCAACAGACGGTTGTATTCCATGTTTCCTCCAGGTCTCCAGATCGGAACCGGTCCCGCCAGGGAGCCGGCGTACGCGGATATTACTTGAGCTAACGATGCTGCAACAAGCTGGAGAAAAAACTCTTCTATACGCCCGCCGGGTTTTTGCCGATTTTTAGTGTGGGTAAAAAATGCAACCACGCGCGCGAGCGACAATTCCGTCCATTTCGCGGCATGTTTCGTTCGACGACTAAACAATTCGGGTGCGAACGCGAAGGGGCGACACACCGTTTCCCCGCGTTCTGCATCACATCATTGCGTTTGGCGAAACGATTCGATGACCGTCCTCAAATCGTCATGTCGTCACGCCGGCGCATCGAGGTCGGCGCTGCGCGCGGGCACGAACGCGACCGCGACGATCGACAGCGCGAGGCCCGCCATCACGTAGTAGGTCGGCGCGAGCGGCGTGCCGGTGACCTTGATCAGCCACGTGACGATGAACTGGCCGAAGCCGCCGAACAGCATCACCGCGACGTTGTACGCGATCGACAGCCCGGTCGAGCGCACGTTGGCCGGGAACAGCTCGGCGATCATCGCGCCGAACGGCCCGTAGTAGCCTGCCAGCGTCACCGACAGCACGGCCTGCACCGCGATCAGCCGCCCGATGCTCGGCGCCGCGTCGAGCCATGCGAACAGCGGGTACATCAGCGCGAGCGTCAGCACGAGCGACCACAGCGACAGCCCCTTGCGGCCGATGCGGTCCGACCACGCGCCCGCGATCGGCGACAGCACCATCAGCAGCAGGTTGCCGATGATCACCGCGTAGAACGATTCCGCATACGGCAGCTTCAGCTGCTTCACCGCGAAGGTCGGCAGGTAGCTGATCAGCACGTAGATCGTCACGGTGAGCGCGATCACCGAGCCGAGCCCGCACAGCACCTCGCGCGGGTGGCGCGTGAACACTTCGCCGAGCGTCGCGCGGCGCGCGTTCTGCTGCGCATGCAGGAACGCTTCGGAATCGGCGAGATGGCGGCGGATGTAGAAGCCGATCGGGCCGATCAGCAGCCCGAGGACGAACGGCACGCGCCAGCCCCAGCTGCGCAGCGCGTCGTGCGACAGCCCGCGCGTGACGGCCGCGCCGACGAGCGCGCCGATCAGCAGCGCGGCCGCCTGGCTCGCCATCTGCCAGCTGCCGTAGAAACCGCGTTTCGAGAACGGCGCCGCTTCGATCAGCAGCGCGGTCGAGCTGCCGAATTCGCCGCCCGCCGAGAAGCCCTGCAGCAGGCGGCCGAGCACGATCAGGATCGGCCCGCCGATGCCGATCGCCGCATAGGGCGGCGCGATCGCGAGCAGGAAGATGCCGGCCGTCATCAGCAGGATCACGAGCGACAGCGCGGCCTTGCGGCCCGCGCGGTCCGCGTACAGCCCGAACACGATGCCGCCGATCGGGCGCATGAAGAACGCGACGCCGAACGTCGCGGTGGTCAGCAGCAGCGACGAGTATTCGCTGGAGGTGGGGAAGAACAGTTCGGCGATCACGACCGTCATGAAGCCGAACACCGTGAAGTCGTACCACTCGAGTGCATTGCCGATCACGGCGGCCGCCACCGCGCGCCGGTTCAGCGCACGCTCGGGCCGGATCGTTTTCGTTGAATTCGCAATCGTCGCCATGCGTGCCTCGTCCTCGTGAATTCGCCGTGTCGGGCGGCGCGGCGCGCGGGCATGCCGCGCCGCGCAGGTGTGCAGCGAGTGTAGAAAGCGCCGGAACCGTTTTCAAGCAATAAAAAACGCTCGCCATCGAACGACAGCGAGCGTTTTGCGGTTTTCGCCACAATGCGGCATCGCACGATGCCGCACCGGCCTCAACCCATCTTCGAGAATGCGCTGCACCAGCCCTTCGCCGCGACCTGCTTGCCGGGGAAGGCGCCGCACGGGCCCGACGTCGAGCCCTTCTTGCCCTGGTACAGCATGCAGGCCGCGCAATCCTGGCCCGCTGCGTATTTCGGATACTTCGTCTTGTCGACCTTGGTGGCATCGGCCTTGTAGCCGAGCGCCGCCGCGGTCGGATCGGTTTCCGACAGCATCGGCGCATCGGCCAGCGCTTCACGCGACAGTGCCAGCGCGGACACGGCACCAATACTCGTAATCAGGAAACTCCGACGGGTTGCTTTCATAGGGGGACTCGCTCCAACGTTATTGGTTTGAAAGCCGTTCTGGCGACGGCCGTTCGACAGAATAACGCCCAAGCGAATAAATGTGCGCGCCGAAATGCCGGAGATAAGGGATTTCACACGGGTTTCGCGCGGCCGGCCCGCACGGACGCGGGCCGCGCATCACGCGCGCGACACCATGTCGCCCACCCGCTGCGCGAGCGCGAGCGACGCGGTGAGCCCCGGCGACTCGATGCCGAACAGGTTCACGAGTCCGCGCACGCCGTGCTGCGCGGCCCCCTGCACGATGAAGTCGGCCGGCGGCTCGCCGGGCCCCGCGAGCTTCGGCCGGATGCCCGCGTACGCCGGCTGCAGCGCATCGTCGGGCAAGCCCGGCCAGAACGCGCGGATCGACGTGTAGAACGCGCCCGCGCGCGCCGGATCGACCTCGTAGCGCAGCGAATCGCACCACTCGACGTCCGGGCCGAAGCGCGCCTGCCCGCCAAGATCGAGCGTCAGGTGCACGCCGAGCCCCGCGCGATCGGGCATCGGATAGATCAGGTGCGAGAACGGCGCACGGCCCGACAGGCTGAAATAATTGCCGCGCGCGAAATAAAGCGGCGGCACCCAGCGCGGATCGAGGCCGCGCGTGCGGCGCGCGAGCGCCTGTGCGCCGAGCCCCGCGCTGTTGATCACGCAGGTGGCGTCGATCTCGGCCGGCGCGCCGCCGCCGGTGCGCACGATGAAGCGGCCGCCACGCAGCACGTCGATCGATTCGACCGGAGCGTGCAGCGCGCACACGGCGCCGTCGCGCTCCGCGTCGCCGAGCAGCGCGAGCATCAGCTGGTGGCTGTCGACGATGCCGGTCGACGGCGAGAACAGCGCCTCCACGCATTCGAGCGCGGGCTCGAGCGTCTGCGCCTCGGCGCGCGTGAGCGGCAGCAGGTCGAGCACGCCGTTTTCGGCGGCGCGCGCGGCGATCGCCTTCAACTGCTTCACCTGCGCGGCGCTCGTCGCGACGAGCAGCTTGCCGGTACGCCGGTGCGGCACATGATGGGTCTCGCAGAATTCGTACAGCAGGTCGCGCCCGTGCACGCACGACATCGCCTTCAGCGACCCGCGCGGATAGTAAAGCCCCGCGTGAATCACCTCGCTGTTGCGCGAACTCGTGCCCGTACCGATCGCGTCGGTCGCCTCCAGCACGATCGTTTCACGCCCGCGCGCGGCCAGTTCGCGCGCAATCGCCAGACCGACGACACCCGCGCCGATCACGACACAATCCGTCTGCTCCATGGCTTTTCGCGCTGCTCGCGCGTCGAAGGGAGAGAGAAGAATTGTACGTCCCGGTTCGCCCGCTTGCCGAACGCCGACGTATCGCGTCGCGACGATGCGGACGGTGGCGCAGACAACGATGCGGCCACGAATGCGACGAATGCCACGCGCGCTGCGGCCGGGCGCGCGTGGCCGCGTCAGAAGCCGATCGGCCGGCGCTTCGCCGCGCCTTCGTCGGCGCGGATGTCGGCCGGCCCGATCGCGTCGCGGCCGTCGAGCCGCGCGGCGCCGAACGCGTGCAGCAGCGCGCGGCGCATCGTGCGCGGCGGCGTCGCGGCCAGCACGTCGAGCGCATCGTCGCCGAGCGTCTCGGGGAAGCGCCGCCCCCACGCATGCGACGTGCGGATCTCGTCGTAGATCGTCTGCGCGATCCGGCGTGCGCCGGCCGCATCGGGCGGCGCGATCTCGTACACATTCATCCGGTTGAGCAGCGGCTCCGGAATCGCCTGCGCGTCGTTCGCGGTCGCGATCCAGATCACGTTGCCCGCGTCGATCGGCACTTCCGCGAATTCGTCGACGAACGCGCGCGCGGTGTCGTGCTCGAGCAACGCATACAGCGCGCCGAGCGGATCGTATTGCGCATCGCTGCCGGCCTTGTCGATCTCGTCGACCGCGATCACCGGATTCGCGTAGCTGCCGTTCACGAGCGCGTCGAACACCTTGCCGGGCTTCGCGTTCTTCCATTGCGACGACGCGCCGGACAGGATCCAGCCGGCCGTCAGCGAACTCATCGGCACGTAGTGGTACGCGGTGCCGAGCAGTTGCGCGAGCGCCTTCGCGAAATGCGTCTTGCCGATCCCGGGCGGCCCGAGCAGCAGGATCGGCATCAGTTCGAGCCGGTCGTCCGTTTCGAGACACAGCGCGATCTGCTTGCGCACGTCGTCGAGCGGCTCGCCGAAATTCGGCAACGCCTCGCCGAGCGCGTCGAACGACGGCATCCGGTTCGGCTTCACGCAAAAGCGCAGATTCCCCGTCTTGAGCATCTTCTCGTAGGTCGAGCGCAGTGCGTCGCTTGCGCTCTCGTTCAGGTCGCCCAGCGCCGTCTCGACCTGCTCGAGGTCGTACACCGTGCTGAAGGACGCCACCGCCAGTTCCTGTTTCACCATCGCCGTCGTCATACCAACCTCGCTGCCTTGCCGTCACATACTCATCAGACCCTTACGATTTCAGTGTAGCGATCCCGCATCGCCGTGCAAGCAAGCAGCCGGGGGAGTCTGCTGCTAACAGCGCGCCCGCGCTGCACGGTCGTGCGCCGCGGCGTATGATCGACAGTTCACGACGCTCGCGCCGGGCGCGCCGCTGGCGTTCGCGCGCCGCGCACACGCTGCTCCCGCACCGCGCCAGACGCCTCGCCCGAAGAGTTGCCGATGTCCGTCCCCACTGCTTCCCCGCGCGTCGACGCCGATGCGATCCGTTCCGTCGATACCGTCGACGCCGCGCTCAAGTCGCGCCGCGCGATCCGCGCGTTCCTGCCAACGCCCGTGCCGCGCGACACGCTCGAGGCGATCCTCGAAGCCGCGAGCCGCGCGCCGTCGGGCACCAACATCCAGCCGTGGCGCGTGTACGTCGCGACGGGCGCCACGCGCGACGCGCTCGCCGCCGCGCTCACCGCGGCCTACGACGATCCCGCGCGCGACGAGAAATACGTCGCCGAATACGACTATTACCCGCGCGAATGGGTGTCGCCGTATATCGACCGGCGCCGCAAGGTCGGCTGGGACCTGTACGGCCTGTTGAACATCGGCCGCGACGAGAAGGCGCGCATGCATGCGCAGCACGCGCGCAATTTCCGTTTCTTCGATGCGCCGGTCGCACTGTTCTTCACGCTCGACCGCGTGATGACGTTGGGGGCCTGGCTCGACTGCGGCATGTCGCTCGGCCATGCGGACCCCGACGCGATCGAGAACCGCCTCGTCACCGAGCGCGCGAGCGTCGCCGAGTTCGCGCGCTTTTTCGCTTGAAAACGCATGACGCGTCCTTACCTGTCGAGCAGGACCGCATCGTGCTGCGAACCCGTCGCGGCGCGTCCCGTCACATCGCGACCGAAATCGATCGGGCGTAAGATGTGCGTCCGTTCCCCGCTATCCCGCGTTTCCGGAGACGTTTCATGCTGAAACACGGCCTGGCCGTCCTGCTTGCGAGCGTCGTGCTCGCCGCCCATGCGCAGAGCCCCGCGCCGGCCGTCGTCGCATGGGAAATCCAGGTGGTGCGCGACGGTCAGACGATCGACACGTTCCAGCAAAACACCACCGTGGGCCAGTCCCGCACCGATACCCATCGCTATCCGTCATCCGTGCCGGTGGGCTGCGGCAATGCCGCGCGCGTCGTGCCGACCGAGCGCTCGCGCTCGGTGACGGTCGCCCCGCTCGCCGTCGACGCCAACGCGAACACCGTGTCGCTCGGGCTCGACGTGCAGGAAACGCTCGACGACGAAAACGCGACGCGCGGCGATCCGTGCGTGCCCGCGTCGCCGCGGCAAATCGTCGCGAGCCACCCCGGTCTGTCGGTCGGCGGCGAGGCGTGGACCGACTGGACGCTCGTCGAGCAGCATCCGCATCTCGTGTACCGCGTGCGCGCGCACGTCGCGAAGGACTGAGCGTCATGTCCGCCGACGCTCTCTCCCTGCCGTTCGCCGAACCGCACGCCGCGCCCGACGAAATCACCGCCGTCAGCTGGAACCTGCACAAGGGCCGCTCGCCGCTCGGCTTCACCGCGTGGAACGCGATGCGCGACTGGATGCAGTCGACCCACGCCGACGTGTATTTCCTGCAGGAAGCGATGGCGCGCCGCATGCCGCGCCCGATGCTCGCACCGGGCTTCGGCGCGCCGATGGACGACACGGTCGACGACGTGTGGCATTGCCAGGCCACCGAGATCGCGCAGGCGCTCGACTGGCAGATCGCGCTCGGGCCGAACGTGTTCAAGCCGTCGTGGCGGCACGGCAACGCGATCCTGTCGCCGCATCCGCTCGATCTCGGCGGCCGCTGGGACATCTCCGCGCACCGCTTCGAGCGGCGCGGGCTGCTCGTCGCCCGCGCGACGCTCGCGGGCGCCCGCCCGGTCACGCTGCTGTGCGCGCACCTGGCGCTCACGCGCGCCGCGCGGCTGCGCCAGATGCACTGGATCGCGCACTGGATCGTGCGCAACGCGGGCGACGATCCGCTCGTGCTCGCCGGCGATTTCAACGACTGGCGCAACGATTCGGTCGCGCTGTTCGGCGAGATCGGGCTGTCCGAGGTCGCGACGCTGCTCGGCGAATCGGGCCGCACGTTCCCCGCGTTCTCGCCGGCGCTCGCGCTCGACAAGATGTTCGTGCGCGGGCTGACGCCGCTCGAATGGCGTGCGCCGTCCGGCGAAGCCGCGTGGCTGTCGGACCACCTGCCGTACATCGCGCGCCTGCGCCTCGATCCGCAGTAACGCCCGCGGTCCCGCGGCGCCCCCAGTCACGGCGCTGCCGGAGCACGCCGCACTCGCCGCGACACGCGCGACCGATCATGGAAAGCATGTTGAAAGGATCTGTTGCGCCAAATCCGCGCAGCCGCGGGGGTCAAGCCCGCGATCCGCGTCAACAGGGTAAAATAACGAGTTCCTCAAACGTCTGTCATCGAGAAGGCGCGTGTCCGACGCGCCGGCCGGCCGATCCGCGATCGGGCCGTCGCACTCGGTTTTTTGCCCGTTTTTGGGCCCGTTACACGCGTTCGCCACGCGCGTCCGTTTTCAAAGCCATGAGCAAATACGACACCGCCACCGTCCAATCCGTCCATCACTGGACCGACACGCTTTTCAGCTTCACCTGCACCCGTGAGGCGAGCCTGCGCTTCAACAACGGCGAATTCACGATGGTCGGCCTCGAAGTCGACGGCAAGCCGCTCGCGCGCGCCTATTCGATCGTCAGCCCGAACTACGAGGAGCATCTCGAGTTCTTCAGCATCAAGGTGCAGAACGGCCCGCTGACGTCGCGCCTGCAGCACCTGAAGGTGGGCGACACGGTGCTGATCGGCAAGAAGCCGACGGGCACGCTGGTCGCCGACAACCTGCTGCCGGGCAAGACGCTGTGGATGCTGTCGACGGGCACGGGCCTCGCGCCGTTCATGTCGATCATCCGCGATCCGGACATCTACGACCGCTTCGACAAGGTGATCCTGACCCACACGTGCCGTCTGAAGGGCGAGCTCGCGTACATGGACTACATCAAGCACGACCTGCCGGGCCACGAGTACCTGGGCGACATCATCAAGGAAAAGCTCGTCTACTACCCGACCGTCACGCGCGAAGCGTTCGACAACGAGGGCCGGATCACCGACCTGATCGCGACGGGCAAGCTGTTCACGGATCTCGGCGTGCCGGCCTTCTCGCCGGAAAACGACCGCGTGATGCTGTGCGGCAGCACCGCGATGCTGAAGGACACGACCGACCTGCTGAAGCAGGCCGGCCTCGTCGAAGGCAAGAACAGCGCGCCGGGTCACTACGTGATCGAGCGCGCATTCGTGGACTGATCGATCCCCGAATTTGTGCCGCATCAAGAACCGGAGCGAAAGCTCCGGTTTTTTTTCGTCCCTACTTGGCGAATTCGTAACAAACTGGGACCATTCCATCTCAAATAGTTACATTTGGATACGTCATCGCCCGGTGTTCGGGTGTCAGTGTTTTTCCTACAACAGGTTCATTCCGATTATTCACATTTACCCTTAAATGTCCGCCCGACATGACCTTTTCAGAAATTTTGAGATATTATTCGCCGCGCGTGGTTGCCGTTCGGATGAGAGTGGAAGGGTCGGATGCAAGTGTTACAAGACGTAACTTTTGTTACCTCGGCATGGAGCGATTCTCTGGCGGCGACCGTCATCGAAACGGCAGCCGGTGCACGCAACCAGCCGGTGTCTGAACCGCTTTCTGACAGCAGGGAGAGTCATGGATACGTCGCTTAACGCGCCCTCGGGCGCCCACGCCCCGTTCCCGTCGCGGCAGCGCATGCCCGGCTGCGCCGCGACTTCGCCCCTGGCCGACGTCGCATCGAAACGCGACGCGTCCGCCGCACGGATCGCGGCACTTTCCGCCCAGTTGCTCGCCGCCGACGAAGCGGCCCGCCGCCATCTGGCCGGCGAGCTGCACGACGGGCTCGGCGCCGAATTGACCGCTGCCCGCTTCGCGCTCGCAAACGTTCAAACGTGGCTGCCGGCCGATGCGCCGGAAGGCTGCCTGCGCGCGCTGGCGCTGGCGCAGCAGGCGCTCGACGCCGCGACCGACGCGAATCGCCGGCTCATCGACGAGCGCGACACGCCGGCGCTCGACGCAGGCGTGGTCGGCGCGCTGTCGTCGTGGATCGACACCCATGCGGCGCGCACCGGCCTGCGCACGAGCTTCGTGTGCGCGGCCGACGCGCGCCTTACGCAAATCGCCGGCGCCGGCGCGCTCGCGGTGTTCCGCGTCGCGCAGGAAGCGCTGTCGAACGTCGCGAAACACGCCCGCGCGACGTCGGTCGACGTGCGGATCGTCACCGACGGCACGCACCTGTCGCTGAGTGTCACCGACGATGGGACCGGTTTCGCGCGCAATCGCCGCAGCGGCTATGGCCTCGCCGGCATGCGCGCGCGCTGCGAGGCGTTTGGCGGCAGCTTCGAGACGGCCACGCCGGCAACCGGTCGCGGCACGCGCGTCACCGCGCGCTTCGCGTGGGATTCGCTGCTCGCGGTGCCCGTCGCGGCACGCCGCACGTCGCTTTCGTGAGGTCGCGATGAGCCTGAACATCCTGCTCGTGGACGATCACGCGATCGTCCGGCAAGGGATCCGCCAGTTGCTGATCGACCGCGGCGTCGCGCGCGACGTGACCGAGGCCGAGAACGGCGGCGACGCGATGGCGGCCGTCGACAAGCAGGAATTCGACGTGATCCTGCTCGACATCTCGCTGCCCGACACGAACGGCATCGAGGTGCTCAAGCGCCTCAAGCGCAAGCTGACGCGCACGCCGGTGCTGATGTTCTCGATGTACCGCGAGGACCAGTACGCGGTGCGCGCGCTGAAGGCCGGCGCGGCCGGCTACCTGTCGAAGACGGTCAACGCCGCGCAGATGATCGGCGCGATCCAGCAGGTCGCGGCCGGGCGCAAGTACGTGAGCCCCGCGATGGCCGAGGCGCTCGCCGAATACGTGTCGTTCGAGAACGAACCGCTGCCGCACGAGAAGCTGTCCGATCGCGAATATCAGACGCTCTGCATGCTCGCGTCCGGCAAGCGGCTCACCGATATCGCGAACACGCTGTCGCTGTCGGTGAAGACGGTGAGCGTGTACCGGTCGCGGCTGCTCGAGAAGATGCGGCTGTCCAACAACGCGGAACTCACGTTCTACGTGATGAGCAACCGGCTCGTCGACATGGCGCCCACGGCCGGCGCCTGAGCCCCCCCCCGGCCCATTCGAATTCGTCCGATCCCGCGACGCGGCGCACGCCGCGCCGCGCCCAACCGCGCCCGCTCCGGGCGCAAGCGCTTGTTTTATCGGACGATTCCACGGCGCACCGCGGCGCCGCAGCGGGGCTTGCACGCCAAATCAGCTAAAATTATGGGTTTTCACTCAGTCAACGCGCCGTGCCTGCGCGCGCTGGCGATTCATCCGCAATGTCTCTCTTCCGCAAGAAAAACGTCGATCGCATGATCGCCGGTGCGCAAGCCGCCGGGCTCAAGAAAGCGCTCGGCGCGATCGACCTCACCTTCCTCGGCATCGGCGCGATCATCGGCACCGGCATCTTCGTGCTGACCGGCACCGGCGCCGTCCAGGCCGGCCCCGCGCTGATGCTGTCGTTCGTGATCGCCGCGATCGCCTGCGGCCTCGCCGCGCTGTCGTACGCGGAATTCGCGTCGACGATCCCCGTCGCCGGCTCGATCTACACGTATTCGTATGCAACGCTCGGCGAGCTGGTCGCGTGGATCATCGGCTGGGACCTGATGCTCGAGTACGGCCTCGCGTCGTCGGCCGTGTCGGTCGGCTGGTCGGGCTACCTGCAGTCGCTGCTGCAGGGCTTCGGGCTGTCGCTGCCGACCGTGCTGACGGCCGCGCCCGGCGCGGTGCCGGGCGTCACCACGTGGTTCAACCTGCCCGCGTTCCTCGTGATGATCGTGATCACGACGCTGCTGTCGATCGGCATCCGCGAATCGACCCGCATCAACAACATCATGGTGTTCATCAAGGTGTCGGTGGTGCTGCTGGTGATCGCGGTCGGCCTGTTCCACGTGACGCCCGCGAACTGGAAGCCGTTCATGCCGCACGGCTGGAACGGCGTGTTCGGCGCGGCCGCCGTGATGTTCTTCGCGTTCATCGGCTTCGACGCGGTGTCGTCGGCGGCCGAGGAAGTGAAGAACCCGAAGCGCGATTTGCCGATCGGCATCATCGCGTCGCTCGCGGTGTGCGCGGTGCTGTACGTGACGGTCGCCGCGGTCGCGACCGGCATCGTGCCGTCGGCCCAGTACGCGAACATCTCGCACCCGATCTCGTACGCGCTGCAGGTCGCCGGCGAGAAGTGGGTCGCGGGCTTCATCGATCTCGGCGCGGTGCTCGGCATGCTCACCGTGATCCTCGTGATGAGCTACGGCCAGACGCGCGTGATCTTCGCGATGTCGCGCGACGGGCTGCTGCCGGCCGCGCTGTCGCGCGTGCATCCGCGCTATGCGACGCCGTTCCTGACCACCTGGCTGGTCGGCCTGTTCTTCGGGCTGATCGCCGCGCTCGTGCCGCTCAACGTGCTCGCCGAGCTGATCAACATCGGCACGCTCGCGGCGTTCTCGATGGTGTCGATCGCCGTGCTCGTGCTGCGCCGCACTCACCCCGAGCTGCCGCGCGCGTTCCGCTGCCCGGGCGTGCCGGTGGTGCCGATCCTCGCGGTCGCATCGTGCCTGTTCCTGATGCTGAACCTGCAGCCCGTCACGTGGGCCGCGTTCGGCATCTGGCTCGTGATCGGCCTGGTGATCTATGCGCTGTACTCGCGACACCACTCGAAGCTCGCGCACGGCCACCCCGACGCGCACTGAGCGCCGTCATCGCGCGCCGCCGCGGCGCGCGATGACGAACCCCACGCGGAGCCGCCCCGGCTCCGCACCTGTCTCTTATACACACCT
>NZ_JACCQB010000069.1:0-30307 GCF_015712265.1 Burkholderia sp. 9777_1386 | reverse complement strand
CCGCCCCACCATCCCGCCCTCAATAATCCCCTTGACGCTGTATCTTTCGATATATATCTTTAGATATGTTTTACGACACACAGGACACGATCATGCGACACAATCACTTCCGCGGCCATGCCCGATGCGACGGTCATGGTGCGCATGACCACCCCGAGGGATTCGCCGGTCTCTGGTACGCGATCGGTCGCCACCGTCGCGGCCACGATGCATTCGGCGGCGGCCCGTTCGGCGGCCGTGGCGGGCGCGGCTTCGGCGATTTCGGCGACGACGGCATGCCGCGCGGCCGCCAGTTCAGCTCCGACGATCTCCAGCTGCTGCTGCTCGCGCTGGTGGCCGAACAGCCCAGCCACGGCTACGAACTGATCAAGGCGCTCGACACACGCTCGAACGGCTTCTACAGCCCGAGCCCCGGCATGGTGTATCCGGCGCTCACCTATCTCGAGGAAGTCGGCTTCGTCGCGTCGCAAGCGGAAGGCAACCGCAAGCGCTATGCGCTGACCGACGCAGGCCGCGCGCATCTCGACGCCCAGCGCGAACGCGTCGACACGCTGTTCGCGCGCCTCACGCACCTCGCCCGCAAGATGGAGTTCATGCGGCGCGCGTTCGCCGGGGAATCGGCGGGCAACGAAGCGCAGGACGAATCGCAAGCCGGCTGGCTGCCGGAATTCGTCGAGGCGCGTCTCGCGCTCAAGCGCGCGCTGCTGCACAAGAGCGCCGCCGACGCCGACGAACAACGCCGCATCGCGGCCATCATGCGCCGCGCGACGGCCGAAATCGAAGGCGGCGCCGGCGCGTGATCCGCGCCGTCCCGTCACCACCCAAGGAGAACGGATCGATGCAGAACACATCCGAGCGCACCGTCACCCGCGTGCGCCACACCCTCAAGTTCCGCCTGCTGCAAGTGCTGCGCGTGCATCCCGTGACGCCGCATCTGCTGCGCGTCACGCTCGGCGGCCCCGATCTCGCGGATTTCGAATCCGCGTCGTTCGACGATCACGTGAAGGTATTTTTCCCGCCGCCGGGCGCGGAACGCCCCGCGCTGCCGACGCTCGGCGCGAACGGCCCCGAGTTTCCGGCAGGCGAACCGAAGCCGGTCGCGCGCGACTTCACGCCGCGCCGCTTCGACCGCGCCGCCCGCGAACTCGATCTGGAATTCGTGCTGAACCATCCGGGCCCGGCATCGCAGTGGGCCGCGCAGGCACGCGTCGGCCAATGGCTCGGCATCGGCGGCCCGCGCGGTTCGTTCGTCGTCCCGACCGGTTTCGACTGGCATCTGCTGATCGGCGACGATACGGCGCTGCCGGCCGTCGCGCGGCGTCTCTCGGAATTGCCGGCCGGCGCGCGCGCGGCGGTCGTGCTGGAAGTCGCGGATCGCACCGCGCAGATCTCGTTCGATACGCGCGCCGACGTGCATGAAATCTGGCGCTTTCGCGCCGAAGCCGACGCGGCGGACGGCGATGCGCTGCTGAATGCCGTGCGCGACCTGCCGCTGCCGTCGTCCGGCGACGGCTACGTGTGGGCGGCCGGCGAAGCGCTGTCGATGCGCGCGGTGCGCCACCACCTGACCGGCGAGCGCGGCGTCGACAAGTCGCGCATCCGCGCGGCGGCCTACTGGAAGCGCGGCGCGGCGGCCGTGCACGAAACGCTGGAAGACTGAGCGGGGCGGATACCGCTCGACCGGCGACTGAAACAATCGTGGCGCCGGCGCAGCAGCGGGCTTGGCACCGGCATCGCGGCGGGTATATATGTATGTCTGCGACGCCGCTGTCGGGCGACAGCCGCCGCAGCCCGCCCAGGAGCGCCCGGTCATGACAAAAGAAAGCCACGCTTCGCCTTTCCTTCGCCACCTGAAGATCGCCGGTTATTGCGGCCTCGCCGCGGTCGTCCTCGCGCTGTTCGTCGCGATGTGCGCGATCCTGAAGGAAAGCGCCCTCGACCGCGATGCCGCGCGGCATCCGGCCGATACGCCTGAACTGCACGATGCGGGCGGCAGCCCGTCCGCCTCGGCCGAATCGGCCCGCACATCCGGCTCGTCCGGCTGACGGCGTTCCGCCGCTTCCTTCTGCTTACGGCGCCTGCCGGCGCCCCATCACGACCGCATGCACCGAATCGCCGAGCCGTTCGAGCAGCGCGGTCACGCGTTGCCCGTACAGGTGCGCGGCCAGCGCGCCCACCGTGCCGACCAGCACCCCGCCCGCCATGTCGAACGGCCAGTGCACGCCCGCATAGACGCGCCCCCATGCGATCGCCACGGCCATCGCGGCCATCACGAAACCGGTGACCCGCGTCGTGCCGCCGAGCAGCAGGCCGACCGCCATGCTCCACGCGAACGTCATGTGATCGCTCGGAAACGAACTGTCCGGCGCGTGCGGAATCAGCTGCGTGCCGACGCCGGCCATGAACGGGCGCGGCGAAAACCAGACATGCCCGAGCACTTGCGCGAGCACGAGCGCCACGCAGACGCCGACGCCGGCTTCGATCGCCTGGTGCCGCGCGGGGCGTGCGCCGAAGATCCAGGTCAGCAGCAGCATCGCGGGCAGCGCATAGACGAGCCAGTCGGCGGCGAAGATCGCGAGGCGGGCAACGCCCGGGTGCGGTGCACCGCCGGCGTTGATGGCGGAAAAGAGGGCGAGATTGAGGTTCTGCATGAATCCGGTTGCGTGGGGCGTCAAGGATCGGCCGGTTGCCCGGCCGGAGTCGAACGATGCTAGAGCGTCGCCGCTTAAGCGGTGCTTAATGCGGCAGCCGCCCGGACAAGGCCCGCGCGGCGAACGCACTTAGAGCCTGCACTGCAACACAAGTTCACACAATTGTCATATTCCCGCGCGACCGTTTCCCGTAAAGGCTCACCCTCTCTCCCGTAAAGACTCACCGTTTTCACACGATGGCGTCATCGATGCGTGCGACCATGGCCCGGCCGGCACGCCGTCCAGGCCGTTTGTCTCATTCATCTCAATATTTACGCCGCAAATTATTCGAAATCGGCAACAATTAATTCCAGATGCGGCATCGCACAACGGCAACGCACAGGCATACGATTACGTCCACTCATCCACGAAGCGATCAACAACAAGGAGTCCGCATGAAACCCAGCGATGTCCGATCGAAAGCGTTTGCGATGCCGTTGACCAGCCCTGCGTTCCCGATGGGCCCGTACCGTTTCGTCGATCGTGAGTTTCTGATCATCACGTACCGCACCGATCCGGACCGCCTCCGTGAAATCGTCCCCGAGCCGCTGCAGGTCACCGAGCCGCTCGTCCACTACGAATTCATTCGCATGGCCGATTCGACCGGCTTCGGCGATTACACCGAAAGCGGCCAGGTGATCCCGGTCGAATACAACGGTCAGGCGGGCGGCTATACGCTCGCGATGTATCTCGACGATCATCCGCCGATCGCCGGCGGCCGCGAGCTATGGGGCTTCCCGAAGAAGCTCGCGTCGCCCACGCTGCACGTGAACACCGATCACATCCTGGGCACGCTCGACTACGGCAAGGTGCGCGTCGCGACCGGCACGATGGGCTACAAGCACAAGGAACTCGACATCGACGAGCAGACGAAGCGGCTCGCCGGCCCCAATTTCCTGCTGAAGATCATCCCGCACGTCGACGGCACCGCGCGCGTCTGCGAACTGGTGCGCTATTACATGCAGGACATCAAGATGAAGGGCGCATGGACGGGCCCCGCATCGCTGGAGCTGGCGCCGCACGCGCTCGCGCCGGTGGCCGATCTGCCGGTGCTCGAGATCGTCGAGGCGCGCCACCTCGTCGCGGATTTGACGCTGGGCCTCGGCGAAGTCGTCTACGATTACCTGGCTCAGTAACACGTCCGCAGTCCTTTCTCCCTGTCAATCCTTTCACCACGGGAATTCGAACATGAGCAACCTGAATGGCAAGACCGCAGTCGTCACGGGCGCCGCGAGCGGCATCGGCAAGGAAATCGCACTGGAGCTCGCCAAGGCAGGCGCGGCCGTCGCGATCGCCGACCTGAACCAGGACGGCGCGAACGCGGTCGCCGACGAGATCAACAAGGCAGGCGGCAAGGCGATCGGCGTCGCGATGGACGTGACCAACGAGGAAGCCGTGAACACCGGCATCGACAAGGTGGCCGAAGCGTTCGGCTCGGTCGACATCCTCGTGTCGAATGCGGGCATCCAGATCGTCAACCCGATCGAGAACTACTCGTTCGCCGACTGGAAGAAGATGCAGGCGATCCACGTGGACGGCGCGTTCCTGACGACGAAGGCCGCGCTCAAGCATATGTACAAGGACGATCGCGGCGGCGTCGTGATCTACATGGGTTCGGTGCACTCGCACGAAGCGTCGCCGCTGAAGTCGGCGTACGTGACGGCCAAGCACGGTCTGCTCGGCCTGGCGCGCGTGCTGGCGAAGGAAGGCGCGAAGCACAACGTGCGCTCGCACGTCGTGTGTCCGGGCTTCGTGCGCACGCCGCTGGTCGACAAGCAGATTCCGGAGCAGGCGAAGGAGCTCGGCATCAGCGAAGAGGAAGTGATCAAGAAGGTGATGCTCGGCAACACGGTCGACGGCGTGTTCACGACGGTGCAGGACGTCGCGCAGACGGTGCTGTTCCTGTCGGCGTTCCCGAGCGCCGCGCTCACGGGCCAGTCGTTCATCGTCAGCCACGGCTGGTTCATGCAATGAAGCCGCACGCCCGCACCGAAAAGCAGGCCGTGGATGCGGCGGACCTGCACCACGAAGCCGGCGCGCCGGCGGCCGCACGGTCGCTGCCGTACGAAACGATCGCGCTCGTCCTGCAGGGCGGCGGCGCGCTCGGCGCGTACCAGGCCGGCGTGTTCGAAGGGCTGCACGAGGCGGGCATTCCGCTCGACTGGATCGCGGGCATCTCGATCGGCGCGCTCAACACCGCGCTGATCGCCGGCAATGCGCCCGAGCATCGCGTCGAGCGCCTGCGCGAATTCTGGGAAACGATCTGCCAGCCGGCGTTCTTTCCGACGATTCCGGCCGCGTTCGAATTCGCGCTGTTCAACAGCATCGACCAGGTCCGCACGTTCTTCACCGCGTCGCAGGCCGCCAGCGCGATGATGCAGGGCCAGCAGGGCTTCTTCGTGCCGCGCTTTCCGCCGCCGCTGCCGGGCGTGTCCGACCATCCTGAAAAAATCAGCTGGTACGACACGTCGGCGCTGCGCGCGACGCTGCTGAAACTGTGCGATTTCGACCGGATCAATTCGGGCGAGACGCGCGTGTCGGTCGGCGCGGTCAACGTCGGCACCGGCAACTTCGTGTACTTCGACAACTCGCGCATCCGTCTCGCGCCCGAGCATTTCACGGCGTCCGGTGCGCTGCCGCCCGCGTTCCCGCCCGTCGAGATCGACGGCGAGTATTACTGGGACGGCGGTGTCGTGTCGAACACGCCGCTGATGGAAGTGCTCCGCGCCCGGCCGCGCCGCGACACGCTCGCGTTCCAGGTCGATCTGTGGAGCGCGCGCGGGCCGCTGCCGCGCACGATGGCCGACGTCGCCGAGCGCACGAAGGACGTGCAGTACTCGAGCCGCACGCGTTTCGTCACCGACACGCTGCAGCGCGAACAGCGCTACCGCAACGTGCTGCGCCACGTGCTCGAACAGGTGCCGGAAGAGCAGCGCAAGAACGACCCGTGGTGCGTCGAGGCCGAAGCGATGTCGAGCGGGAAGAAGTACAACATCCAGCATCTGATCTATCAGCAGAAGGCGTACGAGCATCACTACAAGGACTATCAGTTCGGCCTGTCGACGATGCGCGACCACTGGTCCGCGGGTCTCGACGACATCCGCAAGACGCTCGCGGTGAAGGACGGCCTCGCGCTGCCCGTCAACGACGCGGGCTTCGTCACGCACGACATTCACCGCCGCCGGTAATGCCGTGTGCAACGGGCCGGCATGCTGCATGCGCCGGCCTGTCCTCCTTTCCGATTCGACATGCCGATTTTCATTGCGCTATTCGCGCTCATCGCCCTCGGATGGGGCGCCGTTCACCTGTTTCACGTCATCGCCGCGCAGTTCGGCCAGCCGGTCGCGATCGCGGCCGCCGTGCTGGCCGCCGCGCTCCTGGTCGCGCTGATCGCGTGGTGGCTCAAGCGTCGCCGCGACATCGCATCGAACACGAAGGAAAGAGGCTGGACGCACGTCGTGCATCGCGCATGGGGCGAGTTGCGCGTGTCCGCGACGCAAGGGCTCCTGTGGCTGTCGCATGACGGCGCGGACGGCCGCTATACGCTGTCGCAGCTCGACGGCTGCGAGGCCGCGCCGATCGACGGCCGCTGGCATCTCGTCGTGCGCGTGCGCGACGCCGTGCGCGGCGAATGGAAGCTGCCGATGATGGACAAGCGCGATGCGCAGCGCTGGGCGCGCGTGCTCACGCTGGCGAAGGACAACCGGCTCTGAACGCGCGTGCGGGCCGCATGGCTCGCACGGGCCGATCGCACAATGATCGGCTATCGCGCACCGAGCGCCCACAGCGCGTCGAGCACGTGCTGCGTCGCCCGTTCGACCGGGCCGGCACGATGGGCAATCCCCAGCTCGCGCCACAACGCCGGACGTAGCGGCCGCATGACGATGCGCGCATCCGGCAGCGGGGCGCCCGCCTCGTGCGGCAGCAGCGTCGCGCCGTACCCCGCGGCGACCAGGCTCTTGATCGCATCGTTGTAGTTCAGTTCGATCCGCGGCTCGGGCCGATGACCGCCGAGCGCGAACCATTCGGTCGTGAGCCGCGACAGGCGCGTCGTCGCATCGTTGAGGATCAGCGGCCGCGCGGCCAGATACGCCGGCGTCACACGGGCCGGAAGCGGCCAGTCCGCAGGCAGGAAAGCCATCACCGGATCGCGGCGCCACGGCCGGATCGACAGCCCCGCGACCGGCGCCTGCGGCAGCGCAACCAGCCCGACATCGAGCGTGCCTTGTGCAATGCGCGCCAGCGTGTCCTGCGACGTGAGCACTGCGATCTGCACGTCGATATCCGGATGCTGCGCGCGCAATCCGGCCACCGCCTGCGGCAACAGATGCGCGATCGCGCCGGTCGATGCGCCGAGCCGGACGCGCCCGCTCAACCCCTGCACCTGTCGCTGCACGTCGTCCAGCGTGGCTTCGACCTCGGCCAGCAGGCGCCGCGCCCGCTCCACCAGCACTTCGCCGATCACCGACGGGCGCACGTTGCCGCGTGTGCGCGACAGCAGCGGCGCGCCGACGCGGCTTTCCAGCTCGGCGACATGCAGACTGACGGTCGGCGGGGCGAGGTGAAGCCATTGCGCCGCCGCCACGAAGGAACCCTGGTCCGCGATCGCGACCAGCGTACGGAGGCGGTCCAGACTGATCTCGCGCATCGCATCCCTCTCGTTCAGGAAAGCTGAATCATACGATCAGCAAATTCAACTTTTCCTATTCTAGGCGTTCGGTGGACGATACGGTTTCCCCCGACGACCGAACGCGACGCACACGACCATCATGAGCTTCCCCACTGTCTTCATCGACGGCGACCAGGGCACGACCGGGTTGCAGATTCACGCGCGTCTGCGCGACCGCACCGACGTACGGCTGCTCACGCTTCCCGCCGCCGAACGCAAGGACCCCGCGCGCCGCGCCGATGCACTCAACGCGTGCGATATCGCCATCCTGTGCCTGCCCGACGCGGCCGCGCGCGAAGCGGTCGGCTTCATCCGGAACCCGGCGGTACGCGTGATCGACGCGAGTTCGGCCCATCGCACGCAGCCCGAATGGGTCTACGGCTTTCCCGAGATGGCCGACGGACATGCGCAGGACATCGCGCATGCGAAGCGCGTGACCAATCCCGGCTGCTACCCGACGGGCGCGATCGGCCTGCTTCGCCCGCTGCTGCAGGCCGAGCTGCTGCCGCGCGACTACCCGGTGAGCATCCACGCGGTGTCCGGTTACTCGGGTGGCGGCCGGGCGGCCGTCGACGCATTCGAATCGGCCGACGCCGCCACGCCCCCGTTGCCGCTGCAGGTGTACGGCCTCGCGCTCGAACACAAGCACGTGCCCGAGATCCGGCAGCATGCGGGGCTCGCGCACCGCCCATTCTTCGTGCCGGCCTACGGTGCCTATCGGCAAGGCATCGTGCTCACCATTCCGATCGAGCTGCGGCTGCTTCCGGCCGGCGTGACCGGTGAGCGGCTGCACGCGTGTCTCGCGCACCACTACGCGGACGCGCGCCACGTCGACGTGACACCGCTCGCGGACGCCGCCGCGGCAACGCATCTCGATCCGCAAGCGCTGAACGGCACCAATGATCTGCGGCTCGGCGTGTTCGTCAACGAAGCGCGCGGCCAGGTGCTGCTGTCCGCGGTGTTCGACAATCTCGGCAAAGGCGCATCCGGCGCGGCCGTGCAGAATCTCGACTTGATGCTCGGTGCGTCGAGCGCCGCGTAACGCGCCCGCAGGCGCCGTCGACGGCGCCTGCGCACGCCCCCGTAAAAGCTCACCTTTAGCCGGTTTCAGGCCGTATCGTCGCTCGCGACGGCGTTCAGGCCGGCCAGCGTCTCCACCAGAAAATCCACGCACACGCGCACCTTCGCCGACGCCGCGACGCGTTCCGGATACACGGCCCAGATGTTCGCGGGCTGAAGCGCGTCCGGCAGCACGCGGCACAACGCGCCGCGTTCGATCAGCGGCCCGGCCTCCCAGATCGAGCGCAGCACGATGCCGCGCCCGGCCAGCGCCCATTGCACGGCCACCTCGCCATGGTTCGTCGACAGTGCGCCGCCGACCTTCACCGTGGCCGTTTCGCCGCGCACGGTCAGCCGCCATACGCCGAACGGATGATCGCGCTCCTTGATCGCGAGACAGTCGTGCGAGGCGAGATCGGCCAGCGAGCGCGGCGTTCCGCGGCGGGCCAGATAGTCGGGCGACGCGCACAGCACGCGATGGTTCGTGGCGAGGCGGCGCGCGATCAGGTGATCGGCGATCTCGTCGCCGATGCGCACGTCGAGGTCGTAGCCTTCGCCGGCCACGTCGACGAGCCGGTCGAACAGATCGAGCCGCACGTTCAACTGCGGATAGCGCGCACTGAAGTCGAGCAGCGCCGGCGCGACGACGTGCCGGCCGAAGCCGAAGCTGCTCGACAGGCGCAGCGTGCCGCGCGGCACCGTGCGCGTGGTCGACACGTCCTCGACGAGATGATCGACGTCGTCGAGAATCTTCTCCGCGCGCGCGAACACGCGTTCGCCGGCTTCGGTGACCGTCATGCGGCGTGTCGAGCGATGCAGCAGGCGCGTGCCGAGCTGCGCCTCGAGCATCGCGATGCGCTTGCTGACGTACGCGGGCGATACCGCGAGCTGCTCGGCGGCCGCGCTGAAGCTCGCGAGGCGGACGACCAGGCTGAACACGCGCAGGTCGTCGAGGTTCGGCGATTTATTCACGATTCGTGGAAAGTCGATTAACTTTTGCGTGATTTTAATCCGGATGGAAATAAATAGAATGACGTGACGGGCCGTTGCCTTCCCGGCAGCTGGCCGACCAGCCAAGGAGATTTGCATGACCGACAGGACTTACAGGATTGCCGTGATCCCCGGCGACGGCATCGGCCGCGAAGTGATGCCGGAGGGGCTGCGCGTGCTCGCCGCCGTGACCGCGCGCTTCGGCGTGCGCTTCGACTTCGTCGAGATCGACTGGGCGAGCTGCGACTACTACGCGCGGCACGGCAAGATGATGCCGGACGACTGGAAAGCGCAGCTGTCGGACATGGATGCGATCCTGTTCGGCGCGGTCGGCTGGCCGGCGACCGTGCCCGATCACATTTCGCTGTGGGGCTCGCTGCTGAAATTCCGCCGCGAATTCGACCAGTACATCAACCTGCGGCCCGCGCGCCTGTTCGACGGCGTGCCGTCGCCGCTCGCCGGCCGCCGCGCCGGCGACATCGACTTCATGATCGTGCGCGAGAACACCGAGGGCGAATATTCGTCGGTGGGCGGCACGATGTTCGAAGGCACCGAACGCGAAGTCGTGATGCAGCAGTCGATCTTCACGCGGCACGGCACCGAGCGCGTGCTGAAATTCGCGTTCGAGCTCGCGCAGCGGCGCGCGAAGCGCGTGACCGTCGCGACGAAAAGCAACGGCATCGCGATCAGCATGCCGTGGTGGGACGCGCGCGCGGCCGAGATGGCCGAACGCTATCCGGAAATCGCGGTCGACAAGCAGCACATCGACATCCTGTGCGCGCGCTTCGTGCTGCAACCGGACCGCTTCGACGTCGTCGTCGCGTCGAACCTGTTCGGCGACATCCTGTCGGATCTCGGGCCGGCGTGTACGGGCACGATCGGCATCGCGCCGTCGGCGAACCTGAACCCCGACCGCACGTTCCCGTCGCTGTTCGAACCCGTGCACGGTTCCGCACCCGACATCGCGGGGCAATACATCGCGAATCCGGTCGCGATGATCTGGTCGGCGGCGATGATGCTCGACTTCCTCGGCAACGGCACGGGCCGCGAACGCGACGCGCACGATGCGATCGTCGCCGCCATCGAGGACGTGCTGCGCACGGGGCCGCATACCCGCGATCTCGGCGGCCATGCAGGCACGCAGGAAGTGGGCGAGGCGATCGCCGCGCGGGTTGCCGGTTGAGGGGCGCGTCCGGCGTTCGCGCCGGGCGGCACTGCGTGAATAGTCTGCGGTGAGCGGCACGCGATGCGGTTGCGCACTTGTGCAGACTCCGCCGATACGTCGCGGTGAAGTCGAGCGGTGAGCGACGGCACATCGCAACGCGCACTGTTTGCGCGGATCTTCGTTGACGTCGAAATCAATTCGATCGGTGAGTTGCACGTCGCGCTCGCACCCACCGATCGTCAACACACGTTCGCTTCGACGCGATCGGTGAGATGCATCACGCGACGACGCACACCGCAGCACGTCGAGACATCCGCCGCTTCATCGGGCGCAAGGCCGCGTCGACCGGGTCGAAGCACACAGTCCGACGCAGCATTTCACCTCGTCCCGAAAAATCTCACCTTCAACGGACGGCTCCCGAATTTCCTCACCATTGAACCGCGGGGACGCGTTCGCCGCTCCGTTGAGCGCGTGCGCGGCATCACAGCCCGAGGTCGGACAGCCCCGGATGATCGTCCGGACGACGACCAAGCGGCCAGTGATAAAGGCGGTCCGCCTCGCGAATCGGCAGATCATTGATGCTCGCGTGGCGATGCGCCATCAGGCCGTTCTCGTCGAACGCCCAGTTCTCGTTGCCGTACGAACGGAACCAGTTACCCGCATCGTCATGCCACTCGTACGCAAAACGCACCGCGATGCGATTGCCGTCGAACGCCCACAGCTCCTTGATCAGCCGGTAGTCGAGTTCGCGCGCCCACTTCCGCTGCAGCAGCCCGACGATCTCGTCGCGGCCCGTCACGAATTCCGCGCGATTGCGCCAGCGGCTTTGCGGCGTATAGGCGAGCGACACGCGTTGCGGGTCGCGCGTGTTCCACGCGTCCTCGGCGGCGCGCACTTTCTGGCGCGCCGTGTCGAGCGTGAAGGGCGGAACGGGCGGACGAACTTCGGGGGAAGCGGACATGGGTTGCTCCTGTTCAGGGTTGTGGCCGCGAACGCACGCAGCCGGTTCGGGTTCGCTGCGTCGGCTACCGCGACACGGCATCGAGCAGCAGTTCGGCCGTCGCGCGCGCATCGCGCGCGGCGTTTGCATCGCCACTGACGAGCGCCACGCCGATCGCGCCGTCGATCAACACGAGCCACTGACGCGCGATGCGCGCGAGCCCGCGGCGCTCGATGCCGGTTTCGTCGGCACAGGCGTCGAAGCGCTCGCGCACGAACGCCAGCAGACGCGCCTTGTGCATGCGGGCGACGACGCGCACGGGATCGTCGGCGTCGGGTATCTCGCCCGCCGTATTCAGGAACGCGCAGCCATGAAAGTCCGGCTGCCCGAACCAGTCGCGCAGCACGTCGAACATGCCGAGCAGTTGCGCGCGCGGCGTCTTGCCGCGCGCCAGCGTGGCGTCGACGAACCAGCGCATCCAGCGCTCGTCGCGACGTTCGAGCGCGGCGACCACCAGCGCCTCTTTCGATTCGAAATGCGAATAAAAGCTCTTTCGTGCCGCGCCGGATCGCTTGACGATCGCATCGACGCCGGTCGCATGGATGCCGCCCGAATAGATCAGCGCTTCGGCCGCGTCGAGCAGCCGGTCGCGCACGCCCGGTTCGCCGGAGGAGTCGAGAAGTGTGTTCATGGGTTTACGGTAGAACGATCGTTCTCCGGCGTCAACCTTCATGTGAAAAGCCCTGCCGGCGAGAGGGCCTCGTCGTGTCCTGGCCGAGACGTCGAGGCCGGCCGCGTTTACGACATTTTTTCTTGAAGCGGCGACACGACGCTCACTACACTTCGGTCACCCTGTCTGGGCGAAAGGACATCATGCAGCGACCGGAATCCGCGCGCCCCGCGCGCGCCTATGCGGCTTATGCGAAACGGCTCGACGGCCGCGTCATCGTGCGGCGCTTCGACCCGTGCAGCGATTCGTACGACACGCTGACCGCGCTGCTGCATCGCGCGTTCGCGCCGCTCGGCGCCTTGGGCTTCAATTGCCCGTGCGTCGATCAGCCGGCCGCGGCGACGCGCGAACGCGTGCTGACCGGCGAGTGCTTCGTCGCGCTCGGCAACGCGCATCTGGTCGCGACGATGACGATGCGCTCGCACGATCCCGATTCGCGCTGCGATCCGTATCGCAGCCGGCGCGTCGCGACGCTCGAGCAGCTGGCCGTCGATCCGGTCTGGCAGGATCGCGGCATCGGCCGCGCGCTGCTCGCATTCGCGCAACGTCGGGCCGCCGCGCGCGGCGCGACGCATCTCGCGCTCGACGCGCCGTACGCGGCGGCTCGGCTCATCGCGTTCTATCGTCGCGACGGATTTCAGCCGGTCGACGTGGTGCGCTTTCCGGGGCACAACTACGACAGCACGATCCTGTGCAAGGCCGTCGGCGGCGCCGACGGCAGCACGCGCGCGCACGGCACGATGCAGATCGACGTCGCGCGGCAAGCCGGTGCGGCATCGTGAAACCCGATGTGCGCAAGCGCGATGACGACGACGATCGCGCACGGCTCGCCATCCGGCAGGCACGCGTGCGGGCGGCGCTAAGGCTGCGTGGCGTGATGAAGCTGACGATCGTCACGATCGCGGTGGCGCACGTGTTGACGTTCGCGTTCGAAGGCGTGCTGGCCGCAGCCGGTTTCGCACCGGACGCGGCGGCCGTGCTGCTGTTCCGCTTCGCGACGTGCGCGCTCGTGAGCTTCTGGCTGCAGGCGGATGCGTTGCGCGCGTACCGGTACGCGGCGCAACACGGGTTCGTCACGGCTCCCGGCGCGCATGGCGATCCGCTCGACGTTGCGCCGCAGTGTCCGAAGCGCTGGCTCGTCGTGTTGAGCCTTCAGCTCGACCCGCGCGGATCGAATGGTGAACGGATCAAGTAGCGGTCGGCGCACCGATCGAAGCCGATCGCCCGCGCATCAGTGAGTCGCAACGCGGGGTGCGGCTCACGGTTGAGGTTTCGGTTCGGCATGATGTCGCATAGGGTGGCGGGCGAACGCGTGCACGCCAAGCGAAGCGGGGAACTGCGGGGAAGTGGAGAAACAGGCGCCGGATGGCGTGACGGGAGAGAAGCGAAGCAGCTGCCGACCGGTGAAGCGAACGTGCAATTGCCGGTCACCGATGCGGGATCGTGCGGCGATTCGGCACGCAAACACAGCTCCCGAATAATCTCACCTCAAGCGCTGCGTCACGCGTTTCGACGTGTGACGGTGCGCGTGCAAACGAAAACGGGGCAGGCGGCGATCGCGCCGCGCTGCCCCGTCTCGACACTCAGTCGACTCAGACGGTCCAGTCGAGAATCACCTTGCCGCTTTCGCCGGACAGCATCGCGGCGAAGCCTTGCTCGTAATCGTCGGCCGCGAAGCGGTGCGTGATGATCGGCGACAGGTCGAGGCCGCTCTGCAGCATCGCGACCATCTTGTACCAGGTCTCGAACATCTCGCGGCCGTAGATGCCCTTGATCTCGAGCCCCTTGAAGATCACCTGGTTCCAGTCGATCGCCGTCTGCGCGGGCGGGATGCCGAGCAGCGCAACCTTGCCGCCGTGGTTCATCGCCTCGAGCAGGCTCGTGAACGCGCTCGGCACGCCCGACATCTCGAGACCGACGTCGAAGCCTTCGGTCATGTGCAGGTCGGCCATCACGTCGCGCAGCGACTCGCGCGCGACGTTGACCGCCCGCGTCGCGCCCATCTTGCGCGCGAGCTCGAGCCGATAGTCGTTGATATCGGTGATGACGACGTTGCGCGCGCCGACGTGCTTCGCGATCGCGACGGCCATGATGCCGATCGGGCCCGCGCCGGTGATCAGCACGTCCTCGCCGACGAGGTTGAACGACAACGCCGTGTGCGTCGCGTTGCCGAACGGATCGAAGATCGACGCGAGATCGTCGGAAATCTCCGGCGGAATCTTGAACGCGTTGAATGCCGGAATCGCCAGGTATTCGGCGAACGCGCCTTCGCGGTTCACGCCGACGCCCACCGTGTTGCGGCACAGATGCCGGCGCCCGGCGCGACAGTTGCGGCAGAAACCGCACGTGATGTGACCTTCGCCGGACACGCGATCGCCGATCGCGAAGCCGCGCACTTCCTGCCCCATCTCGACGATCTCGCCGACGTATTCGTGGCCGACGTGCATCGGCACCGGAATCGTCTTCTGCGCCCAGTCGTCCCACTTCCAGATATGGATGTCGGTGCCGCAGATCGCCGTGCGGCGGATCTTGATCAGCACGTCGTTGTGGCCGACTTCGGGGCGCTTCACCCGCGTGAGCGTGAGGCCGGGGCCGCGTTCGAGCTTTGCCAGTGCTTTCATGGTCGCGCCTCCGTCAGATGATGCCGAGCGACTTGCCGACGCGCACGAACGCGGCGACCGTCTGGTCGATCTGCTCGGGCGTATGCGCGGCGCTCATCTGCGTACGGATGCGCGCACGGCCGCGCGGCACGACGGGGAACGAGAAGCCGATCACGTAGACGCCTTCGCCGAGCAGCCTGTCGGCCATGTTCGTCGCGAGCTGCGCGTCGCCGAGCATCACCGGGATGATCGGATGCGCGCCGGGCACGAGCGTGAAGCCGGCTTCGGTCATCTGCTTGCGGAACCGCGCGCCGTTCTCGCGCACGCGCTCGCGCAGCTTCGCGCCTTCGTCGCTGCCGAGCAGTTCCAGCACCTTCAGCGACGCCGCGGCGATGCTCGGCGTGAGCGTGTTCGAGAACAGATATGGACGCGAGCGCTGGCGCAGCAGCTCGATCACCTCGTGACGCGCGGCGACATAACCGCCCGAGGCGCCGCCGAGCGCCTTGCCGAGCGTGCCCGTGATGATGTCGACGCGGCCTTCGACGCCGCAGTGTTCGGGCGTGCCGCGGCCGTGCGTGCCGATGAAGCCGACCGCATGCGAATCGTCGACCATCACCAGTGCGCCGTAGCGATCGGCGAGATCGCAGATGCCTTTGAGATCGGCGATGATGCCGTCCATCGAGAACACGCCGTCGGTGGCGATCAGCTTGTGCCGCGCGCCCGCGGCATCGGCTTCCTTGAGCTTCGCCTCGAGGTCGGCGAGATCGTTGTTCTTGTAGCGGAAACGCTTCGCCTTGCACAGGCGAATGCCGTCGATGATGCTCGCGTGGTTCAGCTCGTCGCTGATCACTGCGTCGTTCTCGTCGAGCAATGTTTCGAACAGGCCGCCGTTCGCATCGAAGCAGCTCGAATAGAGGATGCTGTCCTCGGTGCCGAGAAACGCGGCCAGCGCGCTTTCCAGTTGCTTGTGGACGGTTTGCGTGCCGCAGATGAAGCGCACCGATGCCATGCCGAAGCCGTCCTGGTCGAGGCCGGCCTTCGCCGCGTCGAGCAGGCGCGGATCGTTCGCCAGACCCAGATAGTTGTTCGCGCAGAAATTGAGCACGCCGGCACCGCCGGCGAGCCGCACGGCTGCCGCCTGGGGACTCGCGATCTCGCGCTCGGTCTTGTAAAAACCGTCCGCGCGGATCTGGTCGAGCGTCCCGCGCACCTGGGCGAGAAAGGCATCACGCATCGCAAAGCTCCTGACAGGGTTTCGCATTCCGCAGCGCACTGCTCGTGGCGGCGCAACGGCCTGCTACTGTTATAGTCGGTCGTTCGGTTGACCGCACTTATCCGATATTCCGAACTGGAATTCGAAATATCGAACAACTCTAAGCGAACGGAATCCAAATGGCAAGTTCCTCCGGATCGCGGCGCCCGCCCGCCGCAGCCGCCCCGCAACCGCCGGCCGCGACCCCGCCGCGCGTGGGCGAGCAGATCCAGCGACTGCGCAACGAGCGCAAGCTGACGCTCGACGACCTGTCGCGCGCGGCCGGCGTATCGAAATCGATGCTCTCCGAGATCGAACGCGACAAGGCCAACCCGACGATCGCCGTCGCGTGGCGGCTGACGAACGCGCTCGGCATCACGCTCGACGAACTGTTCTCGCAGCCGAAGGCGCCCGAGACGATTCGCGTGGACGGCCCGCACGACATTCCGACGCTCGCCGGTCACGACGGCCGGTACCAGCTGCGCGTATGGGGCCCGATCGACCTCGCCGGCAAGTTCGAGTGGTACGAGCTGACGCTGCCCGGCGGCGGCGCACTGGTATCGAACGCGCACGAACCGGGCACGCGCGAACATCTCACTGTGCTGCAGGGCGCGATGGAAATCGAGGCCGCCGCCGCCAGCCGACGCCTGAAGACGGGCGACACCGCGCGCTACCCGGCCGACGAGCCGCATGCGATCCGCAATCCCGGCAAGGCCGAAGCGCGGGCACTGCTGATCGTGATCCATCGCTGACGGCGCGGATAGTCGGCCAAAAGGCCAATCGCAGGCCTGTTGCGGAAAACACTGTATGTTTGTACAGTATACGGACATTCCGCCATGCACGGGCCGGAGCCGGCGCACCGAGGCGCCCGCCCTGGTCGACAGGAGCCTGCAATGACAGAAGAACAAGATTTGGCCGCGCTCAGCTTCAAGGCTGCCGCGCACGACCTCGAGTTGATCGTCCGCCATATCGCCGGGCGGTACATCCGTCAGCGCGTGCCGCTGACGTGGCGCCTGCTGCACGCGATCGAAGCCGAAGCGCTCGCCGATCTCGGCTTTGCGAGCCGGCACGACGCGAGCATGCGCCAGCTGTTCGAACGGCCGTCGGACATGACGTTTCCCGAAACCGACGATCCGATCGACTTCAGGCGCTCGAATGCGCTGCCCGCGGTCTTTTCGTTCGCCGTTCTCGCCTATGAAGCCGCGGCAACGGCGCACGACACCGCGCGTCCCGCGCGCGCGCTGCGCCCGTCCAAGGCGTGGGGCGACTGATGGCCCAGCCCCGGCCGAGCCGCACGGCGGCCGGTTCACCCGTTCGCTGCCCGAGACGTTGCGGAAAGGGCTACCATATACGCAACTAACGGAATTAATACCATGTCCCTTCCCGCCGCTCCCGACACTGCCGCACACCCGGAAGAAAAGGATCTGTTCGACCGCGATGCGTCCGACTGGGTCGCGTCGCCCGAAGCTGCGTTCGACGCATGGCTCGCCATGCAGGACTATCGCCGCTCGTCAGCCGATGTCTATCGCGCACAGTGGGGCGCGTTTCTCGCGTGGATGCGCGCGCATCAAAAGAACCTGGCGACGGTCGATACACCGACCATCGCGAACTTCGTCGGCGAGTTGCCGATCAAGAAAACGCAGCGGATGCGCTATCTCCGGCTGATCGAGCGCGTGCTGGACCATATCCGCCGCACCGAGTACGCATCGACCAATCCGGCCCGCTTCATTGCTCAGGATGGCGAAGCGAACTGGCGCAAGGCGCGCGACAACGAGCCGACCGGTTTCCTCACGCCGGCAGAGCGCGCGACGTTGCTCGCCTATCTGTTTTCGCCGATCGGCGTATCGGGTTCCGCATACTGGAAGGAGCGTCGCGACCGCGCGCTCGTCGCTGCATTTCTCGGCGCCGGCATCAAAACCGGCGAAGCGCGCTCACTTACGATTAGTTGCATCAATACGAGTGGCACGTCGCTGCGGATCGAGTCGACGCATCCGGATTATTCGCGGGAGACCCATCTGGCCTCGTTTGCGATCGCTTTGCTCGAAGCCTGGCTCACCGAGCGCAAGCGCCAGGAAATTCCGGGAGAACTCGTCTTCCCCGCATCGCATGCCGGGCGACCGATGCACAAGGCGACGATGCTGCGCGCGATCGACGCGATCGTCGAATCGGCCGGGCTCACGTCGTCACGCACCGCGCGCGCCAGCCCGCAAACATTGCGCAACACCTATGCGGCGGAATTGTTCGAGCACGACGTGCCGCCCGAGCGGGTCGGCAAATGGCTGGGCTTCATGCGGCCGATCTCGTCGAATCGCCTGCATCGCGCGTGGAAAAACTGGCGCGACGGGCTGGCCGACCACAACGGTGACGCGTCCGACCACGACGAAACTCACTGATCGGGAACCGGCTGCTCACGCGAAGCGATCCGTGAGCAGCCTTGTGTGGCGCAGCCTCACCGTTTCACAGCTCCCGAAAAATCTCACCTCAAGCTTCCCGGATCATCTCACCTGTGCGGCGCCGCTGGCCTCCCGGTCAGGTGTGCGCAAAACGCGCGACGGCTTCGAAGCGGGACGGCCAGGTGCCGGAAGCGTGCTCGCACTCGGGGCACGCGACTTCAAAACCTTCGTCGCCGTGCGACAGTTCCGGTTCGCCATCGCAATGCGGGCACTGGGTCGGCGCCGGAATCTCGTGATCCAGCGCGGTGCCGATCGCGGCATACGCATCCGCGTCGAGTTGTCCCGCCTCGGCCAGGCGCCGGATCAGCGCGGCGATTTCCGGATTCATTCCGCGGTTCGCGCGCAACGAACTCACGTCACGCGTTGCGCGCTCCAGTTCGTCGCTCTGCGTACGCAGCTGTTCTTCGAGCCGGTCGGCGCGCGCCTTGGCCGAACTCAATTGCTGCAGGAAATCGAACTCCTTGCGCTGGACGTCGCGCAACCCGCTCTGGTAAGTCGACGCCATGCTGCGCAACGAGTCCAGTTCGACCAGCATCGGTTTGACGCGACGCTCGGCTTCGGCCACCGCATCCTTGATTTGCTGCGCATAGTGCTCGGTACGCTGCTGTAATTCGGCTTGCAGCGCATCGATGCGGTCGCGCAGGGCGGCGTTCTGTGCCTGTTCGGCTTCGATCCGGCCGGCAGCCGCGGCCAGTTCCTTTTCCAGTCGTGCGACTGTGGTGAGCAACGTTGCTTCGCTTGCCGAACCGTGAGTCGTTTGCGACGCGAGCTGAACCTCGAGTTCGGTCACCCGCGCCTGCAATTGTTCGTTTCTCGCTTCCCCGCGCGCGAGCGCCCCTTCGAGCGTTTCCTGGCGGACGGTTGCGTCACGCAACCGCTGTTCGGCTTCGGCCATGTCGGCGCGAACCTGCTCGCGGTCGCCATCGAGGCTGTCGCGCGCCGCTTTCAATGCTTCTTCATAGAGTGCGCCCAGCAACGCGCCGGCTTTTTCCTCGACGGCTTTCGGGATCGCCGCGCCGTCCAGCCTGATCTTGGACGCGGAACGAATGCGCTCCCAGAAATGGTCGATGTCTTTCGGGATGTCGCTGGCGCTGCCGGTCTGGGTGAGATCGCGGACGTTGGCGGCCGAGGGCCGGATGCCGAGATCGAAGAACAAGCGTTTGCACGCATGCAGTGACAGTTCCTGGCGCCGTGCACCGCTTGCGCGCAGCGATTCCAGTTCTTCCCGAATGACTTGACGCATTTCGTCCAGGGTCATGACCACACTCGCAGACTATGAAATGTTGCAATCATAACGAAATACGTATTTCTTGATACTTGTTTCGAGGGTCCGTTGTGAATTTACGTCGTTTTGCACAGAAATCGGATCCATGAGCCCATCTGGTCGAAGGAGGCCCGGAATTCCGTGAAACAAAGCGAAGAAAGTCAGCCAAGTCCTTGTCTTGCAAGCATTTTTCAGCGAACCGCGAATTTCGGCCTTTGTTTCACATGACACCGGATCCGGTTGCCGGTCGGTGTTCAGGGGTTGGGGTGTCTGTGGAAAACTCGTCAGCCGATGTCTTGAGAGTATTAGAAGTAAACACCCTTGAACCCTTAGTTAAAAACGTTAACGCCACGGCACAGCCTTATGGAGCAAGGCTTTCCGGCCGACAAGGTGAAGTTTTACGGGAGCCAAGGTGACCTTCTGCGGGAGCTGACGTGATGGGGTTCGGGGAGCTGCGTGAGCCGTTGCAGGAAGAGTCGTGAGCGGATTCGGGATCACAGTAAAACACGCGTTTTCCCAAAGGTGAGGGTTTTCGGGGCCTCACAGCCATGGAACCCGCGCTGTGCCTGACTGCACAGTTTTCTGCCTGTGCAGACATAGGTGAGAATTTGCAGGACCCGCTTCGCGCCCCGATTCTGCCCATCTTTTGGGCAGATTTGGCGAAAGGTGAGGTTTCACGGGACTCCACGGGATTTTGCTGTGAGGATTTTCGGGAAGCGAACGCCATTTTGCACAGCAAAAGTGCTCTCGGGGGCCTGTGATGCCCCAAAGGTGAGGTTTTTCGGGAGGGAAATCCGGGTTTTCCTGCCCCGATCCCGTTAAGGTGAGCTTTTTCGGGGCATGGATCACAGACCGTGATCCGGCTTACAGGTGAGATTTTCCGGGAGCCGCAGGTGCTGAAAAAATGGGCAAAGGTGAGGCTTTTCGGGACCTGTTGCCGGCCAAATTCGCTGAAAAGCCCGCCAGGACTGGAAGAAATCTCGTTTTTACTGTGCCACTTTTTGGCACAGGTGAGATTTTTCGGGGGCTGACATACGGTTGTCGTATGAAGGATTCCGGTCCAAAGGTGAGGTTTTTCGGGGGATCCTGGCGCGGCACAGCCAAATGCCTACTGTGCATAAGTATCGGAAGAGATTGGAGTTTTTGATACCGCGCCGGTTACGGTGAGGTTTTTCGGGAGCGTTTTCCGTGCCCGCTGCTGTGCCGCATTTCGTCGGTAAGGTGAGCGTTTTCAGGAGTCGTTGGCAGCCGATCCCGCGCGGGTCGGGCGTTCGTCGGTAGCCGGATGCATCAGCAGGCTGTGCTTGAGGTGAGTATTTTCGGGACCGGATACGATTTGCGCGCTGTACAATGCGCGCCCGGGCTGGCCAAACACGCGCTGATCGGGCTGCGCGTGCCGGTTTCGACGGCGCTTTTGCATGTGTCGAAGCCGAATCGATCTCCCGGCGCGCCACGCCTGTACATGCATACAGGCCCGCTGGGCGGCGGTCGACGAGATCCGGTGAGGTGCAATCGCGAGCCGGTGTCGAACTCACGGCTGCGCAGTCGCAAAATTACGACAAATCGAAAGGTGAGCCGATACGGGAGCCAATTCCGCACGTGTCGAGCACAGGTGAAATTCTGTGAATCGGCGCATGCCGCGGCACGTCTGGAAGAGTCCGGAACGCCGCAACGGCGGACCGGTGAGCGTTTTCGGGAGCCGTTCGGGTGAGTGCCGTTTTGCCGGCGCGCTTCACCGGCTATGGTGAGCATGTCGTTCTGGACGCACATCACCGCAGGCGCTATCCTTCCGGGAAACTTCTCCTCCGACCCGACGTATGGCCACGACGAAGCGCGCCAAGAAAACCGATGTGGATGTGGTGAGTGCCAGTTCAGCCGAATTGCGAAAGGCCGTCGAGGCGATCGCCATTCAGCCGAAGAGCGGCAAGATCACGCTCCTCACTCGCAAGCTGTTCAATGTCCTGCTGGCCGTCGCGCAGCAGGCCGACGACTCGGGCGATACGTATCGCGCACTGCTGTCGGACATCGTCGCCAACTCCGCTTTCGATTCGAACGACACCGCCTTGGTGAAGGAACACCTGCGCCGCATGGTGTCGGTGCAGGTCGAATGGAGCACGGGGACGTCGAGCCAGAAGCCGGGCCGCAAGTGGGGGATCTCCACGCTGATCGCGGATGCGGAAATTCTCGAGGATCCGACCACCCGCCGCGTGTGGGTCGAATTCTCGTTCGCGCCGAAGATCAAGAAGAAGCTGCTCGACCCGGTCCAGTACGCGCGTCTGAGCCTGCAGTTCCAGAGCCAGCTGCGCAGCAGCGCGGGTCTCGCGCTGTACGAGATCTGCGTGCGCTACCTGACGAACCCGAGCCACCTGACGATGCGCGAGCCGTGGGAATGGTGGCGGCCGATCCTGTCGGGCACACCCGACACGGAAGCCGGCGACGAAGCGAAGCGCGAGTACAAGTACTTCAAGCGCGACTACCTGCGCCCGGCGATCGCGGAAGTCAACGCGGTCACGAACATCTTCGTCGAGCTGATCGAGCACCGCGAAGGGCGCCGGGTTGCCGAGATCCAGTTCCGCGTGACCGAGCGCAAGCAGCCGATGCTCGCGCTCGACGAACACCCGAACGTGTTCGACAGCACGCTGGTCGACCGGATGGTGAAGCTCGGGATCCCGCTGAAGGAAGCGCAGACGCTCTACGCGGACAGCGAGGAAAACCGGATTCGCGCCGCACTGCAGATGACCGAGCAGCGGATGCGCAGCACGACGCTCCCGCCGGTGCGCAGCGCGCCGGCGCTGTTCAAGGATGCGCTGAAGAAGGGGTATGCGCCGCCGGTCGAATCGGTCGACGCGCTGCCTGCCGGCACGCCGTCCGCGAAGGTCGCGGCTGCCCAGCCGGACGATCTGAAGGCCCGCCTGCTGAGCGAGTTCGCGGCGTTCCGCCGCAAGGAAGCGAAAGTGCTGTACGAAGAGCAGGGCGACGCGGAGCGCGAAGTGGCGCGCGAGTCGTTCGAATCCGAGGCGTTGCCGACGATGGGCTCGCATCTGCGCGACGACTGGCGCAAGCGAGGCCTCGATTCCAAGCTGGCCGAGACGGCCTTTTTCGACTGGCTGGCCCAGAAGACCTGGGGCGAGCCGACGGACGGCGACCTGCTGTCGTTCACGCTGAACCAGTCGCGGGCCGCTTGAGGCCCGCTCAGGCCCGTTGACGGGCCGCCGCCGGCTCCGCCCCCTGATCGGGCGGGACCGGCGCCCTCAATAGGCCCTGCGGGCCGTTTCCCTCACTCCGACAACAGCATCCGCTCGAGCTGCTCGAGAATCGCGTCGCGCTTGTCCTTCGGGAGGCCGCGCAGGCGCAATTCGATGCGGTCTTCGCCATACGACTTCAGGTCGCCGACCGACTTGCCGCCGAGCTTGATCTCGAGACGCTGCGCATAGCGCTGACGGCCCGCAGGCTTCGGCGTCTCCTGTGCCGCGACGCGACCCTTGACGATGTCCGACACCTGGCGCGTGCTGAGATCGTCCGACACGATCTTGTTGATCAGCCGCAGCGTGGCCTCGGTGCCGCGCGCATTGTGATAGCGGCCGACCTGATACGCCATGTTCGATCCGAAGCGATCGGGACGTGCGACCATTTCCTGCATGATCGCTTCCGGCAACTTGCCGATCGACAGCGCGACGGCCACTGTCGACTCGTCGAGGCCGAGATGCTCGGAGAGTTCTTTCTGGCTCTGGAAATGCTTGTCGTCGAGGAAGCGGCGCCACACGACAGCGTTGTCGAACACCGTCTGCGAATCGCGCTGAACGTTCAGGTCGTAGCCGAGCTTGTAGCTCTGGATGCCGATCGGCACATCGATCACGATCGCCTTGACCGATTCCTTGTTCGCTTCCTTCAGCGCCCGCACGCGACGCCCGCCATCGCTGACGAAATATGTGCCCGGGTTGTCGTAATCCGGAATCACGTGGATCGCCTGCTGCTGTCCCTGCTTCGCGAGGTTGACCGCGAGTTCGGCAATCGACGATTTCAGATAGAAGTGCCGCGGGTTGAACGGACTGTGCTTGATCGCCTTCAGCGGCAGCTCGATCACCTGCCCGGGTGCATAGCGATTCTCGAGACGCCACGCGCGATATTGCTGCGATTCGTCGATCGACGGATCGATCGTGAATTCCGGAGCAGGCGGCGGTGCGATGTCCTTCTTCGCGGATTTGGTCGGCGCCGGGGTCGGCGTCTCGGACTTGACGATGCCGTCGATCGCATTGAGCCGATCAAGCGCCGTGCGCTTCTCGCTCGTCGTGATATCCGGGCGCGCTTGGAATCCTTTGGCAAATTGGGAGGGTTTCATGTGACTCCTTTGTGCGCATAAAGTCAGGGCAGCATGGCGACGATTTCGTCGGCGCATGCGCGAATTTCGGCGGCGGCCAGCTTGCCGCCACGATCGTTCATCTGCAGCACGGTCTGACCGAGCGCCATCGCCTGCTTGTACGCTTCCCGAGTCGGAATCTGCGTCTTCAGCAGCGGGAAGCCGAGTTCCTCGAGCGCACGCTTGAGCTCACGGGTCAGCATGCGCTTCTCTTCGGTCTTGTTCAGCAGGAAGACCGCGCGGAGGTCTTCGTTCATCACCTGCGCCTGCTGAATCAGTTTGACCAGCCCGACGCTCGACCAGTAGTCGGCCGGCGACGACGACGTCGGAATCACGGCAATCGACGCGGCCAGCAGGACGACACCGGAGACTTTCTCGGTGATCGACGGCGGGCAGTCCACGACAATGATGTCGTAGTCGTTGATGAACTTCTTGATCTCGCGATGGATCTGGCCGTCGGCCTCGGCAAGGTTGACGACCGGAAACGGGATGCCGTTGTCGCTGTCGCCGGATGCGCTCGACCAGTGAACGAGCGTGTTTTGACGGTCTGCGTCGATGACGAGGACGCGCTTCCCTTTTTCATGGAACGCGGCGCCGAGATGCATGGCAATCGTGCTTTTGCCGACGCCACCTTTTTGTTGAGTGACTGCAATGATTTCCGCGGCCAATTTTCACTCCTGTTTTGGTCGTTGGAATTCTACAGGACGATATTTGAATTTCAATGAAATTGTCGTTCGACAACTACGCGTTGGCCATTCGGACTATCGGTTTATGCGCATAAACGAGCGGTGGATGTTCGATGGCTCGTTTGGACGGTGTGGTGAAGAGGAAGCGGCTGATGCCGAGTGATCGATGCCCTGCTCAGGATTACGTCTTCATGGGCGTATCGTCGGGGCCGTTCGTGGCAGAGATATCTCGACGCTCTCTCCTTTCGCGGGACGAGCCGCGTTGCCTGCGAGCCGCGAGTTTGTGCGCATAAAGACTGCGGAGGCCGATCGATGGCTTCGTCGCTAGAGCGCATGGTATTCACTCGCGAGCGACCGGCGTGAGCTGCGTGTCGTAGTCAGGTGCGTAGATCACGAGGTGCGTCGTTGAATGGACGTGCATGGAGGCAATGTCCTGCCGGGCCGTAGTGTTTATGCGCATAAACCAGAGGCAACGATAGGCCGCGACGAAGCGCCGTTGGCAGAGACTACGCCTGAGTCAGGCGGGCAATGACGTCATGTCGGGGACGACGGTCTATCGATATAGCCATCGCGCAGTGCCGTTGCGTGTCGACATATGTCCATGCCACGAGCCAAGCTGTACCTCGCCCGGCAATCGCGCGCTTTATGCGCATAAACCTAGCCGGCGTGTTCCGCAATCGCATACCCCTTTCGCGACCCGAGACAGCCCTCACGAGACAGCCCTCACGAGACAGCCCTCACGAGACAGCCCTCACGAGACAGCCCTCACGAGACATCGGCTGCGCCGGTCGTCGGCCCCGCGAAGCCACCCGCCCGACTTTATGCGCATAAACAACCACTCTCCGACGCGTCTCCCGCCGAACACAGGACACTCCCCTCTCGCGATCACAGCGCATCGCCAAACCGAAACCGCCTCAGCGACCTATCAAGAGGAACCCCACACCGATCTCGATTGCCCCCCCCATCAGGCCCCTCGATGCAGACTCGCTACAATACAGGCCTCACCCCTCCTGCCTTGAACGATGATCACGATCTACCACAACCCCCGATGCTCGAAGTCCCGCGAGACGCTTGCGTTGGTCGAGTCGCTGAATACCGCCGGCGTGCCGCTGAATGTCGTCGAGTACCTGAAGACGCCGCCGACTGTCGAGGAGCTGGACACGCTGCACAAGCAGCTCGGCCGCCCGGTCCGCGACATGCTGCGCGACGGTGAGGAGCCGTACAAGGCGTTGAATCTGGCCCGCGCGGATCTGACCGACGCCGAGGCCTACGCAGCGATCGTCGCTCATCCGGTTCTGCTGCAACGCCCCATCGTCGTGTATCGCGGCAAGGCGGCTATCGGTCGCCCGCCCGAGTCGGTGAAGGCGCTGTTCGAATAATTCTTGCCGCGCGTATTTTTCTTATTGCATCAACGCGCTCCAGCCCGGCACGCGCAACGGCAATCCACGCCGACGCGCTCGCCGGGCCGCACCCGCCAGCCACCACCGGAACGATGCGTCGGCAGGCACCGCGACGCCTAGCCCCCACCGGACGATCCATCGTCACCGTCCGGCTCCCGCCCCGCCGCCGCTTTCGCGGCCGTCCGCAACAGCGCGATCTGTCCGCGATAGGCGCGGCATCCGCTGCAGGTCGGCAGATGCACGCGCACCTGCAGGCGCTCGTGCAGCGTCAGACGCCGATCGAGCGCATCCGACAGCAGTCGCGTCACGTCAGTACATTTCCCCGGCAGCATCTTCGGTCGTCAGTCCTTTTTCGCTCAGGCAGGTTCGCAGGCGCGTGCGCGCCCGATACAGCAGCACGCTGCAATGATTCGTCGTCAACGTCAATTCACTGCAGATGTCCACGATTTCGACATCGAGGAATTCGCGCATCATGAACACGCGTCCGATCTGCTCCGGCAGATGGTCGAGGCACGCCTGGAACAGCGTCCAGAATTGCTGCTGCTGCAACAGCGTTTCGGGCTTCGGCCACGGACGCGGTTTCGCGTGCGCGGCCCAGTGACCGTTGTCCTTGAACAGTTCGCGATCGAGCACGGATTCGCCGTCGAGCTCCGCATCGAGCGCGGTCAGGCTCACCATCCGCTGCCGTGCGCGCAGCACGTCGATCAACTTGTTGCGCAGGATGCCGAACACCCAGGTCTTGTGGGCCGACTGTCCGGCGAAATCGCCGGCATGCGACCACGCGGCGGCCAGCGCTTCCTGCACGGCGTCTTCGGCCGCGTCGGCGTCGCGGAGCTGGAGTCGCGCGAAGCGCAGCAGGTCGCGCCGCAGTTGCGCGAGATAGGTGGGGTCGTCGTATGCGGACGGCATGTCTGGGTGGCAGTGTCTCGAGGCGACCGCGCGTGCGTCACCGAGCGGGCGCGTCGCGGTGCGAGCAGCTTACTGGGCGCGGTGCCGGCCTGCAACGCAATGTTCCGTCACGATTTCACGAAGCCGGTCGCCGCGCTGCGCTATGCTTGCCGAACCCCGTCGCGCGCGTCGACGCCGACACGCGGCGGGCAATCTGTAACGTCGGAACATAACGGTCGAGTTATCCACAATTTCTGTGGAAAACCTTGTGGAAAGTCGGCCGGACGGCCCCGTGGGACGGCTCGCGGGCTGGCTTGCCTATAAACAGACCTTTGTCGCTCATTCGGAAGCAATCGATCCGATTCCTCACTCACCGGAAGGAGAATGCCATGTCTTATCGTATTGCGGTCGTCGTCGGCAGCCTGCGTCGCGCGTCGACGAACCGTGCGCTCGCGCACGCCGTGATCTCGCTCGCCCCCGCCGATTTCTCGTTCGAGTTCGTCGAGATCGGCGAGCTGCCGTTGTACAGCCAGGACTACGACGCGGATTTCCCGGACGTCGCGAAACGCTTCAAGCAGTCGATCGAAGCCGCCGACGCGCTGCTGTTCGTCACGCCCGAGTACAACCGGTCGATTCCGGGCGTGTTGAAGAATGCGCTCGACTGGGGTTCGCGCCCGTGGGGTTCCAACTCCTGGTCGGGCAAGCCGGGCGCGGTGCTCGGCACGTCGCCGGGCGCGGTGGGAACCGCGCTCGCGCAGCAGCACCTGCGCAACGTGCTCGCGTACCTCGACGTGAAGACGCTCGGTCAGCCGGAGATGTTCATCAAGCACGATCCGGCGCGCATCGACGACCAGGGGCAGATCGTCAGCGAGGACACCCGCAAGTTCCTGCAAGGCTTCGTCGATCGCTACGCGAGCTGGGTGCGCCTGCTGAAGTCGGCGTGATGTCGCCGGCCTGATCGCCACCCCCGTTCACGCCGCCGGCGCCGGCCCGCCCGCAGCGGGTCACGCGCCGGCGTGGCGTGCGTCGCGCGCTTCGCGGATGCCGAGCAGGATCTCGTCGAGCAGCGCGATGTCGAACGGCTTCGACAGCACGCGGACGTTGACGGTGCGCGTGCGGTCGAGTTCCTCCGCATAACCCGTGACGAGAATCACGGGCAGTTTCCCCGGCCGCTTCTCGATCGCTTCGGCGAGATCGATGCCGTTCAGGCGGCCCGGCATGTGGATGTCCGAAATCACGAGATCGAACGCATCGTTCGCGGCGGCGCCTTCGATCAGGCGCAACGCGTCGTCGGCAGTCGGCGCATAGGTCACGCGATGACCGAGCAGCGACAGCAGCGCCTCCGTGCCGGCCGCGACTTCGCCGTTGTCCTCGACGAGCAGCACGTGCAGGCCGGCGAGCGCGCCGCTCCCCGCATCATGCGCGACGGCCGCCGGCCGCGCGACGACATCCTCGGCGCGCGCGCGCGGCAGGTACAGACGCACCGAGGTACCCGCGCCGACCGCGCTGTCGATCGTCGCGAGGCCGCCCGAGCGTTCGCAGAACGCGAATACCTGGGGCAGGCCGAGCCCCGTCCCCATCCCCTGCGCCTTCGTCGTGAACAGCGGCTCGAACGCGCGGGCGAGCACGTCGGGCGCCATGCCCGAACCCGTGTCGTCGAGCGAGATCTGCACGAAGTCGCCGGTCAGCGGGAAGCCGTCCTCGCGGCGCAGCGTGACGTTGCGCGCGCCGACCGTGAAGCGTCCGCCGGTTGCCATCGCATCGCGTGCGTTGACCGCGAGGTTGATCACCGCGAGCTCGAGCTCCGCGACGTCCACGCGGATCGGCCAGACGCCCGGCTCGATCGCGACGACCAGCGACGACTTCGACCCGAGCGACGTCTTCAGCAGTTCGCGGCACGTGCCGACCCATTGCCCGACGTCGATCGTCTCGTTGTGCAGCGGCTGCTTGCGCGCGACGCCGAGCAGCTGGCGCGTGAGCGACTGCCCGTTCTTCAGCGCGCGTTCGATCGCGCCGAGCTCCTTGTCGAGATGCTGGACGCCGCGCCGCCGCGCGATCTGCACGTTGCTCGAGATGATCATCAGCAGGTTGTTGAAGTCGTGCGCGACACTGCCGACGAGATTGCCGAGCGCCTGCATCTTGCGCGACTGCCGGTACGCCGATTCGATCGAGCGCCGCATCGACGCTTCGGCCTGCCAGCGGTCCCACGCCTCTTCTTCCGCCTTCAGCCGCTTGAGCGACAGCCAGATCACGGACCACAGCGCGACCGACGGCGCGAACATCGAGAGGAACAGCACGCTCAGGTGTTCGTACCATTCATGCCAGATCGCCGACGTGCGGTACGCGCAGCTCACGTAGACGGGATAGCTGCCGACCTGGCGATACGCGACGATCTCGCTGCTCGCGCCGTCGTGGCGCACGCGCACGACGCCGGCGCGCGGATCGTTGCGCGCATTGCCGAACGTGATCGAGCGATCGGTGTGCGCGAGCGACGGCGGCGGCGGATACGACGCGATCACCGCGCCGTCCGAGCGCGCGAGCGCCATCGTCATCGGCGTGCTCGCGCCGCCGAGCAGGTCGCGGTAGAACGCGTTGAAATACGACGACTTCAGCGCGATCGACACCATGCCGGCGAACGAACCGTCGCTATGGCGCCGCGCGACGCCCGTGTTGAACACGGGGATGTTCTCGAGCTTGAGCGGCCCCATCATCAGCCGCGAGATGTGTTCGATGACCTTGCCGTCGCGAATGCCGGCGAAGTCGTCGCGGTTCGCGATCGACGCGTACGGCGCCGGATAGTAGAGGCTGTTGGCGAGCAGCATCCCGCTCGCGCCGAAGATCGACACGGCCGCCACCTGCGGATAACCGCCGCCGATCGTGTTCAGCGCTTCGTGGATGTCGGATTCCCTGCTGCGCACGGTCGCGTCGTCCATGTCCTGCACGAGGTCGACGATGCGCGCATCGAGCGTTTCGCTCAGGTCGAACACCTTGAGCGCATGCTCCTCGGCGACGCGCACCGTGCGCATCGTCACGTCGCTCGCGGCGGCCTCGCGCGCCTTCAGGTCGTTGTACGCCATCACCACCACGTAGATGCACGGCAGCACGATCGCCGCGACGAGCAGCACGATCAGCGTGACGCGGCGCACCGCGAAATCGTGCTCCGG
>NZ_JACCQB010000068.1:0-31473 GCF_015712265.1 Burkholderia sp. 9777_1386 | reverse complement strand
CTGTCCAAGGTCGCGCTTGTTGCCTGCATGCGCAAGCTCCTAACCATGCTCAATGCCATGGTCAAAACCAACACGCCTTGGGACGATTCACTTCATCGGGCTTGACTCGGAAGACGGTTACTCAGTCGGGTTCGAGTTCGGCGAACCGTTCGGCCAGGAAATCGAGCAGCGCCCGCACCGCCGGCAGCAGCCCGCGGCGCGACGCGAACACCGCGTGCACGATTTCGCGGCGCGGGGCCCAGTCCGGCAGGACGGTCGTCAGTTCGCCGCGCGCGACTTCATCGCGCACCATCATCGTCGGCAATTGCACGACGCCGACGCCCGCGACGGCCGCCGCGCGCAGCGCGAGCATGCCGCCCGTCACGAAGCGCGGCTGGTGATGGATTTCCGCCTGCGCGCCGTCGGGCCCGCGCAGCCGCCACACGTGCGTGGACTGCGGCACGCCGTGGTCGAGACTCGGCAGGCGCGTGAGATCGGCGGGAACGGCCGGTACACCGTGCTCGCGCAGCAGTGCGGGGCTCGCGACGAGACACTGGCCGCGCTCCGCGAGCACGCGTAGCGCGAGATCGCTGTCCTCGAGTGGCGGCGGGCGCACGCGGATCGCGACGTCGATCCCTTCGCCGACCACGTCGACGCGCCGGTTGGTCGCTTCCAGGTGGATCTCGACGCGCGGGCACACGGCCATGAACGCGGCGATCATCGTGCCGACCAGCGAATCGAGCAGCACGATCGGGCAACTGACACGCACGATGCCGCGCGGCTCCTCGTGCAGCAGCGCGATCGCCTCGTCGGCGGCGTCGGCCTCGACGAGCATCGCGCGGCAGTGCGCGTAATAGGTCTGGCCGACGTCGGTGACCGTGAAGCGGCGCGTCGAACGCTGAATCAGCCGCATCCCGAGCCGCGCCTCGAGCAGCGCGATGCGCCGGCTCAGCTTCGATTTCGGCATGTCCAGCGCGCGCCCGGCCGGCGCGAAGCCGCCGTGTTCGACGACCTGCACGAAGTAATAGAGATCGTTCAGATCCCGCGCTTTATCGTTCATGAAATGGAACGCTGAGTGCGATTTCGGCAGTCTACCGGATCGTTCGTTCCATCTCTATATTGTCACTCATGGATGCGAAACACGGGTTTCGCCGCAATATGGAGAAGGGTAATGAAGAAGATCCAGGGTGTGTACAGTGCGCCGCGCGGCCATTGGGTCGGCGACGGGTTCCCGGTGCGTTCGATGTTCAGCTACCAGTCTCATGGCACGCATCTGAGCCCGTTCCTGCTGCTCGATTACGCCGGCCCCGCGACGTTCGAACCGACGACCGCGCCGCGCGGTGTCGGCCAGCATCCGCACCGCGGCTTCGAAACGGTGACGATCGTCTATGACGGCGAAGTCGCGCACCGCGACTCGACCGGTGCGGGCGGCACGATCGGCCCGGGCGACGTGCAGTGGATGACGGCCGCGAGCGGGATTCTGCACGAGGAATTCCACTCGGAGGCGTTCACGAAGCAGGGCGGCCCGCTCGAGATGGTGCAGCTGTGGGTGAACCTGCCCGCCGCGGACAAGATGGGCGCGCCCGGGTACCAGACGCTGCTGAACGCCGATATCCCGGTGGTCGAGCTGCCGGACGGCGCCGGGCGGGCGCGGATCATCGCCGGTGAACTCGACGGGCGGCGCGGCCCGGCCCGCACGCACACGCCGATCGACGTGTGGGACGTGCGGCTCGTGGCCGGCGGCCATGCGCGGTTCCCGGTCGCCGAAGGGCGGACGCTCGCGGTGGTCGTGCTGAGCGGCACCGTGCAGGTGAACGGCGAGACGGTGGCCCGCGAGGCGCAGTTCGTGCAACTCGGCCGCGACGGTAGCGACGTCGAGATCGAAGCGAGCGGCGACGCGAAGCTGCTGATCCTGAGCGGCGAGCCGATCGACGAGCCGGTCGTCGGTTACGGTCCGTTCGTGATGAACTCGCAAGCGGAGATCCGTACCGCGATCGAGGACTTCAACAGCGGCCGCTTCGGCCAGATGCCGGCATGACGGCATGACGGTGTGACGAGCAGGCCCCGCGCAATGCGGGGCCTTTTTTCGCGCGTGGCACGCGGTCGCGCGCGTGGGGCGGTTCGAGGCATAATCGACGGTTGTCGCGCGCCGGTCGGCGCGCCCGAATCAGGACCGCACATGAACGCATCCGCACCTGCCGCATCCCCGCGTACCGCCGATCTCGACTGGCGCTGGAAATCCTTCGACGCGCTGACCGCGCGCGAAATCTATTCGATCCTGGAGGCGCGCAGCGCCGTATTCGTCGTCGAACAGAATTGCGTGTATCGCGACATCGACGATGCGGACCAGGCCGCGTGGCACCTGGCCGCCTTCGATCCGGCCGGCCGCCTGGCCGGCTATCTGCGCGTGCTGCTGCCCGATGCGCAACACACCGACGTGCGCATCGGCCGCGTGCTGACGACCGCCGCGTTTCGCGGCGCGGGCCTCGGCAACGGGCTGCTGTCGCGCGCGCTCGAGCATATCCGCGCGCAATGGCCGGATACGCCGGTAAGCCTGCATGCGCAGGCTCACTTGCAGCGGTTCTACGGGGCATTCGGCTTCACGCCGAGTTCGGACGTGCACGACGAGGACGGCATCCCGCACGTGTGGATGAGCAGCGCACGCGCGTGACGCGCGCTAGGCGCCGCCGCAGTCAGTGCGCGGCGCGTGCGACGGGCGGTTTGTCCGCGCGCTGCGCGGCGCGCTCGCCGATCAGCCGCCCGCGCGCGGATAGCCGCAGCCAGTGCCGCAGCGCGATCAGCGCGCCGATCACGCTCATCATCGAGCCGGGAATCCACAGCAGCAGGCCGCCGATCTGCTGGTCGCGCAGCGGGCTCAGCCACGTGAACGCGCGGCCGCAGATCGAGTAGATCGGATACAGCTCGTGCGGCGTGAAGAAGATCAGCGCGCCGAGCGCGATCTGCGGCGGGATCGCCGCGACGACGATCAGGATCCGGCGGCCCGGCGACAGCCGCGCGGGCGGCGCGGGACGCGGATCGACGACGAGCCACCAGAACAGCAGCCCGTCGATCACCATGCTCCAGTTCATCACGCGATAGAGACGCCAGTCGAGCATCGCGATGAAATGGATCGGCGACAGCAGCCAGAAATAGATCAGCCCGACGAACAGCACGACCGCGACGACCGGATGGAACACCACGTCGAGCGTCGCGCGCACCGGCGCCCATGCGAGCGCGGGGCGCACGAAGCGCTGCCGCCAGCGAAACGGAATGCCCGCGCGGATCGCCGCGCCCGGATAGGACAGCGCGATGAAGAACGGCCCGAGGTGATGCAGCACGAGATGCTGCGCGCGGTGCATGAAGAATTCATGCTCGAAGAAATAGTCGAGCCGCGTATGCAGCGCGATATAGAGCGCCGTCAGCCCGAACCAGAACGAGAACTGCCGCAGCGGCGACACCTTCGCCTTTTTCACGCCGCGCGCGAACAGCACGGCGGCCGCCAGCACCGCGATGACCACGGTCGGCGACGGTTCCCACGGATCGAGCCAGTACAGGAGGTTCATCGCGCGCGCATCACTTCGTCTGGGCCGGCGATTTCACGGGGAACGGTGCATCGACCGTTTCGCCGTCGGAGAATTTCAGGCGCAGGTGCACGGTGTCGCCCGGCTTGATCGCGTGCTTCGGCTCCTCGAGCATGAAGTGATAGCCGCCCGGCGCGATGTCGACCTTGCCGCGCGCGGGGATCGTCAGCTTGTCGACCATCTCCATCTTCTGCGTCGAGCCGTTCGAGACCGTCTGGTGCAGCATGGCCATCCCGTAGTCGGGACTGTCGACGTCGACGAGATCGACCGGCTTGTCGCTCGTATTCACGAGCGTCACGTAGCCGCCCGCGGGCAGCTTGTTCGGCAGCCAGCGCACCCACGCGTTCTGCGCGCTGATCGCGCCGGCGGCATATGCATGGGCGCCGGCGCACAGCGCGGCGACGAGGGCGAACGTCTTGAGGGTCGTTTTCGTGTTCATGGCGGAATTCAGGTCGTGGAGGCGGTGTCGATGATCCGGCGCACATCGGCGGCGATGGCGTCGGGCGAATCGCGATCGGTCGCGAGCAGGCGCGCGCGGCCGGTCGCGTCGAAGATGTAGACGGCCGAGCTGTGCGTCACTTCGTAGCCGCCGGACGGATCGCGTTTTTCCATCTGATACGCGACGCGATAGCGCTTGGCCAGCGATTCGATCTGGCCGTCGGTGCCGGTCAGGCCGCGCGCATGCGCGGCGTCGAACGCGGCGACATAGGACTGCATCGCCAGCGGCGTATCGCGCGCGGGATCGACCGAGACGAACAGGATGCGCACGTCGTCCGCCTGCGGGCCGAGCTTCGCCAGTACTTCCATCAGCCGCGCGAGGGTTTCGGGGCAGACATCGGGGCAGTGCGTGTAGCCGAAGTAGACGAGCGCGACGCGGCCGCGGAATGCATCGGCGTCGACGGGATGGCCGTCGCCGCCCGTCAGCTTGAACGACAGGTCGGGCAGGTGGCCGGTGACGTTGGTCAGGTTCCAGCGCGGCTCGTCGTGCGTGCACGCGGCGAGCGCCACGACGGCGGCGAGGGCCGCGGTCGCGCGGATGAGGCGGGAGAGGCGCCGGTGCGGCGCGAGGCGGGCAGACGACATCCTGGGGCTCGATCGGACGATGGATAGCCGGGGCGCGATGCCATGCGCCGCGCGGCAGGCGGTTGCGACTGTAGCGCAATTCGCGCGCCTGCGTCCTTTCGAAACCCCTGCGGGGCGGGCGAGCGGGGCAATATGTCGCAGTTGACGCGGCGGGCGGCGCGGTGTTCGCGCGGCCCCGGTTTCGCCCATCTGGGGGCGCAGGCGCGGTAAGATGCGCACAACTCCATTCGCGCAGCGGCGGCCCGGCATTTTCCGGTCGCCCTCAGACTATCGAATCGATGCAATCCGTTCCGGCTTCCCTGTCCCTCACCGATACCGCGTTCTTCTTCGACTTCGACGGCACGCTCGTCGAGCTCGCGCCGACCCCCGACAGCATTCACGTTCCGCCGTCGCTGCTGACGTTGCTCGACGAGCTGTCGCGCCGCTCGCACGGCGCGGTCGCGATCGTGTCCGGGCGCGGCATCGACAATCTCGACACTTTCCTGAAGATGCCCGATCTGCCGATCGCCGGCCTGCACGGCGCGGAGCGCCGCGATGCGAACGGCGACACGCAGCGCATCGGCTTCAACGACGAACGCCTGCTGCGCATCGAGCGCGAGCTCGCGGACGTGGTCGACCGCCATCCTGGCATGCTGCTCGAGATCAAGGGCGCGGCCGTCGCGCTGCACTTTCGCAACGCGCCCGAGCGCGAGGCGGTGGCGCGCGAAGCGGCCGAGCGCCTCGTCGCCGACTATGCGGATGCGTACGTGCTGCAACCGGGCAAGATGGTGTTCGAGATCAAGCCGAAGGGCGTCGACAAGGGGCGCGCGCTGGCCGCGTTCCTCGACGAGCCGCCCTTTGCGGGCCGCGTGCCGCTGTTCGCGGGCGACGACCTGACCGACGAGAAGGGTTTCGCGGTGGTCAACGCGCGCGGCGGCCTGTCGATCAAGGTCGGCGCGGGCGAGACGTCCGCGCGCATGCGGCTCGATTCGGTCGACGCACTGCATGAGCAGATCGCATGCTGGCTCGGCGCGGGGCAGCCGCACGCATGAGCCGGCTCATCATCGTTTCAAACCGCGTCGCGCCGATTTCGGAAGGCGAACCGGCGGCGGGCGGCCTCGCGATCGGCGTCTATGACGCGCTGAAGGAAACCGGCGGCATGTGGTTCGGCTGGAGCGGCGAAGTGGTCGCGTCCGGCGCGCCGCAGCCGCAGATCCGCATCGAGGAGCGCGGGCCCGTGACGTTCGCGACCGTCGGGCTGTCGCGTCGCGATTACGACCAGTATTACCGCGGGTTCTCGAACGCGACGCTGTGGCCCGCGTTCCATTACCGCGCGGACCTGATCCAGTACGATCGCCACGAGTTCGACGGTTATCGCCGCGTCAACGTCTGGCTCGCGCAGCAGCTCGTGCCGCTGCTGCAGGACGACGACGTGATCTGGGTGCACGACTATCACCTGATTCCGTTCGCGCGCGCGCTGCGCGACGCCGGTGTGAAGAACCGCATCGGCTTCTTCCTGCACATTCCGTTTCCGGCCGCGCAGGTGCTCGTCAACGTACCGCCGCACCGCGAACTCGTCGAGTCGCTGTGCGCGTTCGATCTGCTCGGTTTCCAGACCGAGCCCGATCTGCGCGCGTTCTGCGACTACGTCGAGTTCGAGGCGGACGGCGACGTCGAGCGCGACGGGCACACGGTGCACGTCCGGGCGTTCGGTCAGACGCTGCGCGCGGCCGCCTATCCGATCGGCGTATATCCGGACGAGATTGCGTCGCTCGCGCAGGCGGGCGAACACGGCAAGGCGGTGCGCACGCTCGCGACGTCGCTGCGCGGGCGGCAACTGATCATGAGCGTCGACCGGCTCGATTATTCGAAGGGGCTCGTCGAGCGCTTCCGGGCCTTCGAGAAGCTGCTCGAACACCAGGCGTCGATCCGCAACCGCGTGTCGTTCCTGCAGATCGCGCCGTCGACGCGCGCGGATTTGCGTGCGTACCAGGACATCCGCCTGCAGCTCGAAGCGGAGTCCGGGCGCATCAACGGGCGCTACGCGGAGCTCGACTGGGCGCCGATCCTCTACATTCACCGTCAGTACGACCGCCAGGTGCTCGCCGCGCTGTACCGCCTTGCGCGTGTGGGCTTCGTGACGCCGCTGCGCGACGGGATGAACCTCGTCGCGAAGGAGTACGTGTCCGCGCAGAATCCGGACGATCCGGGCGTGCTGGTGCTGTCGCGCTTCGCGGGTGCCGCGCGCGAGCTCACGGGCGCGCTGATCGTCAATCCGATCGATATCGACGGGATGGCCGATGCGCTGTCGCAGGCGTTGACGATGCCGCTCGCCGAGCGGCGGGCGCGTTACGCGGACATGATCGCGCAGCTTCGCGAGAACAACGTGTCGGTGTGGCGCGACAATTTCCTGCGCGATCTGCAGCACGTCTGAACTATTGCTGGTGGTGCAATTGAAAAAGCCGCCGTGCGCAAGCACGGCGGCTTTTTTGTCGGCGCGGCGGTATGCCGGCGCGTCAGGCCACGCGTTCGCCGGTCGGCGTGCTGCCGTCCGCATGATGGCGGCCGTGCTGTTTCGCGAGCAGGTCGCGATACAGGCCGGGACGGCTGCGCAGCACGTCGGGCGGGCCGTCGTCGATCACCTTGCCGTTGTTCATCACGATGATGCGGTCGAAGTTGCGCAGCGTCGACAGGCGGTGCGCGATCGCGATCACCGTGCGGCCGACCATCAGGCGATCGAGCGCGCTCTGGATCGCTTCCTCGGACGCGCTGTCGAGCGCCGACGTCGCTTCGTCGAGCAGCAGGATCGGCGCATCCTTCAGGATCGCGCGCGCGATCGCGATACGCTGGCGCTGGCCGCCCGACAGCTTGACGCCGCGGTCGCCGACGATCGTGTCATAGCCTTCCGGCATCGCCTCGATGAACTCCGCGCAGCGCGCGTCGCGCGCGGCGGCGAGCACTTCGTCGCGGGTCGCATCGGGGCGGCCGTACGCGATGTTGTCGTAGATCGTCCGGTGCAGCAGCGAGATGTCCTGCGGCACCAGCGCGATCGCGTGGCGCAGGCTGTCCTGCGTGATGCCCTTCACGTCCTGGCCGTCGACCATCACGACGCCGTCCTGCGTGTCGTAGAAGCGCTGCAGCAGCGCCAGCACGGTCGACTTGCCCGCGCCCGACTTGCCGATCAGCCCGACACGCTGGCCCGGCTCGATATGAAGGTCGAAGTGGTCGAGGATCGCGCGGCGGTGCGGATACGCGAACGTCACGCGCTCGAAGTCGACGCGGCCGCCCTTGGCCGACAGCGGCTGCGCATCCGAGCGATCCGGCATGCCGTGCGGTTCGAGCAGCGTCTTCACCGCTTCGGACAGGCGTGCGACGTGCTGCGTGACGTCGACGAGCGCGACCGCGAGATCGCGCGTGCCGTGCAGGATCGTGAAGCCGAGCGAGCTGACGAGCACGATGTCGCCCGACGTCGCGCGGCCCTGGTCCCACAGCCACAGCGCCCAGCCGAGCAGGCCGGCGGACAGCATCGCGGTGACCACCGCATGCAACAGCCGCAGTTTCTCGAGATAGAGCAGGCTCTGCTGGCGCGCATCCATCTCGGCCTTGACCGTTGCGCCGAAGCGCTTCTGTTCGCGCAGCGTCATCCCGAACGCGCGCACGAGGCCCATGTTGCCGATCACGTCGACGAGTTCGCCGTCGACGGCCGCGGCCTTCGCCGCGAACGCGTGGTGGCGCGCCGAGCCGCGGCCGGCGAGCTTGAACAGGATGACGGACAGCACGGCCGAACAGCCGAGCAGGCCGGCCGCCATCAGCGGATTGACGACGATGATCATCAGGATCGCGCCCATCACCGCGATGCACGGCGGCAGCACGTTCCACGCCATCGTGTTCTCCGACGTGTACACCGCGTTCGACGTGGCCGTGATGCGGCTGGCGAGCGTACCCGGCTGCTTCTCCGAGTAATACGTCGGCGAATGGCCGATCAGGTACTGGAACAGGTCGCGCCGCAGGTCGCCGGTGACCGCGACGAACGTATGCGCGGCGACCCAGCCGCCGACGCGCCACAGCAGGTTGTCGGCCGCGATCAGCCCGACGAGCAGCGCGAACGCGCTCCACAGCGGGCCCGGATGATGGCGCCCGGTCGCCAGCACGTCGATCAGGTGCTTGATCGCGTATTGCGAGCCGAGCGCGCAGCCGACGGCGGCCAGCACGCTGCAGAGCACGACCAGGTGCGCGACCGGGTGGCGGCGGATGTAGCGGAACAGGAACGCGATCGGCCGATGCGCGTAGCTCGACAGCTTCGCGTTGTAGGCGTTGCGCTGGGCGGGGGTGAGAGATTCCAAAATATGCGTGCGGTGATTCGGTGATTGAGCGTGGCGGCTGGATCGCGGGCCGGCGTTCGCCCGGACTGACTAATCCGGCATTGTAAACAAGGCCTGCGTTGCGCTGCGCGAATCTTGCCTTGGCCAGAGGCTCGCGATCGATTTTGAGATAAAATCCGGCATCCCGTCCTGCCGCAGGTGCCGGAATCACGCTGCCGGCAGCGGCGGGTAACGAGGATCGCCAAAAGGGCCTTCCACTCTAGAACGGACACCCGAGTCCGCGGGTTGCAAAGTGTTGCACCTTTGTAACAAAGTAAAGTGTTTGAAATGTTGTGCGCCGTATCGGGATTAACCCTAGATAATCGGCTCCGGGTTCGATTCCAGGTTTTTTTACGAACCCCTGTCAACGGGTCTTCGTTTCAAACGTTCTATGCCTGTCGCGTCGCCGACGCTCCTTGAGCAGCGCGGGTTCGACGCCCCCGGCAGGCTGATTCGTCCGACTTTCGGACGACCTGCATCCAGCCCGGACCGCCGGCAGGTTGCCGACCCATACCTGGTTTTTTGCCGATTTTTTAGGAGTTACGCATGCGAATCGCCCAAATCGCTCCGTTGCATGAAGCGGTGCCCCCGAAACTGTACGGCGGTACCGAGCGAGTGGTGTCCTACCTCACCGAAGCACTTGTCGAGATGGGGCATGACGTCACGCTCTTCGCGAGCGGCGATTCGCAGACTTCCGCGAAACTCGAAGCGTGCTGGCCGCAGGCGCTGCGCCTCGACCCGACGATCCGCGACGTGATGGCCCCGCACATGCTGCTCCTCGAGCAGGTGCGCCGCCGCGCGGAAGAGTTCGACGTCCTGCACTGCCACATCGACTACTACCCGTTCTCGCTGTTCTCGCGCCAGCCGGTCCCGCATCTGACGACGATGCACGGCCGTCTCGACCTGCCGGAACTGCAGCCGATCTTCAACGCATTCAGCGACGTGCCGGTCGTGTCGATCTCCGACAACCAGCGCATCCCGCTGCCGCAGGCGAACTGGCTGTCGACCGTGTACCACGGCCTGCCGGAAAACCTGCTGACGCCGATCCCGAACGTGAAGCCGAGCTACCTCGCGTTCCTCGGCCGTATCTCGCCGGAGAAGCGCGTCGACACGGCGATCCGCATCGCCGAGCAGGCCGGCCTGCCGATCAAGATCGCCGCGAAGCTCGACAAGGCTGACCGCGCGTACTACGAAGAGAAGATCAAGCCGCTGTTCGCGCTGCCGCACGTCGAGTACATCGGCGAAATCAGCGAGTCGGAAAAGACCGAATTCCTTGGCAACGCGCATGCGCTGCTGTTCCCGATCGACTGGCCGGAGCCCTTCGGCCTGGTGATGATCGAGGCGATGGCCTGCGGCACCCCGGTGATCGCGTTCAAGCGCGGCTCGGTGCCGGAAGTGATCGACAACGGCGTGTCGGGCTTCGTCGTCGAAGACGAACTGTCGGCCGTCGCCGCGCTCAAGCGCCTCGATACGCTGCCGCGCGAGAAGGTGCGCGCCGCGTTCGAAGCCCGTTTCTCGTCGAAGGTGATGGCGCAGAACTACGTGAAGGGCTACGAGGAACTGCTGCGCCAGAAGCGCCGCACGGTGCTCCGCGAAGTCAACGCGAGCTGATCGCGGGCCGCCGCCATACTGCGGCGCGCGGCCGTCACGACGCCCCGTCCGGGTTTTCCGGCGGGGCGTTGTCACATCTGCGGCGCGGATCTGTTGTATTCTCGCCGCGCCCGGCGCCGCGAACGGCCTTCGAAGCGGCCCGGCACGCCATCCGGCCGTCTGTCCAGACGGTAATGTCCCTATAATGGCCGTGCCGTGAAATCCGGCCGGTACGAATATCCAGAGGAGAGCAGTCTTGGCGAGAACGAAAACCACGCGCGCAGCGCCGGCCCCCGGCGCCGGCGTGATCTTCGCGTTGCGCGCGATCGGTCTCGTACTGCTCGCGCGCTGGCTGTTCTCGATGTCCCAGATGGGCTATCGCGCGTCGCTGTCGGCGATGGTGTCGTCGCCGTGGGCATTCATCTACCTCATCCTAATCTTCCTGCTGCTCGCGCTGCCGGGCGCCGCCGCCCGGGCCGAGCGGCCGTTCCATCCGCTGCCGCAGTGGCTGCGCCAGGCGCTGCGCGTGTTCGCGCTGATCGGTTTCCTGTTCGCCGTATGGTCGATCGGCGCGTTCACGTGGGCGGCCGGCTGGCGCCGCGCGCTGCATGCGGTGACGGCAACCAACGGCTGGCTCGTCGCCGCGCCGGCGCTGTACGCGGCGATCGTATGGATCTGCCGGCCGCGGCCGCTGTGGCGGACCAACGTGGCCGCACGCCGCTTCGCGGTCGGCCGGTATGCGATCTCGCTCGACGTGCTGACGCGCACCGCGATCGTCTGGATGGAAAGCCGCAAGGTCGGCCAGTACGATGCGCGCGAACTGTCGGTGCGTTGGCCCGGTCGCGCCGCGACGCCCGCCGCGGGCGAGCAGGGCGCGCAGCCGGCGGTCGTGCCGCCGCGTCGCGGCAGCCTGTTCAATCGCCCGAAGGTGGAACTGCTGTGGGATTCGCCGGCGGCTGTCGGCCACAACCGGCAGATCGTGATGCGCACGCCGCTCGCGACCGAGGGCGACCGCGTCGCGGTGCTCGCGCTCGACGCGGCGCTCAAGCAGATCGTCTGACACGGCTCGCGCACCGGGCGCGGGCGACAAGGAGGCGGGATGATCGTCCGTTGGTTGCTGGCTGCCATTCACCTCAGTGCGTTCGGCGTCGCGTTTGCCGCGATCGCCGGGCGTAACCGCGCGTTGCGCCGGTTCATCGCATCGGCGCAGGCGGCCGATTTGCCTGGCGTGTTCAAGGCGGATGCGGTCTGGGGACTGTCCGCGCTCGTGCTGATCGCGACGGGCCTCGCGCGCGCGTTCGGCGGTTTCGAGAAAGGGACCGCGTACTACCTGCACGAACCGCTCTTTCACCTGAAGATGACCGCGCTCGTGCTGATCCTGCTGCTCGAGATCGTGCCGATGCTGGGGTTGATCCGCTGGCGTATCGCCGCGCGGCGGCAGCAACTGCCCGATATCGGCCGTGCGCGCACCTACGTGCGGATCGGCCACTGGCAGGCGGTGCTGGTGATCGTCATCGTGTTCGCCGCGTCGGGGATGGCGCGGGGAATAGGGGCGCCCGGCTAGGGGCGCCCGGTTAAGGGGCGCGCGGCTAGGGCGCCCGGCCAGATGTGACCGGGCGACGTCGCCGCCCGGTCGGTCCGCGCTCAGCGCACGAGGCAGGGGCGCTTGTTGTTGAACGTCCAGCCCGGGATCAGATACTGCATCGCCGCCGCGTCGTCGCGGGCGCCGAGGCCGTGCTGCTTGTACAGCTCGTGCGCGAGCGCGACCGCATCCATGTCGATGTCGATCCCGAGCCCCGGCCGCTTCGGCACTTCCACCAGCCCGTTCTCGATCTTCAGCGGCTCGCGCGTCAGCCGTTCGCCGTCCTGCCAGATCCAGTGCGTGTCGATCGCGGTGACCTGGCCCGGCGCCGCGGCCGCGACGTGCGTGAACATCGCGAGCGACACGTCGAAGTGGTTGTTCGAATGCGAACCCCACGTGAGGCCCCAGTCGCGGCACATCTGCGCGACCCGCACCGAGCCCTGCATCGTCCAGAAGTGCGGATCGGCGAGCGGGATGTCGACGGCGTGCAACTGCACCGCATGGCCCATCTGCCGCCAGTCGGTCGCGATCATGTTGGTCGCCGTCGGCAGCCCCGTCGCGCGGCGGAATTCGGCCATCACTTCGCGGCCCGAGTAACCGTTCTCCGCACCGCACGGATCTTCCGCATACGCGAGCACGTGATGCTGATCCCGGCACAACCGCACGGCCTCGTCGAGCGACCATGCGCCGTTCGGATCGAGCGTCACGCGCGCGTCGGGGAAGCGCTCGGCGAGCGCCGTCACGGCTTCGATCTCGCTGGCGCCCGCGAATACACCGCCCTTCAGCTTGAAGTCGTTGAAGCCGTAGCGCGCATGCGCGGCCTCGGCAAGCCGTACGACGGCTTCGGGCGTCAGCGCGGCTTCGTCGCGCACGCACGTCCAGTCGTCGGTCGCGCCGCGGCCGTCGCGATACGGGAGCGCGGTCTTCGTGCGATCGCCGACGTAGAACAGGTAGCCGAGCATTTCGACCCGCTCGCGCTGCTGGCCTTCGCCGAGCAGTGCGGCGACCGGCACGCCGAGATGCTGGCCGAGCAGGTCGAGCAGCGCGGCCTCGAGCGCGGTGACCGCGTGGATCGTCGTGCGCAGGTCGAAGGTCTGCAGCCCGCGGCCGCTCGCGTCGCGGTCGGCGAAGGTGCGCCGCACGTCGTTGAGCACCGCATGATAATTGCCGACCGGCTGGCCGACGACGAGCGCCCGCGCGTCGTCGAGCGTGCGGCGGATGCTTTCGCCGCCCGGCACTTCGCCGACGCCCGTGCGACCCGCGCTGTCCTTCAGGATCACGAGGTTGCGGGTGAAGAACGGGCCGTGCGCCCCGCTCAGGTTGAGCAGCATGCTGTCGTGGCCGGCGACCGGAATCGCTTGCAGGTCGACGATGCGCGGCGTGTCGGGGGAGGGCGAGGCAGTGACGGCGTTCATGGGCGGCGATGGCGAAAGAGTGGGCGATGCCGTGCGGCAAAAGCTTTGCCGCGCGCGGCGGGAGGTGCGATCATTCGACAACCGACGTGCGTGGCGCGCAAGCCCCGCATGTCGACGCAACCCGAAACGGGGTGGGAGCGACAACCGGGCCAGCGGAGCGCAGAACGCGAACGCAGGTCGATCGTCGCGCACGGGACCGGGCGGTGCTGTACAGCCGACCTGGGTCGACAGGAGATCCGTGCGCCGATCATCAGTCGTCGGATGACTTGTGACGCAGTATAATGAATCATCGGCTTTCGCTCAAACCCCGCGTAAACCCTCGGCTCACATTACGATCATTCAAAAAGGAACCGGCCACATGTCCGTGCCTACGCTTCCCGCAGCGCCGCGCCGTCGCGCACGCAGCCTCGCACAAGATGTCGTCGACGCGCTGACCGCGCAGATCGAAAACGGCACGCTGCGTCCCGGCGACAAGCTGCCGACCGAAACCGAAGTCATGGCGGCGCAGGGCGTGAGCCGTACGGTCGTGCGCGAGGCGATCTCGCGGATGCAGGCGAGCGGCCTCATCGAGACGCGCCACGGCATCGGCAGCTTCGTGCTGGAGCCGTCGCGCCGCCAGACGCTCGGCATCGATCCCGCGACGATCACGACGCTGCGCGACGTGCTCGCGGTGCTGGAGCTGCGCATCAGCCTCGAAAGCGAGTGCGCGAGCCTGGCCGCGCAGCGCGCGAACGATACCGATCTCGCCGCGCTGCGGCGCGCGCTCGACGCGATCGCGACGGGCGCGGGCGGCGGCCGCGACACCGCGCAGCTCGACTTCCAGTTCCACCTGCAGATCGCGCAATCCACCGGCAACCGCTATTTCGTCGACATCATGACGCAGCTCGGCACGTCGATCATCCCGCGCACCCGCGTGAATTCCGCGCGCTTCGCCGGCGACGATCTCGAGCGCTACGTCGGCCGGCTGAACCACGAGCACGAAGACATCTACGAGGCGATCGCGCGCCACGACCCGGAAGCCGCCCGCGCCGCGATGCGCACGCACCTCACCAACAGCCGCGAGCGGCTGCGCCGCGCGCACGAGGCGGCCGAGGCCGAGGCGGGCTGACGTTGCGTGACAGGGCCCGCGACACGGCGGGCCTACCTGGATTGCTTTAACATCAGTCGTCGTATGAGATCGGTATGACCGCCGCGATCTCCCGGCCAGGCGGCGCTCCCGCCGCCGGCCGTCCGCCTGCCTCGCCGATCAGCCTCCCTTCGTCACGATCGTCTTCCACGCGCCGTTCTTCACCTGGTACAGCGTCGACATCCCGCTCTTCAGCGAGCCGTCGTTCGCGAACGAGATGCGGCCGGTCACGCCTTCGAAATCGATCTTCTTCAGCGCCGGGCGATAGGCCTTCGGGTCGGTCGAGCCGGCCGCCTGCATCGCCTTGATCGCCGCCCACGCCGCGTCATAGCCGAACTGCGCATACGACAGCACGTCGACGCCGAAGCGCTTCTTGAAGCGCGCCTCGAAATCCTTCCCCTGCGGCAGCTCGTCGAGCGGCCGGCCGTATTCCCACGCCATCGCGCCTTCCGCGGCCGGGCCCGCGATCTTGATGAACTCGTTGTCCTTCACGCCGCCGCCGCCGACGAACTGCGCGTTCAGCCCGAGCTGGCGCATCTGCTTGATGAAGTTCGCCGCGAGCGAATCGAGGCCGCCGAAGAAGATCAGGTCGGGATTCTTGGCCTTCAGGCTCGTGATCTGCGCGCGGAAATCGACCGCCTGGTTGCTGGTGAACTCGCGCCCGATGAGGTTGCCGCCGGCGGCCTTCACGGCCTTCTCGAATTCGTCGGCCTCGCCCTGGCCGAACGCGGTGCGGTCGTCGATGATCGCGATGCGCTTCGCCTTCGTCACGTCGACCGCGTACTTGCCCGCGTTGCCGGCGTTCTGGCCGTCGGTCGCGATCACCATGAACATGTTCGCGAGCCCGCGCGACGTGAGCGTCGGGTTGGTCGCGGCCGGGTCGATCACCGGAATGCCGGCCTTGTCGTAGACCACCGACGCCGGGATCGTCGTCCCCGAGTTGAAGTGACCGACCACGACCGACACGTTCTGGTCGACCAGCGCCTGCGCGGCCTGCACGCCGATGCGCGGGTCGGCCTGGTCGTCCTGCACGACGAGATTGAAGCGGGCCGGCTTGCCGGCGATCTGCACCTTCTGTGCGACCGCATCGTCGAGCGCGAGCTGGACGCCGTTTTGCAGGTCCTTGCCGTAGCCGGCGTTCACGCCCGTGAGCGGCGCGGCGAAGCCGACCTTCACGTCGGTTGCGTCGGCAGCCTGGGCGGCCTGTTGCGAGAGGAGGGCAAGCGCGGATGCAATCGACACCGACAGCAGGGAATGACGGAATTTCATGTTGTTCCTCTTGTTCGACACCTGCGAGTAGGTACCGCGCGCGCCAGGGCGAGCCGGGCGCGTGCGACGGGCGGGCGGTTCGACCGCTTCTCGGGATCGGGCGGGGAGGTCGGCATCGTGATCCTCGGAAACATCTCCCGTCAGGCTCCGCGAAGAGCCCCGATTGCTTCGATATATAGGTCGCCGATATGCGCGGGTCTTGGAAATTTGCCGCGCATTCGATGCGGATTTGCGCATAGCTTCCGCGCGCGCGCGGGTGGCCGGTATCGGGAGTTTCCCGTCGCGAACGCCACGGGCGGGAAGGAGGGAGAGCGGCGCGGGGCAAGGACGCGGCGCGGCCCGCCGGGGGCCGCGCCGCGCGTGGGGCGACGTCAGTCGGACAGGGCGTCCGACGCGGCTTCGGCGTCGTCGTGCGACGCGGTCGTGCGGATCAGCGGGTCGCTGGTGCTCGGGCGGCCGGTTTCGACGTGACCGGCGAAGCGACGCAGGAAGCCGAGCAGCCGGCCGTCGCTGACGGTCAGGTCGTACCAGCCGTGGCTGCCGCGCAGATCCCAGTAATCGTCGACGTGCGCGCCCGGCGCGAGGTCGAACGTGCGCGCGTGACCGTGGCCGTACGCGTTCGTGACCTTGAGCCGCACGGCCTTGTGACCGCGGTTCATCAGGCGCAGCGTGATGTTGCCGTTCGCGACGTCGTAGCCGTAGATCACCTCGGGGTTCACGTTCGCGCTGCCGACGCCGGTCGCGAACGGGCCGCGGAAATGGCAGTAGAAGCCGTTCGGGCCGTACACGTCGAGGTCGTACAGGCCGAGCGACGCGGCGGCGCTCCAGGTATCGGCGACGCGTTTGCCGGCTTCGACCGTGTACGCCCACGGGCCGTCGACGCGGTTGCGCGACTGGACCTGGAACGCGGCGCCCGCGCGGCCCGTGTTCGCGAAGGTCAGCCGGAACTGGCCGTTCGCGGCTTCGACGCGGCCGTGCACGAACAGTTCGTACGGCAGCGCGCGCGCCGGACGCAGCCCGGCTTCCTGTTTCGGCAGCTTTTGCAGCACCGGCGGCACCGGGATGTAGTCGGGATGGCGCACGCGGTCGGGCGGCGCGTAGCCGCTCGTGTCGGGCAGCGTCGGCCAGCCGGCGTCGGCCGTCGCGAAGTCGAATGCGGCGGTCAGGTCGCCGCACACCGCGCGGCGCCACGGCGACACGTTGGCGGCCGTGACCGGATACTGCGCGCCGAACCGCGCCTCGATGAATTGCAGCAGCGACGTGTGATCGAAGGTCTGCGAGCAGACCCAGCCGCCCTTGGTCCACGGCGACACGACGAGCATCGGCACGCGCGGCCCGAGCCCGTACGGGCCGGCCATGTGCGACGCGTCGCCGGCGAACACCTCGTTGGTCGTCGCGACCGTCGACAGCCCGTTGGCGCGCGACTGCGGCGCGAACGGCGGCGGCACGTGGTCGAAGAAGCCGTCGTTTTCGTCGTACGTGATGAAGAGCGCGGTCTTGCTCCACACGTCGGGATTCGACACGAGCGCCTTCAGCACCTGCTCGATGTACCACGCGCCGTAGTTCGCGGGCCAGTTCGGGTGCTCGGAATACGCTTCCGGCGCGCAGATCCACGACACCTGCGGCAGCGTGCCGTTCTTCACGTCCTGCTGCAGCACGTCGAACAGCGTGCCGCCGGCGCTGATGTTGGTGCCGGTGCGGGCCTTGTCGTACAGCGGCGTGCCGGGCAGCGCGGTGCGGTACTGGTTGAAGTAGAGCAGCGAGTTGTCGCCGTAGTTGCCGATGTACGGGTTCTGCGTCCAGCCCCACGAGCCGTTCGCGTCGAGTCCCGTGCCGACGTCCTGGTAGATCTTCCACGACACGCCGGCCTGTTCGAGCACTTCCGGATAGGTCGTCCAGCCGTAGCCTTTTTCCTCGTTGCCGAGCACCGGGCCGCCGCCCGTGCCGTCGTTGCCGACGTAGCCCGTCCACATGTAGTAGCGGTTCGGGTCGGTCGAGCTCGGGATCGCGCAGTGGTACGCGTCGCAGATCGTGAACGCATCGGCGAGCTGGTAGTGGAACGGGATGTCGTCGCGCTTCAGGTACGCCATCGTCGTGGTGCCCTTGTTCGGCACCCACTGGTCGTAGCGGCCCTTGTTCCACGCGGCGTGCATGTCCTGCCAGCCGTGCGGCAGGTCCTGCAGGAACTGCAGGCCGAGCTTGTCCGCGCCCGGGTGGAACGGCAGCAGCTCGGCCGGGCCGACCGGCTGATGGAACACCGACTTGCCGTTCGCGAGGCGCAGCGGGCGCGGATCGCCGAAGCCTCGGACACCGCGCATCGTGCCGAAGTAGTGGTCGAACGAGCGGTTCTCCTGCATCAGGATCACGATGTGTTCGATGTCGCGGATCGTGCCGGTACGGCGGTTCGCGGGAATCGCGAGCGCATCGCGGATCACGGGCGGAAACAGGTTCAGCGCGGCGGCGCCGGCAGTGCCGGCGGCGACGCGCAGGAAGTCACGACGGTTCGATCGGGTCATGGTCGTTATCGTGCGGTAAAGGGGAAGCCGATTGGCGGGACCTGCGGGAAGGGCGCGCGCCGGGTCGCAGGATGCGGCTGCGCCGGTTCGTGCCGCCGCGAGCATAGCGAGGAATCGGTGTCATTCATGTGAAGTCCGGAAACGTTTGCACGGACAGCGAACCGGCATCGGGATAGGCATCGCCAGCGGTCGTGGTGTAAAGGGGAAAGCAGGAAAGCAGGAAAGCGGTGCGGCGGAGCAGCGCAACGCAGTGCCGGCGCGTCAGGCGTCGGTCACCCACGCGCCGAACCATTCGCTCGGGCGGGCGATCTCGTCCTGCGCGGCGACGAGTTCGAGTTCGTAACGGCGTGCGTCGTAGGTGGCCTTCACGACCGCGTGCACGGCCGCGAGCGTGTGTTCGAACGCGGCGCGCACCGAATCGCCGCGCAGCCGGCACGCGACGAAGATCGCGCTGGTCAGGTCGCCGACGCCGACCGGATGGCGCGGAAACGCATACAGCGGCCGCTGGCCGATCCACGCTTCGGTTTCGGTGACGGCGAGCATGTTGAAACGGTCGGCCGGACTGTTGCGGTCGTGCAGGTGCTTGACGAGGATGATCTGCGGGCCGCGGCGGATCAGCGCGCGGCACGCGTCGACGGCTTCGGCGACGGTCTCGATGCGCCGGCCGGCGAGCTTCTGCAGTTCGGTATGGTTCGGCGACATGCCGTCCGCGAGCGCGGGCATTTCCTGCACGATGAATTCCTCGACACCGGGCTCGGGCCGGATGCCGCCCGTCTGGCCCATCGCCGGATCGCAGAAGTACCACGCGTTCGGATTCATCGCCTTCACCGAGCGCACGATCTCGACCGCCGCGCGCGCCTGCGGCGGCGAGCCGAGGAAGCCGGACAGCACCGCGTCGCAACGCTTGAGCGCGCCGATGGCCGCGACGCCGTCGACGAGCTGTTCCATCTTCGCGGCATCGATCGCGCTGCCGGCCCAGTGGCCGTACTGCATGTGATTCGACAACTGGACGGTATTGAGCGGCCAGACGTTGATGCCGAGACGCTGCATCGGGAACACGGCCGCACTGTTGCCGGCATGGCCGTAGATGACGTGCGACTGAATGCTGAGGACGTTTTTCATGGGAATTCGCCTGCACGCGTTTCAGGGTCACGTCACACGATACCCGAGTTCGTCATACGCGCGGAAGTCGCGCGGCCTCGGAGTGTTGCGCGCCGTCGTCACGCGACCGCGTAGAATCGCGGGGGCGCGAGACCGTCCGGCCGCAACCGGCTGCCCGCGCGCGTCTCCAATCACCGTGATCGCCATGCTTTCGATTTGCAAGATGTTGTCCGTCGCGCGCGCCGCCGTGCTCGGCGCGAGCGCCGCCGCCGCGTGCGCGCTGCCCGTGGCGGCCGTTGCCGCGACGCCCGCCGCCAACGACGGGCCCGCGTACGGCCCGCGCCTGGAAGGGTTCGCGTATCCGGCGCCCGTGCACGAGTACGCGTTCGTGTCGCAGCGCGAAACCCTCGAGATGGCGTACCTCGACGTGCAGCCCGCGCATCCGAACGGCCGCACCGTCGTGCTGCTGCACGGCAAGAACTTCTGCGCGGCGACCTGGGAGGATACGATCGGCGTGCTGAGCCGCGCCGGCTATCGCGTGATCGCGCCGGACCAGATCGGCTTCTGCAAGTCGTCGAAGCCCGAGCGCTACCAGTACAGCTTCCAGCAACTCGCGCGCAACACGCACGCGCTGCTCGAATCGGTCGGCGTGAAGTCGGCGACGATCATGGGCCACTCGACGGGCGGGATGCTCGCGATCCGCTACGCGCTGATGTATCCGAAAGCGACCGACCAGCTCGTGCTCGTGAACCCGATCGGCCTCGAGGACTGGAAGGCGCTCGGCGTGCCGCCGCTGTCGGTCGACTACTGGTACGCGCGCGAACAGAAGACCACGGCCGACGGTATCCGCCGCTACGAGCAGGGTACGTACTACGCAGGCAAGTGGTCGCCGTCGTACGAGCGCTGGGTGCAGATGCTCGCCGGCATGTATCGCGGCGCCGGCCGCGACGCGGTCGCGTGGAACTCCGCGCTGATCTACGACATGATCCTCACGCAGCCGGTGGTCTACGAATTCGGTGCGATCCGCGTGCCGACGCTGCTGATGATCGGCGACAAGGACACGACCGCGATCGGCAAGGACGTCGCGCCGCCCGACGTGCACGCGAAGCTCGGCCGCTATCCGGAGCTCGCGAAGCGCACGCAGGCCGCGATTCCGGGCGCGCAACTCGTCGAATTCCCGGCGCTCGGACACGCGCCGCAGATCCAGGACCCGGACGCGTTCCACAAGGCGCTGCTCGACGGGCTGGAGGCCGTGCGCCCGCAGTGATGCGGGACAGGCGGCCGGCGGCGCGCGAGCGTGCCGTCAGCGCGCTTCGTTCGCGAGCTCGTCGCGGATCTGCGCGGCCAGTTCGAACGAGCGCAGCCGCGCGGCGTGATCGTAGATCTGCGCGGTGATGATCAGCTCGTCGGCGCCCGTCAGCGCGATGCGCTCGCGCAGCTTGTCGCGCACCGTGTCGCGCGAGCCGACCGCCGCGAACGACAGCGAATGCGCGACGGTCGCGAGTTCGAGCTCGTTCGCCTCGAGCACGTCGACGGGGGGCGGCAGCTTGCCCGGCGTGCCGCGCCGCAGGTTGATGAATTGCTGCTGCAGCGACGTGAACAGGCGCCGCGCCTCGTCGTCGGTCTCGGCCGCGAACACGTTGACGCCGACCATCGCATGCGGCTTCGGCCACGCGGCCGACGGCCGGTACTGCGCGCGGTAGATCTCGAGCGCCCGCATCAGATAATCCGGCGCGAAGTGCGACGCGAACGCGAACGGCAGCCCGAGCATCGCCGCGAGCTGCGCGCTGAACAGGCTCGAACCGAGCAGCCACACCGGGACGTCGAGCCCCGCGCCGGGTACCGCCCGCACGCGCTGGCCGGGTACCGGCTCCGCGAAATAGCGCTGCAGCTCCGCGACGTCGTCCGGAAACGAGTCCGCACTGCCGATCAGGTCGCGGCGCAGCGCGCGCGACGTGGTCTGGTCGGTGCCGGGCGCGCGGCCCAGGCCGAGATCGATGCGCCCCGGATACAGCGACGCGAGCGTGCCGAACTGTTCGGCGATCACGAGCGGCGCGTGGTTCGGCAGCATGATGCCGCCCGAGCCGACCCGGATCGTCCGCGTCGCGCCCGCGACGTGGCCGATCACGACGGCGGTGGCCGCACTCGCGATCCCCGGCATGTTGTGATGCTCGGCCAGCCAGTAGCGCCGGTAGCCCCAGCGTTCCGCGTGCTGCGCGAGATCGACGGTGTTGCGGAACGCCTGCGAGGCGTCGGCGCCGGCCGGAATGGGGGCGAGATCGAGTACGGAAAACGGTGTCATCGGAAGACCTTCGAAACGGGATGGCGTGGTGATGCGCTGACGCAACAGACGCCAACGATTTTGCCAAAGGGTTCCGGAACGTGCTGGCCGCGCGCGGATACCCATGCGCCTTACAGGGGTGCAGGGTTGCTTGCGACGATCGTTGCAAAAATCAATCTAATCGCTGATTAATTACCAATCTTTACGGCGATTGGAAGTGAAACCGCATCGACATACAAATTTGCACGAAACGTTTGATTTTAAAGACTGCAATACGCCTGCAAAGTGCTTACGTTAATGTGAACGTGGCCGAGCCGATCCGGTTCGTCGACCGCTCAGCTTTGCCGGAATCGCACCAGTCCGTTTCTCGTAGCGCCGCGCGCGGGGGGCTGCGGACTGCTAAAATCCGGCGCCTGTCCATGTTGTGCCAATGGAGCCATTCGAGTCTTCCCGCATGCCGTCCGGGTGCTGCGCGGGGATACGCCACGCGAAGCCGGGCATGGCCGCACCCGAACAACGGGTCGTGCCTTCCCCATTACAGACGCTGCTGGAACAAGGAGTCGGGTCGTGCCCGCGTTCGTCGCTGTCGGAATACCGCATCACGCTCAATCACGCTCAAGCGTTCGCCATGGCGCCGAAGTCGCCGGGAGGCGTTGCGCATGACGCCCACCGCCACGCTGCTCGACTGGCTCCTGATCGTCTTCACGCTGGCCGCGGCCGGCTATGCGCTCGTCGCGGCCTTCGCGCCGCGGCCGCGCACGCCGCGCACCGCGGTGCGCGACGGCTTCGAGCCGGTCAGCGTGCTGAAGCCGCTGTGCGGCGCGGAGCCGCACCTGTATGAAAACCTCGCGACTTTCTGCGAGCAGCGCCATCCTCGCTATGAGGTGCTGTTCGGCGTCGCATCGTCGGCCGATCCGGCTATCGCGGTCGTCGAGCGGCTGCGCGCCGACCATCCGGCGTGCGACATCTCGCTCGTGATCGACGCGCGCGTGCATGGCAAGAACCTGAAGGTCAGCAACCTGATCAATCTCGCCGAACGTGCGAAATACGGCCGCATCGTGATCGCGGACAGCGACATCGCGGTGAAGCCCGACTATCTGGAGCGCGTGACGGCGCCGCTCGCGGACGCGTCGGTCGGGGTCGTCACGTGCCTGTATCATGCGCGCAGCGTCGGCGGCTTCTGGACGCGGATCGGCGCGCAGTTCGTCGACGCCTGGTTCGCGCCGTCGGTGCGGATTACGCACCTCGGCCGCTCGAGCCGCTTCGGCTTCGGCGCGACGCTCGCGCTCACGCGCGACACGCTCGACCGGATCGGCGGTCTCTTCGCGCTGAAGGACGAACTGGCCGACGATTTCTGGCTGGCCGAGCTGCCGCGCCGCCTCGGGCGGCGCACCGTGCTGTCCGAGGTCGAGGTCGCGACCGACGTGATCGAACCGTCGTTCGGGCCGCTGTGGCACCGCGAGACGCGCTGGCTGCGCACGATCCGTTCGCTGAACCCGGCCGGCTTCGCGTTCCTGTTCATTACGTTCACCGTGCCGTGGCTCGCGATCGGCGCGGCGCTCGCATGGCGCCTCGACGGCAGTGTCGCCGGCACGCTGGCGGGCGGCGCGGCCGCGGTCGGCGCATTCGGCCGGCTCGTGCTGCACGCACGCGGCGAGGACGGCTGGCGTGCGTTCTGGCGCGACCTGCCGCTCGTCGCGGTGCGCGACACGCTGCTCGCGCTCGAGTGGCTCGCGGCCGCGTTCGGCACGCACGTCGTGTGGCGCGGCGCCAGGATGACGGTCGTCGGCGGCGAACGCGCGGCGGCGGCCGTGGAAGCAGTGGACGGCCGCTAGGGCCGTCGATCGAACCCGGCCCGCGGGCCGAGACGCGTCACCCGGCGAAGCCGCGCGGCGCGACATGACAGAGAGGCGGGCGCCGGCATGGCGGCCCGCGGTTTTTTGACTGAATCGTTGTAACGAAACGAACTATGCAGGCTACCGGAGCATTCATGAAAACGCTGTTCTTGCAGGCCCCTTCGTATGACGGCTTCGACGGCGGAGCCGGCTCGCGCTATCAGGCGAAGCGCGAAATCCGTTCCTTCTGGTACCCGACCTGGCTCGCGCAGCCGGCCGCGCTCGTGCCGGGCAGCCGCGTCGTCGATGCGCCGGCCGACGGCCTGTCGGTCGAGGAGACGCTGAAGATCGCCAACGACTACGACCTCGTGATCATCCACACGAGCACGCCGTCGTTCCCGACCGACGCGATGTTCGCGCAGGATCTCAAGAAGATGAAGCCGTCGATGCTGGTCGGCATGGTCGGCGCGAAGGTGATGGTCGATCCGCACAACTCGCTCACGGCGAGCGAGGCCATCGACTTCGTGTGCCGCGAGGAGTTCGACTTCACCTGCAAGGAACTCGCCGAAGGCAAGCCGTTCGCGGAGATCAAGGGCTTGAGCTGGCGCGCGAAGGACGGCTCGATCGAGCACAACGAAGCGCGTCCGATCCTCGAGAACATGGACGAACTGCCGTTCGTCGCGCCCGTCTACAAGCGCGACCTGAAGATCGACAACTACTTCATCGGCTACCTGAACTATCCGTACGTCTCGATCTACACGGGCCGCGGCTGCAAGTCGCGCTGCACGTTCTGCCTGTGGCCGCAGACGGTCAGCGGCCATCGCTACCGCACGCGCTCGGTCGAGAACGTGCTCGCGGAAGCGAAGTGGATCCGCGACAACATGCCGGAAGTGAAGGAGCTGATGTTCGACGACGACACCTTCACCGACGACCTGCCGCGCGCCGAAGCCATCGCCATCGGCCTGGGCAAGCTCGGTATCACGTGGTCGTGCAACGCGAAGGCCAACGTGCCGTACAAGACGCTGAAGGTGATGAAGGAAAACGGCCTGCGCCTGCTGCTGGTCGGCTTCGAATCGGGCGACGACCAGATCCTCGTGAACATCAAGAAGGGCGTGCGCACCGATTTCGCGCGCCGCTTCAGCGCGGACTGCAAGAAGCTCGGCATCAAGATCCACGGCACCTTCATCCTCGGCCTGCCGGGCGAGACGCAGGAGACCATCAAGAAGACGATCGAGTACGCGAAGGAAATCAATCCGCACACGATCCAGGTGTCGCTCGCCGCGCCGTATCCGGGCACGACGCTCTACAAGCAGGCCGTCGAAAACGGCTGGATGGAAGAGAACAAGACCATCAACCTGGTGAGCAAGGAAGGCGTGCAGCTCGCGGCGATCGGCTATGCGCACCTGTCGCGCGACGAGATCTATCACCACCTCGAGCAGTTCTATCGCCAGTTCTACTTCCGTCCGTCGAAGATCTGGGAAATCGTGCGCGAGATGCTGACGAGCTGGGACATGATGAAGCGCCGCCTGCGCGAAGGCGTCGAGTTCTTCCGTTTCCTGCGCGCACACGAGGCCTGATCGGTGGCGACGCAGCGGGCGGCGCGGGCGCTGATCTTCACCGCGGACGACTTCGGGCTGCACCCGCGCGTCAACGCGGCGGTCGAGCGTGCGCACCGCGACGGCGTGTTGAACGCCGCCAGCCTGATGGTCGGCGCGAGCGCCGCGCAGGATGCGATCGAACGCGCGCGGCGGCTGCCGTCGCTCGCGGTCGGCCTGCATCTGGTGCTCGCGGACGGGCCGGCCACGCTGCCCGCGCATGAGATTCCCGCGCTCGTCGGCCGCGACGGGCGATTCGGCGACGCGATGGCGAAGGACGGCTGTCGCTTCTTCTTCCTGCCGCACGTGCGCGCGCAACTGCGCCGCGAGATCCGTGCGCAGTTCGACGCGTTCGCGGCGAGCGGCCTGCCGCTCGACCACGTGAACGCGCACAAGCATTTCCACCTGCATCCGACCGTGCTGTCGATGATCATCGAGATCGGCCGCGACTACGGGCTGCGCGCGGTGCGGCTGCCGTACGAAACGAGCGCGCCCGCGCTGCTCAAGCCGTGGATCGCGCTGGTGCGCGCGCGGCTCGACCGCGCGGGGCTCGCGCACAACGACTACGTGGTCGGGATCGAGCATACGGGCGCGATGGACGAGGCCGTGCTGCTCGACGCGCTCGCGAAGCTGCCGGCGGGCGTCGGCGAGATCTACTGTCATCCGGCCGAGGCCGGCGACGGCCCGATCACGCCGACGATGGCCGATTACCGTCCGGTCGACGAGCTCGAGGCGCTGCTGTCGCCGCGAGTCGCGGCCGCGCTGAAGGCGGCGGGCGTCGCGACCGGCGGGTTTGCCGACGTGTTCGGCGGGCCGGCGGCGCGACGCGGCGCGCAGGCGTCGCGCGCACCGGGAGCGCAGCCGTCATGAGCAAGTGGATCAAGTGGCTCGGCTGGCCGATCGGCATCGGCATCCTGCTCGCGCTGGGGCTGCACGAAGGCGTCGGCGACGTGTCGCAGATGCTCGCGCGCGCCGGCTACGCACTGTTGTGGCTCGTGCCGTTCCACGCGCTGCCGCTGCTGCTCGATGCATACGCATGGCACCTGCTGCTCGACCGGCGCAGTTCGCTGCCGTTCCTGTGGTGGATCGCGACCGTGCGCGAGGCCGTGAACCGGCTGCTGCCCGTGGTCGGGATCGGCGGCGAGATCGTCGGCATCCGGCTCGCGCGCTGGCAGGTGCCCGACGCGAGCCGCGTGACCGCGTCGGTGATCGTCGAGGTGCTGGTGACGATCGTGGTGCAGTATGCGTTCGCGGCGCTCGGCCTCGTGCTGCTGCTCGCGACGACCGACAACATGGGCGGCGGCACGATCGGCCTCGCGCTGCTGCTGACGCTGCCGTTGCCGGTGCTGGGCGTCGTGCTGATGCGGCGCGGCGGCATCTTCCACGCGATCGAGCGTTTCGCGGGCCGCCTGCTCGGCGATTCGCACCGACTGCTGCAGGGCGTCGACGGCCGCCGGCTCGACGCCGACATCGATTCGCTGATGTCGCGCACGGGCCTGCTGTTCAGCGCCTTCTTCTGGCAACTGGCCGGCTACGTGCTCGGCGCGCTCGAGATTTACTGGGCGCTCGCGCTGCTCGGCCATCCGGTGTCGATCGGCGGCGCGATCGCGATCGAGGCGATGACGCAGGCGGTGCGGCACGCGGCGTTCATGGTGCCGGGCGGACTGGGCGTGCAGGAAGCGACCGTCGTGCTGCTCGCGCAGATGTTCGGCGTCGATCGCGAGACGGCGCTGTCGCTCGCGGTCGTCAAGCGCGGCCGCGAAGTGCTGTTCGGCTGCCTCGCGCTCGGCTCGTGGCAGCTTGCCGAGCTGGTGCGCACGCGCCGCCGGCTGGGCGGATCGCCGGCCGGGCCGCGCACGGCGCCGCCGGCGAACCGGGCGACCGAAACCCGGACCGAAACCGAAACGACGCATTGAATCCGGGACGGGCCACACGGCCCGTCTCGCGCTTTTGGCGTCGCGCGGGTATCCTTGCCGCGTGTTTTCTCGACGCGCAACCCTTCCGATGATTTTCCGTTTCCGGCTGCTTTCCGTGACGATGCTGGCCGCCGCGCTGGCGCTAACCGGTTGTGACGACCAAGGCCATCTCGACGTGCAACGTATCAGGGACTTCTTCAACGCGATCAAGCCTGCGCCGCTGCTGCTGAAGGGGCTGAAGATCGGCGAATCGACCGAGGCCGACGTGCGCGGCACGATGGGCAAGCCCGAGACCGAGCGTACGTTCACCGACGGCTCGAAGCGTCTCGAATATCCGCGCGGCCCGATGGGCAACCAGACCTGGTTCGTCGATCTCGATGCGAACGGGCGCTACACGGGCGCGACGCAGGTGCTGACCGCCGAGAACTTCGCGAAAGTGCGCCCGGGGATGGACGAGGACGAGGTGCGGCGGCTGCTCGGCAAGCCCGGCGACATCGCGCAGTATCCGCTGAAGCCCGAGACGGTCTGGAGCTGGCGCTGGCTCGAGGACGGCGTCAACACCGACGCGTTCTTCAACGTCCATTTCGGCCCGGACGGGCTCGTTTATACGACGTCGCGCTCCGACATCCTGAAAGGGCGCTGACGTTCACGCGCGGCGCTTCTTCAGCCGGTCGCGCAGCGCGTCGTTCATGCGCGTCTGCCAGCCGAGGCTGTGGCGGGCCAGGACGTGCATGTTCGGCCCGATGGCCCGTCCGGCGCTATATCGAAAAAGCGACCGGAAAATTGCAAAAAACCCGCTTCCCGGCGTGTCATGAGACTGTCAGGGAGCGGGTTTTTTCCTTTTGAAACAGCGGCGTAGGTCGTATGCGCAAATGGTGGGATGAATTGTTGCGACGCAGCAATCGCCCATACGGTGATTTGAGGCAATCAATTTCGCTTGCGACTATCCGCGTCAACCCGGCGCGGGACAGGCAGTCGCGTCGGCATTCATTCCAACTCTGGAGACGCGCGTGTTCCTTTACGGCTTTGGTCCGGTCCTCTGGGCCGGCACCGTGCAGACCATCGAGCTGTCGGTGCTGTCGCTCGCCACTGCGGTGGCGCTGGGGCTGATCGGCGCGGTGGCGAAGCTGTCGCACAACCGGGTGCTGCGAGCGATCGCGACCGGTTATACGACGCTGATCCGCTCGGTGCCCGATCTTGTGCTGATGCTGCTGCTGTTCTACAGCATCCAGATCTGGCTGAACCAGTTCACCGACCTCGTCGGCTGGAACCAGATCGACATCGATCCGTTCGTGGCGGGCGTGCTGACGCTCGGCTTCATCTACGGCGCGTACTTCACCGAGACGTTTCGCGGCGCGTTCCTGTCGGTGCCGCGCGGCCAGCTCGAAGCCGGCGCGGCTTACGGGATGAGCGGCGCGCGCGTGTTCGCGCGGATCATGTTTCCGCAGATGATGCGCTTCGCGCTGCCGGGCATCGGCAACAACTGGCAGGTGCTCGTGAAGGCCACCGCGCTGGTGTCGATCATCGGCCTCGCGGACGTCGTGAAGGCCGCGCAGGACGCCGGCAAGAGCACGTTCAACATGTTCTTCTTCATCCTCGTCGCGGCGCTGATCTATCTTGCGATCACGACCGTCTCCAACCTCGTGCTGATCCAGCTCGAGAAGCGTTATTCCATGGGCGTGCGGCACGCAGAACTATGATCGAGATCCTCCAGGAATTCGGCAAGGCGTTCCTTTTCTGGGACGGCCAGCGCCTCTCCGGCCTCGCGGTGACGCTGTGGCTGCTCGTCGCGTCGATTTCGCTCGGCTTCGTGTGCGCGGTGCCGCTCGCGGTCGCGCGCGTGTCGAGGAACAAGTGGGTGTCGATGCCCGTGCGCTTCTACACGTACGTGTTCCGCGGCACGCCGCTCTACGTGCAGTTGCTGCTGATGTACACGGGCATGTACAGCCTCGAGTTCGTGCGCTCGCACTCGCTGCTCGACGCGTTTTTCCGCAGCGGTTTCAACTGCGCGATCCTCGCGTTCGCGCTGAACACCTGCGCGTACACCACCGAGATCTTCGCCGGGGCGATCCGCGCGATTCCGCACGGCGAGGTCGAGGCGGCGCGCGCGTACGGAATGTCGCCGTTCACGATGTACCGCCGTGTGATCCTGCCGTCGGCGCTGCGCCGCGCGCTGCCGCTGTACAGCAACGAGGTGATCCTGATGCTGCACGCGACCACCGTCGCGTTCACGGCGACCGTGCCGGACATCCTGAAGGTCGCGCGCGATGCCAATTCCGCGACCTACATGGCGTTCCAGTCGTTCGGAATCGCCGCGCTGATCTATCTTGCGGTATCGTTCGCACTCGTCGCGGCGTTTCGCCGCGCGGAGCGCCACTGGCTCGCGTATCTCGCGGCCGCCCGTCATTGAATTACTTCGAGGAGAGCCAGTTGGCCGAGATCACTCAAACGAGCGCGTCCGCTTCCGTCAAGCTTGCCGCGGTCGATATCCACAAGCGCTATGGCGACAACGAGGTGCTCAAGGGCGTGTCGCTGAATGCGAAGGCCGGTGACGTCATCAGCATCATCGGCGCGAGCGGCTCGGGCAAGAGTACGTTCCTGCGCTGCATCAATTTTCTCGAACGGCCGAATGCGGGGCAGATCGTCGTCGACGGCGAGGCCGTGCGTACCAAGACCGACCGCGCCGGTGCGCTCGAGGTCGCCGATCACAAGCAGTTGCAGCGCATCCGCACGAAGCTCGCGATGGTGTTCCAGCACTTCAACCTGTGGGCGCACATGAACGTGCTCGAGAACGTGATGGAGGCGCCCGTGCACGTGCTCGGCATTTCGAAGAAGGAAGCCGAGGAGCGTGCGCGCGAGTACCTGGAGAAGGTCGGCCTGCCGCCGCGCGTCGAGAAGCAGTATCCGTCGCATCTGTCGGGCGGCCAGCAGCAGCGCGTGGCGATCGCGCGGGCGCTGGCGATGCATCCGGACGTGATGCTGTTCGACGAACCGACGTCCGCGCTCGATCCGGAGCTCGTCGGCGAAGTGCTGAAGGTCATGCAGAAGCTGGCCGAGGAAGGGCGCACGATGATCGTCGTCACGCATGAGATGGGTTTCGCGCGCAACGTGTCGAACCACGTGATGTTCCTGCATCAGGGGCGGACCGAGGAAGAGGGCGATCCGAAGGAAGTGCTGGTGCGGCCGCAGAGCGAGCGGCTCAAGCAATTCCTGTCGGGCAGTCTCAAGTAACGCGACAGGGCAGGTTTCAGCCGTGGTACCGGTGTCTCGTCCCGCAGGCGCCACCCGCACGACGCAGGTGGCGATCGTTGCATTGCCGCCCGTGTCGATGTCGGGCGTGGGGCCGATCGTCGATGCGCTGAATCTCGCGAACGAGATCGACGGGCGGCTTCTGTACCGCTGGCAGGTGTGTTCGTGGGACGGGCGGCCGGTGCCGCTCGCGGGTGGTGCTCAGTGGCATGCCGATGCGGCGTTCAACGACGCGATCGCGTGCGACTGGTTGATCGTCGTGTCCGAGCGGTTTCAGCAGTTCGCCGATTACCGGCTGTTTCTCGCGAGTCTCGCGCGGGTCGGGCAGCGCACGCCGGTCGTGACCGGCATTCATCACGGCGTGTGGTGGCTCGCGATGGCGGGGCAGCTTTCCGGGTATCGCGTGAGCGTGAACTGGGAGACGTATCAGCAGTTCGCCGAGCAGTTCGAGCGGTCGATCGTCACGCAGCAGATCTTCGAGATCGATCGCGATCGGGCGACCTGCGCCGGCGGGCAGGCGACCGTCGATTTCATGCTGGCCATGATTGGCCGGGAACATGGGGCGGATCTCGCGGAGCGGATTGCCGATGCGCTCGGGGTCGGCACGCTGCGCAGCGGCGAGGAGCGGCAGCGGATTCCCTTTGTTACTGCTCCGGGGGAGCGGCATCCTCGGTTGAATGACGCGTTGCTTTTGATGGAAGCCAATGTCGAGGATCCGCTTACTACCGATGAGATCGCCGGGTTGGTCGGCGTGTCGCGGCGGCAGTTGGAGCGGCTCTTTCGACAGTATCTCGGGGCGATGCCCTCCAAGTATTACCTCAATCTTCGGTTGCTCAAGGCAAGGACCCAGTTGCAGAGGACCAGCAAGTCAGTAGTTCAGGTTAGTCTTGCTTGCGGGTTTTCTTCTGCTGCGCATTTTTCTAATGCTTATCGGGAGAGGTTTGGGGTTACGCCTCGGGAGGATCGGCGAGCCTGGCTCGAGAAGCAGACGGGCGGGGGCAGTGAACCTCGGGGT
>NZ_JACCQB010000067.1:0-35042 GCF_015712265.1 Burkholderia sp. 9777_1386 | reverse complement strand
CGCCCCACCCACTCCACGCGGCCCGCGCATCCGGCGCGCGAGCGCCCCACGCCCCATTCCATTCGCCGCGCCAGTCAGGGAATACCCGATTCCGGTCACCGGGTCCGGCTTGTTATCATTCGTTCACATTCAAGTTGTATAGACAACTTGAGCCAATCGGGCCAGCCCTGCTCGCCCGGTTCGTCGCATAACGATATCGGAGACTCGATGAAAAACTTGCAGCGCCATCTCAGCGCGCGGCACATCCGCTTTCTCGCGCTGGGCTCGGCGATCGGCACGGGCCTGTTCTACGGTTCGGCGTCCGCGATCCAGCTCGCGGGCCCGGCCGTGATCCTCGCGTACGTCCTCGGCGGCGCGGCCGTCTACATGGTGATGCGCGCGCTCGGCGAAATGGCCGTGCGCGAGCCCGTCGCGGGTTCGTTCGGCCACTACGCGACCGAGAACCTCGGCCCGTTCGCGGGCTTCGTCACGGGCTGGACCTATACGCTCGAAATGGTGATCGTCGCGATCGCCGACATCACCGCGTTCGGCATCTACATGGGCTTCTGGTTTCCGGATGTCCCGCAATGGATCTGGGTGCTCGGCGTCGTCGCGATCATCTGCGGGCTGAACCTGTGCCACGTGAAGGTGTTCGGCGAGCTCGAATTCTGGCTGTCGATCATCAAGGTCGGCGCGATCGTCGCGATGATCGGCGGCGGCGTCGCGATCCTGCTCACCGGCATGCACTTCGGCCATTCGGCCGACATGCCGACGTTCGCGAACCTGTGGAATCACGGCGGCTTCTTGCCGAACGGCGTCGGCGGGCTGATCGCGTCGCTGTCGGTCGTGATCTTCGCGTACGGCGGCATCGAGGTGATCGGGATGAGCGCCGGCGAAGCGAAGGACCCGGAACGCGTGATTCCGCGCGCGATCAACGCGGTGCCCGCCCGCATCCTGCTGTTCTACGTGCTGACGATGGTCGTGCTGATGTCGATCAGCCCGTGGACCGGCGTCGGCAGCGACGGTAGCCCGTTCGTCCAGATCTTCTCGGCGCTCGGCGTGAAGTCGGCCGCGACGATCCTGAACCTCGTCGTGATCAGCGCGGCGATCTCGGCGATCAACAGCGACATCTTCGGCGCGGGCCGGATGATGTTCGGGATGGCGCGGCAGGGTCAGGCGCCGCGCGTGCTGATGACGACGTCGCGCCACGGCGTGCCGTGGGTCACGGTGCTCGTGATGGCCGGCGCGCTGCTGGTGGGCGTGCTGCTCAACTACCTGATGCCGAAGGACGTGTTCCTGGTGGTCGCCGCGATCGCGACGTTCGCGACCGTGTGGGTCTGGCTGATGATCCTGCTGTCGCAGGTGGCGATGCGTCGCCGTCTGTCGAGCGCCGAAGTCGCCGCGCTGAAGTTCAAGGTGCCGCTGTGGCCGGTCGCGCCGGCGCTGACGATCGCATTCATGGGCTTCGTGATCGTGATGCTCGGCTGGTTCGACGATACGCGCGTGGCGCTGTATGTCGGCGCGGCGTGGCTCGCGCTGCTCGCGGCCGTGTTCTACGCACGGATCCGCCCGAAATTCGCCGCTGCGTCACGTTGACGCACGGCTGACCTGCGAGTGCGGCGCGCCGGTTCCGGCGCGCTTTCTACTGTCCCGGTTCCGCGCGGCGCCCGTCGCGCGAGAACCGCGGATCGACCCCGTTCGCCTCCCCCGCACGCGCGGCCCGACCGACCCGCGCCCCGGCACGTCAGTGCGATGCGGCGCTCGCGGCCTCGGCCGGATGGGCCTCGTCGTACGCGTGCTTCTGCGAAATCGCGTTGTACAGGATCGTCCCGATCACGAGCAGCACGGCCACGACGATCAGGATGCTCACGTTGCGGACGGGGTTCTTCTTGCGCTGATCGTTCATGGTCGGTGCGGCTCCGTCAAATTCGTCGAAGCGGGCATTCTACGCGCTTGCGCCCGCGCTGCGCCGCCCGGTGTTCCGATCGCCCGTCCCTGTCCTCCCCGCCGCTTTCCGCAAGCTTTCGTTTGTTAATCGTTCCCATTTCGATCTAGAATCCTGAGTCTTTCATTTTGTAATGTTCCGGATCGCTCGGGCGGCAGGCGCGCCCCGGAACGCTCCCTCGTCCACCTGCCCCACCGGAGTCTTCATGTCGAATCCGCGCACCCGCCTGCTGCCGCTCGCCGGCGCCCTCGCCCTGGCTGCAGCCGCCTTCGCGCCGCTTGCCCAGGCGGCCGAGGAAGTGAGCCTGTACACCACCCGCGAGCCGAAGCTGATCCAGCCGCTCATCGACGCGTTCACGAAGCAGAGCGGCGTCAAGGTCAACACGGTGTTCGTGAAGGACGGCCTGCTCGAACGCGTGAAGGCGGAAGGCGCGCAGTCGCCGGCCGACGTGCTGATGACGGTCGACGTCGGCAACCTGCTCGACCTCGTCGACGGCGGCGTCACGCAGCCGGTGCGCTCGAAGGCGCTCGACGACGCGATTCCCGCGAACCTGCGCGCCACGAACGGCGACTGGTACGCGCTGTCGCTACGCGACCGCGTGCTGTACGTCGAAAAAGACCTGAAGGTCGATGCGTTCCGTTACGAGGATCTCGCCGATCCGAAATGGAAGGGCAAGGTCTGCATCCGCTCGGGCCAGCATCCGTACAACACCGCGCTCGTCGCGGCGATGATCGCGCACGACGGCGAGGCCGCAACCGAGACATGGTTGCGCGGCGTGAAGGCGAACCTCGCGCGCAAGGCGACCGGCGGCGACCGCGACGTCGCGCGCGACATTCTCGGCGGAATCTGCGACGTCGGCCTCGCGAACGCTTACTACGTCGGCCACATGAAGCATGCGGAACCGGGCAGCGATGCGCGCAAATGGGGCGACGCGATCAAGGTCGTGCGCCCGACGTTCGCGAACGCGAAGAGCGGCGGCACGCACGTGAACATCAGCGGCGCGACGGTGGCGAAGCATGCGCCGCACAAGGCCAACGCGGTGAAACTGCTCGAATACCTGGTGTCGCCGGAAGCGCAGGCGCTGTATGCGCAGGCAAACTACGAATACCCGGTGCGCGCGAACGTGAAGCTCGACCCGGTGATCGCGAGCTTCGGCACGCTGAAGGTCGATCCGCTGCCGCTGGCGGATATCGCGAAGCATCGCAAGCAGGCAAGCCAGCTCGTCGACAAGGTCGGCTTTGACAACTGACGCCTCGCCCGCCGACGCCTGCCGCGAGCCGCGCGGCCCGCGTCAGTGGCCGCGTCTGCGGCCGCGCGCGGGCAGCCTGTGGCTGCTCGCGGCGCTGACGATCGCCGCGGCGGTCGCGGCGCCGCTCGCGGTGCTCGTGGCCGCCGCGTTCGACGCCGATCTCGCACACTGGCGGCATCTCGCCAAATTCGTGCTGCCGCACGCGCTCGTCAATACGCTGCTGCTGCTCGCCGGCGTCGGCGCGATCGTGTCGATCGTCGGTACGGGCTGCGCATGGCTCGTCACCGCCTACGATTTTCCCGGCCGCCGGATCCTGACCTGGGCGCTGCTGCTGCCGCTCGCGGTCCCCACCTACATCGTCGCGTTCGCGTATCTCGACCTGCTGCATCCGATCGGCCCCGTGCAGGGCGCGATCCGCTGGCTGCTCGGCTTCGACAGCCCGCGCCAGTTCCGCCTGCCCGATTTGCGCTCGCTGCCCGGCGCGATCTTCGTGCTCGGCTTCGTGCTGTATCCCTATGTCTATCTGAGCACGCGCGCGATGTTCGTCACGCAGTCCGCGAGCCTGCTCGAAGCCGCGCGCACGCTCGGCGCGGGCCGCCTCGCGACGTTCTGGCGCGTCGTCGTGCCGCTGGCCCGCCCGGCGATCGCGGTCGGCGTGAGCCTCGCGCTGCTCGAAACGCTGAACGATATCGGCGCGTCGGAATTTCTCGGCGTGCAGACGCTGACCGTGTCCGTCTATACGACGTGGATCACGCGCTCCGATCTCGCCGGCGCCGCGCAGATCGCGCTGGCGATGCTCGCGATCGTCGTCGGCATGATCGCGCTCGAACGCTACGGGCGCCGCCGCCAGCGCTATGCGCACGGCCGGCGCATGCGGCCGATCGCGCCGCGCCGCCTGACCGGCGCGGCCGCGCTGGGCGCCGCCGTGCTCGGCTGGCTGCCCGTCCTGCTCGGCTTCGGCGCGCCGGCCGCGTACCTCGCGGTCGAAACGGCCAAGCGGCTGCACCTCGTCGGCGGCGTCTCCGCGCAACTGATGACCGGGCTCGCGAACACGCTGACGATCGCGACCGCCGCCACCGCCACGACGCTCGCGTGCGGGCTCGTCGTCGCGTGGGCCGCCCGCGCACAACGCGACAGCGCCCGTACGGGCCCTGCCCGCCTGTGCGCGCGGATCGCGAGCCTCGGCTACGCGGTGCCGGGCACCGTGCTCGCGATCGGCCTGCTGATTCCGTTCGCGGCGGCCGACCGGCTGTTCGGCGCGGCGCTCGGCCGCGACGGGCTGCTGCTGATGGGCTCGGCCACCGCGCTCGTGATCGCCTATACCGTGCGTTTCCTCGCGATCCCGGCCGGCGGCATCGAGGCCGGCCTCGCGCGCATTCCGCCGTCGCTCGAACAGGCCGCGCGCTCGCTCGGCGAGACGGCCGGCGGCACGCTGCGCCGCGTTCACCTGCCGCTGTTGCGGCCCGCGCTCACGACGAGCGCGCTGCTGGTGTTCGTCGACGCGATGAAGGAATTGCCGGCGACGCTGCTGCTGCGCCCGTTGAATTTCGACACGCTCGCGACCTGGCTGTATGCGGAAGCCGCGCGCGGCACCTATGAAGAAGGCGCGGTCGCCGCGCTCGCGATCGTGCTGGCCGGGCTCGTGCCCGTGATCCTGCTCGCCCGCACCCGCCACAAGATCGGAGCCTGACACCGTGAACCTGCTCGAACTCGACGACCTCTGCGTCGCCTACGACACGCCGCACGGCCGCCGCACCGTGGTCGACGGCCTGAGCCTCGCGCTGCCGCGCGGCGACATCGGCTGCCTGCTCGGCGCGTCCGGCTGCGGCAAGACCACCGTCCTGCGCGCGATCGCCGGCTTCGAACCGGTGCGCATGGGACGCATCGTGCTGGACGGCACGCCCGTCGCGGCGCCGGCGCTCGACGTGCCGCCCGAGCGCCGGCGCATCGGCATGATGTTCCAGGATTACGCGCTGTTTCCGCACCTGAGCGCGGCCGACAACGTCGCGTTCGGCCTGCGGCGCCTGCCGAAGGCCGAACGGCGCCTGCGCGTCGCGGAGATGCTCGAGCTCGTCGGCCTCGCCGATTCCGGCGATGCGTATCCGCACGAACTGTCGGGCGGCCAGCAGCAGCGCGTCGCCCTCGCGCGCGCACTTGCGCCGTCGCCGGAATTGCTGCTGCTCGACGAGCCGTTCTCGAATCTCGACGTCGATACGCGCGAGCGGCTCGCGTTCGAGCTGCGCGACATCCTGAAGCACACGGGCCACACCGCGATCCTCGTCACGCACAATCAGGCGGAAGCGTTCGCGATCGCCGACCGGATCGGCGTGATGAAGGACGGGCAGCTCGCGCAATGGGATACGCCGTATGCGCTGCACCATCATCCGGCCAGCCCGTTCGTCGCGGATTTCGTGCGCCGCGACGCGCTGGCCGACGAACGCGCACGCGCGCTGGCGCGCGGCCGCTGAAGCCGCGCGGCCGGCGCGGCGGGATGCCCGTCAGGCGGGCTCGGCCAGATCGCGCACCGGCAGCGCGGTCGAATACTTGATCTGCTCCATCGCGAACGACGAGCTGACGTCGAACAGTGGCACCGTGCGAATCAGTTGCTTGTAGACGCGGTCGTAGTCGTCGATGCCGGCCACCACGACGCGCAGCAGGTAATCGGTCTCGCCGCTCATCCGGTAGACCTCGACCACTTCCGGCATGTCGCGCACCGTCTGCGTGAAACGCTGCGCCCATTCCTCGGTGTGCTGGTTCGTGCGGATCGCGACGAACACGGTCGTGCCGACCCCGAGCTTGCGCGGATCGCACAGCGCGACCTGCGCGCGAATCGCGCCGGTTTCCTTCAGCCGCTGCACGCGCTTCCAGCATGGCGTCTGCGACAGGTTCACGCGCTGTGCCAGTTCCGCGATCGGCAGCGTGGCATCCGCCTGCAGCAGCTCCAGCAGCTTGCGATCGATGGCGTCCATTTCTCCATTCCCTCGTCGATAGAAATTTATTCTATTCATCCTGCCCAACGGGGAACAATATGAAAACTGCCGCGGCGCGTCGACCGGTGTAAATACCGATCCGGCACGCAGACGATTCGTCCGCCGCGCCAAACGAAACAGGCGACGCCCCCGCCGGGGGTGGCATCGCCTGAAATTGACTGCGCGTCGCGGCTCGCACGTCGCGCCGGGCCGGCCGGCGCTCACCGCCCGCCGGCCGTCATGCCGCTCAATACGCGACCGTCGCGATCTCGCGCACGAAGCTGTCCTGCTCGAGTGCGTCGACGAACGCGACCGCGTAGTCTTCCACCGAGATCTTGCTGTTGCCCTGCGCGTCGACGATCAGCTTGCCGACGCCCGTGCGGAACGTGCCGGTGCGCTCGCCCGGCGCGATCAGCGCGGCCGGCGCGAAGAAGGTCCAGTCGAGATCGGCGACCGTCTTCAGGTAGTCGAGCGCATCGCGGTGCGCGAGCGCCTGCGCCTTGTATGCCTCCGGGAATCCTTCGGTGTCGACGAGCTGCTTGCCCGGCGCGACTTCGAGCGAACCGGCGCCGCCCACCACGACGAGCCGCTTCAGGCCGGCCTGGCGCGTGCCGGCGACCAGCGCCTTCGCGGCCGCGACGACCTGCGCCGCATCTTCCTGCTTCGGGCCGTACGCGCTGGCGACGACGTCATGGCCCGGCAGCGCGGCCGCGATGCTGGCCGCGTCGAACAGATCGGCCGCCTTCGCGGTGATGCCGTCGACGGATGCGTGCGGATGGCGCGACAGCGCCGTGACGCGGTGGCCGCGCCGCACGGCTTCCGCCGCGATGCGCGTGCCGATCATGCCGGTGGCGCCGAACAGTGCGATATTCAATGAACGTTGCGTCATATCGATTCTCCAGAAATGAAAATATGTAACACACTCAATTACATATAAGACCGAAAAAAACGGGGCAAAGCCCCCGTCGTGCCGATCGCCGCGCGTACGCGCCGTCCGGCTTCCCGCCCTGCCTGCCGCCGGATACCCGTGGCACCCGGCGCCGGTCACCCGCCGGCGCGCGCCGCCCGTTGCGTGCGCTGCTCCAGATCCAGCATGTCGGCCGTCACGTCGGCCAGCGTGCGCGTGGCGAGCGACGCCTCCATCGCGCGCTGCGCGTCGCCGATATAGCCGGTCAGCGCGCTCTGAATGTGCCGCCCGACGAGACATGCCGGATTCGGCGCCTCGCGATGCAGCGCGAACAGTTGCGCATCGTCGACCGCGCGATACACGTCGAGCAGCGTGATCTCGCCGGGCTCGCGCGCCAGCAGCGCGCCGCCGCCCGCGCCGAGCTGCGACGTGGTCAGGCCTGCGGCCGCCAGCATCGACAGCAGCCGGCGAATCAGCGCCGGATTCGTATTCACGCTGCCCGCGATGATGTCGGACGACAACGGTACGCCTTCCTGCATCGACAGCAAGGCAAGCACGTGAACGGCAAACGCGAACCGGCTGCTGGTATTCATTCCTGACTCACTCGGCGACGCCGGCCCGACCCGCAACCGGCGACATGTGTAACCATAATAATTACATTTTGCGGATCGTGCAAGCCCGCGTCATTCACCGCTCGCGGGTTTGGCCCCCGCGGCGCTCTGCTGGCTCCACTGCTGGAGTTTCTTGCCGGCTTCGGCGATCTTCGCGCCCGCTTCGGAAGCCGCATGCGCGACGACCGCGGACGCCGCCGCGTCGATCTGCGCGTGCGCGGCCGACGCGAGGCCGCTCGCGGACAACGGCGGCACGGCCGACGCCGCGGACGCGATACCGGCCTTCGCCGCGTTGATCTGCTGGTTGACGGTGCTCGCCACCTGGTCGAGCGCCTTTGCCGCATTGTTCGCGGCGTCGGCGGCCGCGCTCGCGGCCGTATCGGGTTGCGCGACCGGCGTACCGGACTTCTCGCAGCCCGCGAGCAACAGCAGCGCACCGGCGGCCACGGCCGCCAGCACGGACCCGGGCACGCGACGCGCCCGCGATGTCTTCATGTTCATCAGCAATCTCCGGCCGCGCGTTGCACGACCTCGTGGTTGGACCGGTGTCGATGATACCGCCTGTGGAACAGGCCCAATCACGACCCGGCATTAAAAATGCCTTTCAATTTCGGATTCGTCTGATTCAATCGCACGCGCCATGCCTCTAAAGTGGGCACGCTTCAATCCGCTTCGTACGTGTCCCCCACTTTTCCTCGTTATGGCTTTCCTCGTCGACTGGCTCATCGTCCTGGCCGCGCTGCTCGCCGCCACCCTGTTCCTGTGCCTGCGTGCGCCGTCGGCGCGCCGCCTCGCCGAATCGGGGCGTCCGCGCCGCATCGCATGCGCGCGTCTGCTCACGCAGGCCGTGATCGGCTTCTGGACGGCCGCGCTGATCGTCGCGCAAGGCATCCTCGGCGCCGACGGCGACGGCCAGTCGCTCGCGGGCTTCGCGGCGCTCGCGTTCGCCGCGCTCGGGCTGGCGACCGTCGCCGCCTACTGGTCGGCGTGCGCGCTGCGGCTGCGCCGGCCGCCCGCGCTGTTCGCGCGCCACTGACGCGCCAGATCGGTGCGTGACAGCGCACGCCGCGCACCGCTTCGTTCGTCGTACGCACCAGTTCAGCACGCGCCGCACCACGTGCGTGCAGCCGGCACCGCCGTCGCTCGCCCTCGATCACGCCCCGATCCCGTGCGCGATTCACCGGAATGCCGCATCGCGCGGCAACCGGGCACCAATTTCACGCAGTCGTTCACCAGGTTGGCTCGATACTTGCATTCCTTGCCCGTTTTTTACGCAAGGAAGTAACGGCATGGATGGTCTGAAATCCGGCGTCGACACCCTGTTCCTGTTGATCGGCGCCGTCATGGTGCTCGCGATGCATGCGGGCTTCGCATTTCTCGAACTCGGCACGGTCCGCAAGAAGAACCAGGTCAACGCGCTCGTGAAGATCCTGGTCGACTTCTCGGTGTCGACACTCGCGTATTTCTTCATCGGTTACACGATCGCGTACGGCGTCGAATTCTTCGACGACATCGGCACGCTGTCGCAGCACAACGGCTACGCGCTCGTGCGCTTCTTCTTCCTGCTGACGTTCGCCGCGGCGATCCCGGCGATCGTGTCCGGCGGCATCGCGGAGCGCGCGAAGTTCAACCCGCAGCTCGTCGCGACGCTGATCATCGTCGGCTTCATCTATCCGTTCTTCGAAGGGATCGCGTGGAACGAGCGCTTCGGCGTGCAAGCCTGGCTCACGCACGCGTTCGGCGCGCCGTTCCACGACTTCGCGGGCTCGGTCGTCGTGCATGCGTTCGGCGGCTGGGTCGCGCTGCCGGCCGTGCTGCTGCTCGGCGCGCGCCACGGCCGCTACGCGAAGGACGGCCGGATCGCCGCGCACCCGCCGTCGAACATCCCGTTCCTCGCGCTCGGCGCCTGGGTGCTTGCGGTCGGCTGGTTCGGCTTCAACGTGATGAGCGCGCAGACGCTCGACAAGATCAGCGGCCTCGTCGCGGTGAACTCGCTGATGGCGATGGTCGGCGGCACGCTCGCGGCATGGATGGCCGGCCGCAACGACCCGGGCTTCACGTACAACGGGCCGCTCGCTGGCCTCGTCGCGGTATGCGCGGGCTCCGACGTGATGCACCCGATCGGCGCGCTCGTCACGGGCGCCGCAGCCGGTGCGCTGTTCGTCGCGATGTTCACCTGCGTGCAGAACCGCTGGCGCATCGACGACGTGCTCGGCGTCTGGCCGCTGCACGGGATGTGCGGCGCGCTCGGCGGCATCGCGGCCGGCGTGTTCGGGCAGCCGGCGCTCGGCGGCCTCGGCGGCGTGTCGTTCCTGTCGCAGCTCGTCGGCACGCTCGGCGGCATCGCACTCGCGAGCGCGGGCGGCACGCTCGTCTACGGCGCGCTGAAGGCGACCGTCGGCCTGCGTCTCGACCGCGAAGCCGAATTCGACGGCGCCGACCTGTCGATCCACCGCATCTCGGCCACGCCCGAGCGCGATTGACCCGCTGAACGCCCCCGGACGCGTCATTACGTTTTCAATTCAAAAAACTTTCATCTATCGTCCTTACACTTCCGTCCAGTTTTCAATATGCCTTCGCGGAGCTTGCCGCTCGCCCGCTTCGCGAAGGCCATTCTTCCAACAACCGAAACTGGACTCCACATGCCCGCGTTGCCCAATGCTTCCCGTCGTCAGGCCCTGAAGATCCTCGCCGGCGCGCCGATGCTTCCCCTTTCCGGCCTCGCGCTGCCGGCCCTGCTGACGGGTTGCGGCGGCGACGACGATCCCGCGTCGACGCCGGCCCCGGTCGCCGCTGCCTATACGTCGGCGGCATTCTCGGCGATGGCCGCGCCGACGCTCGACAACGCGGCCGCGATGGCCACGACGACGGTCGGCTCGACGCTGTCGGTGTCGTTCTCGGACGGCTCGTCGCGCAACTTCAAGCTCGCGTACCGGCCGTTCTTCGTGACGGGCGACATGGTGCCGGACGGCAAGGGCGGCACGACGCTCGCGGGCGGCTACTACGACATCAACAACCAGCCGATCATCGATCGCTCGGTCGCCGGCAAGGAGCGCCAGTTCTATTCCGACTGCCCGGACGGCAGCTCGCTCCTGACGCTGAAGAACGCGAACGTGCCCGGCGTGAAGGGCAACACGGTGTTCGCGGTCGTGCAGTTCGAATACACGACGCGCGACCAGGCGAGCGCGTCGCAGTACGGCCAGCTGCCGTCGCCGATCGCCGTGCTCACGCTCGACCAGGACCCGGCCACCGGCGCGCTGAAGGTCGTGAAGTACCACAACGTCGACACGTCGAAGGCACACGGCCTGTGGATCACCTGCGGCGCGAGCCTGTCGCCGTGGGGCACGCACCTGTCGAGCGAGGAATACGAGCCGGACGCGACGAAGGCCGCGACCGACGCGCAGTTCAAGGCGTTCAGCAAGAACACGTTCGGCGACGAGACGAAGGCGAACCCCTACCACTACGGCCACCTGCCCGAGATCACCGTGAACCCGGACGGCACCGGCACCGTGAAGAAGCACTACTGCCTCGGCCGCATCTCGCACGAGCTGATCCAGGTGATGCCGGACCAGCGCACCGTGATGATGGGCGACGACGCGACCAACGGCGGCCTGTTCATGTTCGTCGCCGACAAGGCGGCCGACCTGTCGGCCGGCACGCTGTACGTCGCGAAGTGGACGCAGACGTCGTCCGCCGGTGCCGGTACCGCGACGCTGACGTGGATCAAGATCGGCCACGCGACCAGCAGCGAGATCGAGACGCTCGCGAACACGCTGAAGGCGTCGGACATCATGGACCTGGTGACCACCGATCCGAACGATGCGAGCTACACGAAGATCCACTTCGGCGGCAAGTTCAACTGGATGCGCGTAAAGCCGGGGATGGAAAAGGCGGCGGCGTTCCTCGAGACGCACCGCTACGCGGCGCTGCTCGGCGGCAGCATGGCGTTCACGAAGCTCGAAGGCACGACCGTGAACGCGAAGGACAAGATCGTCTACACGGCGATGTCGCGGATCGAAACGTCGATGGTCAAGGGCAACGCGGTGTCGCGCGACGTCGCGGTCGACAAGAAGATCGCCGCGGGCGCCGTCTACGCGCTGAACCTGAAGGCCGGCCAGCGCGACACGACGGGCGGCGCGATCGACAGCGAATGGGTGCCGGTCGACATGGGCGCGCCGGCCGCGCTGGTCGGCGAGGACCTCGCCGCGGCCGATGCGCTCGGCAACCTCGCGAACCCGGACAAGATCGCGAACCCCGACAACCTGAAGTTCTCCGAAAAGCTGCGCACGCTGTTCATCGGCGAAGACTCGGGCATGCACGTGAACAACTTCCTGTGGGCCTACAACGTCGACACGAAGTCGCTCGCGCGCGTGCTGTCGTGCCCGGCCGGCGCCGAATCGACGGGCCTGCACGCGGTCGACGAGATCAACGGCTGGACCTACATCATGAGCAACTTCCAGCACGCGGGCGACTGGGAAGCGCCGCTGCACGACAAGGTCAAGCCGACGCTCGACCCGCTCGTGCGCGCGAACTACAAGGATCGCTTCGGCGCCAGCGTCGGCTACCTGACGGCCGAGCAGACCAGCATCAAGCTCGCGAAGGACTGACCGCCTCGCGCGAGGGGGCGTTGCGCCCTGCAGGGCGTCCCTGTCCAGGCGTCCTTTCTTCATCACCGTTCATTCGTCGGCGCTCCACGCCGTTTCACGCGCGATGCCCACTGCGGGCGTCGCGCTTTTTTTTGCGTGCGGGAAGCGTGCAGACGGCGCCCATCGCGCGTGCCAGCACGCGCGAAACTGGCCCGGACGGGCATTTGTGGCGATCAGGAGATAATACGGGCCGACGCGTCCGGGCGGACCGTCGGAAGACAGGCAAAAAAAAGCGCCACGGAGACCGTGGCGCTAAAAAAGTTCTAGCCATTCCGAGGGCCGTGCTAGAACCTGAGAGACTGCGCGAAACATCGTTGCCGGTTAAACTCTTGAAACGATGTTTCGAAAACGTGAGACATTCTTTCCGTTTCCGCCCGACAAGTCAAGCGGTATTTGCACCGGTTCATGCACTTTCCGGCAACGCTCATTTGAGCGTTTTCCTAATAAACCAAGGGTGAACCCGTAAAATCTCATCCAATGACCGGTTCACCCACGGAACATGCATCTTTTGACAATAGTCCTACAATACCAACAAAATTGAAATCGAGTTTCGGAATTAGAGAGAACCCCTCGTGTCGACAACTGTAACCCCTCCCGCGTCGCGGGACCGTGAATCGTCACCCGACGAGATCACCGCCCTCGCCCGCGGCCTCGCCGTGCTGCGCCGTATCGCGGCTGCCGACGCGCCCGTCAGCAACCGCGAACTGACCGAATTGACCGGCATCCCGAAGCCGACCGTCTCGCGCATCACCGCGACGCTCGTCAGCGCCGGCTTCCTGTTCCAGTTGCCCGACAGCGAGCGCTTCGTGCTCACCGCGTCGGTGCTCGAACTGAGCCACGGCTTCCTGCGCAACTTCGACATCCGCGCGCGTTCGCGGCCGTTCATGATCGAGCTGGCCGAACGCACGTCGCTGTCCGTGCACCTCGCGGTGCGCGACCGCCTCGACATGGTCGCGATCGACGTGATCCGCCCGCGCTCGGCCGTGCTCGTCACGCGCCTCGAGATCGGCTCGCGGATGGACATCGCGCGTACGGCCGTCGGCCGCGCGTATCTCGCCGCGCTGGAGGACGACGAGCGTCGCCTGCTGCTCGAATCGCTGCGCACCACCGCCGGCGACGACTGGCCGCACGTGTCCGCTCGCCTCACGCCCGCGCTGGACGAAGCGATGCGCGACGGCCATGCGATCGCGATCGGCGAATGGCGCGAGGGCCTCAATGCGGTCGCGGCCGGTTTCGTCGGCCCGTCGGGTCAACGCTATTCGGTGAATTGCGGCGGCGCGTCGCACCAGTGCCCGCCCGAATGGCTGCAGGAACACGTGGTGCCCGCGCTGCAGGAATGCATCGCGAAAATCACCCGCGAAATCGGCGGCGCGCCGGCCCGGCGCATCGGCGTGTAATCGTTTCGTCATCGCCGTGTCGCGTTCTGTAACGACCGTAACCCGTTGAAAGATAGACCGCTGGACTGTAACGGGGACGGCACGTAGGATCATGCCCATCGTCGCGCCGCATTCGCGGCGCGCACCGCTCTTTTCCCGCGCGGATCGGCGGGGCCCCGGACCGAGCCGGGCCGCCCCGTCCCGTCACCCGCACGCCCACGCGCAGCCCAGCAGTCCGATTTCCGGCACGCCGCGCCGTCTTCCTGACAGAACACGATGGATAACGAACAAAAGCCCACGCCCCCTTCGAAAGACCCCGCGCCCGCCGCCGCACGGCGCCCGCGCCGCACGCTGCTGCTCGGCACCGTCGCGGTCGTCGTCATCGGCGGCCTGCTGTGGTGGCATCCGTGGAACCGCACGCCCGCGGCAGGCAGTTCAGCGCAAGGCGCGGGCGCCAGCGCGGCCGCTGGCAGCCATCGCGGCCGCGGCGGCCCCGCCGCGATGGCGAACGTTCCGCAGCCGGTGCAGGTCGCCACCGCGACGCAGGGCGAAATGCCGATCGTGCTGTCCGCGCTCGGCACCGTCACGCCGCTCGCGAACGTGACGGTGAAGACGCAACTGTCGGGCTATCTGCAATCGGTGTCGTTCCAGGAAGGCCAGATCGTCAAGAAGGGCGACGTGCTCGCGCAGATCGACCCGCGTCCGTACCAGGTCGCGCTCGAGAACGCCGAAGGCACGCATGCGCGCGACGCGGCGCTGCTCGCGACGGCCCGCCTCGACCTGAAGCGCTACCAGACGCTGCTGTCGCAGGACTCGATCGCGTCGCAAACCGTCGATACGCAGGCGTCGCTCGTCAAGCAGTACGAAGGCGCGGTGAAGACCGACCAGGCCGCGATCGATTCCGCGAAACTGAACCTCACGTATGCGCGCATCACGGCGCCGGTGTCGGGCCGCGTCGGCCTGCGCCAGGTCGACCCGGGCAACTACGTGACGCCGGGCGACACCAACGGCATCGTCGTGATCACGCAGTTGCAGCCGATGAGCGTGATCTTCACGACGTCGGAAGACAACCTGCCGCAGATCCTCAAGCAGGTGAACGCGGGCCGGAAGCTGTCGGTCACCGCGTACAACCGCAACAACACGGTGCCGCTCGAGACGGGTTCGCTCGCGACGCTCGACAACCAGATCGACACGAGCACCGGCACGGTCAAGCTGCGCGCGAACTTCGATAACAAGGAAGGCATGCTGTTCCCGAATCAGTTCGTGAACACGCGGCTGCTCGTCGACGTGCTGCGCAACGCGACGATCGTGCCGACCTCCGCGGTGCTGACCGGCTCGATCGGCCAGTTCGTGTACGTCGTGAAGCCCGACAACACGGTGACCGTGCGCAAGGTCACGATCGGCCCGGTCGACGGCGAACGCACGAGCATCGTCAGCGGCGTGACGCTCGGCGAGCGCGTGGTGACCGACGGCTCGGACCGCCTGCGCGAAGGCTCGAAGATCTCGATTCCGGCCGACAAGCCGAAAGGCGCCTCGGGCGCGCACGGCTCCGGCGCCGGCGCGGCGTCGGGCGCATCGGCTGCGTCCGGTGCAGCCGGCCATCGCGGCGGACACCGGCACGGCGCGTCGCAAGCCGCGGCCCCCGCGGCCCAGTAACGCGCGGGCCGCTCGATGAATCCATCCCGCCTCTTCATTCTCCGGCCGGTCGGCACCGCCCTCCTGATGGCGGCGATCATGCTGGCCGGCCTCGTCGCGCTGCGCTTCCTGCCGCTCGCCGCGCTGCCCGAGGTCGACTACCCGACGATCCAGGTCCAGACCTTCTACCCGGGCGCGAGCCCGGAGGTGATGACGTCGTCGGTCACCGCGCCGCTCGAACGCCAGTTCGGGCAGATGCCGTCGCTGAACCAGATGTCGTCGCAAAGCTCGGCCGGTGCGTCGGTGATCACGCTGCAGTTCTCGCTCGACCTGCCGCTCGACATCGCCGAACAGGAAGTGCAGGCCGCGATCAACGCGGCCGGCAACCTGCTGCCGTCCGACCTGCCGGCTCCGCCGATCTACGCGAAGGTGAACCCGGCCGATGCACCGGTGCTGACGCTCGCCGTCAAGTCCAAGACGCTGCCGCTCACGCAGGTGCAGGACCTGGCCGACACGCGCCTCGCGATGAAGATCTCGCAGATCGCCGGCGTCGGCCTCGTCAGCCTGTCGGGCGGCAACCGCCCGGCCGTGCGGATCCAGGCGAACCCGACCGCGCTCGCGCAGTACGGGATGAACCTCGACGACCTGCGCACGACGATCTCGAACCTGAACGTCAACACGCCGAAGGGCAACTTCGACGGCCCGACGCGCGCGTACACGATCAACGCGAACGACCAGCTGACGAGCGCCGACCAGTACAACAGCGCGGTCGTCGCGTACAAGAACGGCCGCCCGGTGATGCTGACCGACGTCGCGACGGTCGTCGCCGGCTCGGAGAACACCAAGCTCGGCGCGTGGGTGAATGCGGACCCGGCGATCATCCTGAACGTGCAGCGCCAACCGGGCGCGAACGTGATCGCGACCGTCGACGCGATCAAGGCGCAGTTGCCGAAGCTGCAGGAAACGCTGCCGGCCGCGCTCGACGTCGAGATCGTCACCGATCGCACGACGATGATCCGCGCGGCCGTGCGCGACGTGCAGTTCGAGCTGCTGCTCGCGGTCGCGCTGGTCGTGCTGGTGATGTACCTGTTCCTCGCCAACGTCTACGCGACGCTCATCCCGAGCCTGTCGGTGCCGCTGTCGCTGATCGGCACGCTCGCGGTGATGTACATGGCCGGCTTCTCGCTGAACAACCTGTCGCTGATGGCGCTCACCATCGCGACCGGCTTCGTCGTCGACGATGCGATCGTGATGATCGAGAACATCGCGCGCTACGTCGAGGAAGGCGAATCGGGACTCGAGGCCGCGCTGAAGGGCTCGCGGCAGATCGGCTTCACGATCATCTCGCTGACGGTCTCGCTGATCGCGGTGCTGATCCCGCTGCTGTTCATGGGCGACGTGGTCGGGCGCCTCTTCCACGAATTCGCGATCACGCTCGCGGTGACGATCGTGATCTCGGCGATCGTGTCGCTCACGCTCGTGCCGATGATGTGCGCGAAGCTGCTGCGCCATTCGCCGCCGCCGGAGAGCCACCGCTTCGAGGCGCGCGTGCACCGGGCAATCGACTGGGTGATCGCGCGCTACGCGGTCGCGCTCGAATGGGTGCTGAACCGCCAGCGCTCGACGCTCGTCGTCGCGCTGCTGACGCTCGGGCTGACCGCCCTGCTCTATGTGTTCGTGCCGAAGGGCTTCTTCCCCGCGCAGGACACCGGCGTGATCCAGGCGATCACGCAGGCGCCGCAGTCGATCTCGTACGGCGCGATGGCCGAACGCCAGCAGGCGCTCGCGGCCGCAATCCTGAAGGCTCCGAACGTCGACAGCCTCACATCGTTCATCGGCGTCGACGGCAGCAACATCACGCTGAACAGCGGCCGGATGCTGATCAACCTGAAGGCCCGCGACGAACGCACCGAAACCGCCGCGCAGATCATCCGCGACCTGCAGCAGCGCGTGTCGAACATCACCGGCATCTCGCTGTTCATGCAGCCGGTGCAGGACCTGACGATCGACTCGACGGTCAGCCCGACGCAGTACCAGTTCATGCTGACGAGCCCCAACTCGGAAGAATTCGCGACCTGGGTGCCGAAACTCGTCGCGCGGCTGCAGCAGGAGCCGTCGCTCGCCGACGTCGCGACCGACCTGCAGAGCAACGGCCAGTCGGTGTACATCGAGATCGACCGCCCGAGCGCCGCGCGCTTCGGCATCACGCCGGCGACCGTCGACAACGCGCTGTACGACGCGTTCGGCCAGCGCATCGTGTCGACGATCTTCACGCAGTCGAACCAGTACCGCGTGATTCTCGAATCGGAGCCGAAGGAGCAGCACTACGCGCAATCGCTGAACGACATCTATCTGCCGTCGGCCGGCGGCGGCCAGGTGCCGCTGTCGTCGATCGCGTCGTTCCACGAGCGGCCGTCGCCGCTGCTGGTCGCGCACCTGTCGCAGTTCCCGTCGACGACGATCTCGTTCAACCTCGCACCGGGCGCGTCGCTCGGCGAAGCGGTCAAGGCGATCGAGGCCGCCGAGAAGGACATCGGCCTGCCCGGCTCGTTCCAGACGCGCTTCCAGGGCGCGGCGCTCGCGTTCCAGGCGTCGCTGTCGAACCAGCTGTTCCTGATCCTCGCGGCGGTCGTCACGATGTACATCGTGCTCGGCGTGCTGTACGAGAGCTACATCCACCCGATCACGATCCTGTCGACGCTGCCGTCGGCCGGCGTCGGCGCGCTGCTCGCGCTGATGATCACCGGGCACGACCTCGACATCATCGGGATCATCGGCATCGTGCTGCTGATCGGCATCGTGAAGAAGAACGCGATCATGATGATCGACTTCGCGCTCGAGGCCGAACGCGTCGAAGGCAAGCCGCCGCGCGAGGCGATCTACCAGGCCTGCCTGCTGCGCTTCCGGCCGATCCTGATGACGACGCTCGCCGCGCTGCTCGGCGCGGTGCCGCTGATCGTCGGCTCCGGCGCGGGCTCCGAGCTGCGCCAGCCGCTCGGGATCGCGATCGCCGGCGGCCTGATCGTGTCGCAGGTGCTGACGCTGTTCACGACGCCCGTGATCTACCTCGGCTTCGATTCGCTCGCGCGCCGCGTGCGCGGCTGGTTCGAACGGCACGGCCCCCAGGCCGGCACGCGCACGGATGCGTAACCGATGAACCTGTCGCGCCCCTTCATCACCCGCCCCGTCGCGACGACGCTGCTCGCGCTCGGCGTCGCGCTCGCGGGCCTGTTCGCGTTCATCAAGCTGCCGGTGTCGCCGCTGCCGCAGGTGGACTTCCCGACGATCTCGGTGCAGGCGTCGCTGCCGGGCGCGAGCCCGGAAACGGTCGCGACCAGCGTGACGAGCCCGCTCGAGCGGCACCTCGGCTCGATCGCGGACGTCTCCGAAATGACGTCGACGAGCACGGTCGGCAATGCGCGGATCATCCTGCAGTTCGGCCTGAACCGCGACATCGACGGCGCCGCGCGCGACGTGCAGGCCGCGATCAACGCGGCGCGCGCCGACCTGCCCGCCGCGCTGAAGAGCAACCCGACGTACCGCAAGGTCAACCCGGCCGATTCGCCGATCATGATCGTGTCGCTGACGTCGGAGACGTCGTCGCCCGCGAAGCTGTACGACGCCGCGTCCACGGTGCTGCAGCAGTCGCTGTCGCAGATCGACGGGATCGGCCAGGTCACCGTGAGCGGCTCCGCGAACCCGGCCGTGCGCGTCGAGCTCGAACCGCAGTCGCTGTTCCACTACGGGATCGGCCTCGAGGACGTGCGCGCGGCGCTGGCGTCCGCGAACGCCAACGCGCCGAAGGGCGCGATCGAATTCGGCCCGCAGCACTACCAGCTCTACACGAACGACCAGGCGTCCCAGGCGTCGCAATACCGCGACCTCGTCGTCGCCTACCGCAACGGCTCGGCCGTGCGGCTGTCCGACCTGTCGGACGTCGTCGATTCGGTCGAGGATCTGCGCAACCTCGGCCTGTCGAACGGCAAGCGCGCGGTGCTCGTGATCCTCTATCGCTCGCCCGGCGCGAACATCATCGACACGATCGACCGCGTGCGCGCGGCGCTGCCGCAGCTCACCGCGTCGCTGCCGGCCGACATCACGGTCACGCCGGTGCTCGACCGCTCGACCACCATCCGCGCATCGCTGAAGGACACCGAGCATACGCTGCTGATCGCGGTCAGCCTCGTCGTGATGGTCGTGTTCCTGTTCCTGCGCAACTGGCGCGCGACGCTGATCCCGAGCGTCGCGGTGCCGATCTCGATCATCGGCACGTTCGGCGCGATGTACCTGCTCGGCTTCTCGATCGACAACCTGTCGCTGATGGCGCTGATCGTCGCGACCGGCTTCGTCGTCGACGATGCGATCGTCGTGCTCGAGAACATCTCGCGGCACATCGAGAACGGCAAGCCGCGGATGCAGGCCGCGTTCGACGGCGCACGCGAAGTCGGCTTCACGGTGCTGTCGATGAGCATCTCGCTCGTCGCGGTGTTCCTGCCGATCCTGCTGATGGGCGGGATCGTCGGGCGGTTGTTCCGCGAGTTCGCGCTGACGCTGTCGCTCGCGATCGCCGTGTCGCTCGCGGTGTCGCTCACGGTCACGCCGATGATGTGCGCGCGCCTGCTGCCCGAACAGCACGACCCGCAAAGCGAGGGCCGCTTCGGGCGTTTCCTCGAACGCGGTTTCGCGCGCCTGCAGCGCGGCTACGAGCGCTCGCTGTCGTGGGCGCTGCGCCGGCCGCTCCTGATCCTGCTGACGCTGTTCGCGACGATCGGGCTGAACGTGTACCTGTACGTCGTCGTGCCGAAGGGCTTCTTCCCGCAGCAGGACACCGGGCTGATGATCGGCGGCATTCGGGCCGACCAGTCCACGTCGTTCCAGGCGATGAAGCTGAAGTTCTCCGAGATGATGCGGATCGTGCAGGCCAACCCGAACGTGAAGAGCGTCGCGGGCTTCACCGGCGGCACGCAAACCAACTCCGGCTTCATGTTCGTCACGCTGAAGGACCGCACCGAGCGCAAGCTGTCGGCCGACCAGGTGATCCAGCAGCTGCGCCCGCGGCTGGCGGACGTGGCCGGCGCGAGCACGTTCCTGCAGGCCGCGCAGGACATTCGCGTCGGCGGCCGGCAGAGCAACGCGCAGTACCAGTTCACGCTGCTCGGCGATTCGACCGCCGACCTGTACAAGTGGGGGCCGCTGCTGACCGAGGCGCTGCAGAAGCGCCCCGAGCTGACCGACGTGAACTCCGACCAGCAGCAAGGCGGCATGGAGGCCATGGTGACGATCGACCGCGCGACGGCCGCGCGGTTCGGCATCAAGCCCGCGCAGATCGACAACACGCTGTACGACGCGTTCGGCCAGCGCCAGGTCTCGACGATCTACAACCCGCTGAACCAGTACCACGTCGTGATGGAAGTCGCGCCGAAATACTGGCAGAGCCCGGAGATGCTGAACCAGGTGTGGATCAGCACGTCGGGCGGCAGCGCGAACGGCTCGCAGACCACCAACGCGGCCGCCGGCACCTTCGTCGCGACCTCGGCCGGCACGTCGAGCGCCGGCACGGCCGCGCAAAGCGCCGCGGCGATCGCGTCCGACTCGGCGCGCAACCAGGCGCTCAACTCGATCGCGGCGAGCGGCAAGTCGAGCGCGTCGTCGGGCGCGTCGGTGTCGACGTCGAAGTCGACGATGATCCCGCTGTCGGCGATCGCGACCTTCGGGCCGAGCACGACGCCGCTGTCGGTCAACCACCAGGGGCTGTTCGTCGCGACGACGATCTCGTTCAACCTGCCGCCGGGCGTGTCGCTGTCGCAGGCGACGCAGGTGATCTACCAGACGATGGCGCAGGTCGGGGTTCCGCCGACGATCGTCGGCAGCTTCCAGGGCACCGCGCAGGCGTTCCAGCAGTCGATGAACGATCAGCCGATCCTGATCCTCGCCGCGCTGCTGGCCGTCTACATCGTGCTCGGGATCCTGTACGAGAGCTACATCCATCCGATCACGATCCTGTCGACGCTGCCGTCGGCCGGCGTCGGCGCGCTGCTCGCGCTGCTGCTGTTCAAGACCGAGTTCAGCATCATCGCGCTGATCGGCGTGATCCTGCTGATCGGCATCGTGAAGAAGAACGCGATCATGATGGTCGACTTCGCGATCGACCAGACGCGCAACCAAGGGAAGTCGTCGTTCGACGCGATCCACGAGGCGTGCCTGCTGCGCTTTCGCCCGATCATGATGACGACGATGGCGGCGCTGCTCGGCGCGCTGCCGCTCGCGTTCGGCAACGGCGACGGCGCCGAATTGCGCGCGCCGCTCGGGATCGCGATCGCCGGCGGCCTGGTCATGTCGCAGGTGCTGACGCTCTATACGACGCCGGTCGTCTACCTGTACATGGACCGGTTCCGCGTATGGGCCGAGAAGCGCCGCAACCGCCGCGGCAATACCGGCGGGCCGGCCGTCGCCGGCGAGTAACGGCAAGTAGCGGCGAGTAGCGACGAGCGGCCGGACGCGAACGGGGCGGGGCATGTCGTACCGCCCCGCTCCGGCCGTCGGCCCGCGCCGCCGCGAAGGTCGCGCGCAGCCGGCATCCACGCCGGTGGGCCGCGACGACGGCCGACGGCGCTCAGCGGCGCTCGGCCTCGGCCGGATCGGCCAGCGCGTCCGCCAGGCGCCGGGCCGCGTCGTCGATCATTGCCGGTATCCGCCGCCATCGTGCGTCGCCCGGCACATCGAGCGCGACGCCGATCGCGAGCGCCCCGCCCGCATCCACCGGCATCGCGACGATGCCGGCCGCCTGCCGCGACGCGCGTTGCCGGCCAAACCGCCGGACGGGCCGACCACCCGTGTCGGCCGCGTCGCTTTGGTCGTCCGCAGCGTCCTCTATCCGCCCCGCGAACCGCGCGCCGACGCGCGTGACGAGGCACGCGGCCCCGTCGGGCGCCGTCTGCGCGAGCACGACGACTTCCGCGCCATCCCGCCCGAGCAACTGCGCGGCGAGCCCGCTGCGCGCACACAACGCGTCCAGCACCGGCTGCGCGTGCGCGACCTCCGGCCGCGCGCCGAGATACGCGGCCGCGACCCGCGCGGCGGCCGGCCCCGGCCGATAGCGGCCGTGCGGATCGACGACCAGAAACGCATGCCGGACCAGCGTCCTCAGCAACCGCGCGATCGAGTTGCGCGGCACGTCGAGCCGCGTCGCCAGGTCCGCGGCGGTCGGGAGCGACGGCCCGGCCGCGACCGCTTCGAGAATCGCGAGCCCGCGCGCGAGCGCCGGCACCCGATGGCGCAACGCGCGGTCATCCATGTCGTGCAAGGTCATACAGGTCCCGTGCGTTGCGCGCATAGCGGCGCGGCGCCATCCCCGACCAGCGATGGAACGCGCGCGCGAACGCCTTCTCCGACGTGTAGCCGACCCGCTCGGCGATCTCGATCAGGCGCAGCTTGCCGTTCGCGAGCTCGCCGCTCGCCAGATACATCCGGTAGGCGGTCAGATGACCGATCGGCGTCTCGCCGACGAGTTCGGCGAAATGCGCGCAAAAACGCGAACGCGACATGCCGGCCTCGACCGCGAGGCTCGCGAGCTGCCAGTTGCGCCGCGGGTCGCGATGCATCAGCGCCATCGCGCGGCCGATCTGCGGATCGGTGAGGCCACGCAGCCAGCCCGTGTGATTGGCCGACGATTGCAGATGCGCGCGCAGCAGCTGCACGAACAGCACGTCGGCCAGGCGCGTCGCGGCGACCGCCCAGCCCGGCTGGCACGCCATCGATTCCTGGATGAAGCTCTGCAGCGTGCTCGCGAGCCACGGCGCGACGGCCGCATCGTTGGCGCGCACGTGGATCAGCGTCGGCAACACCGAGAACAGCGGGCTGCGCACGATGTCGCGATACACGACGATCCCCGTATAGAGCTCGCTGGTCGCGCCGCCGCCGCCCGCGACGAACTCGAGCGGCGTATCGAAGCGCGGCCGGATGCCCTTGTCGGCCATCAGCGTGTCGAACGGCACGGGCGGCACGTCGAGCGACGACGCCATCACGTGCTCGTCGCCGTGCGGCAGCAGCACGAAGTCGCCCGGCTCGACGTGCACGGGCGCGGCGCCCGCGACCGCCAGGAAGAACGGGCTGCCCGCGCAGGTGCGAAACGGCGCGCCCGCGACGGCCGGCTTGCGGATCGCCCACGGCGCGCTCAGCGTGAAGCGTCCGGTGACGACCGCATCGGCCCGCAGGTCGGTCAGCACGTCGCTGAGAAGATCGGTCGTCATCGTCGAAGTCTCCGTGGAGCGCGCCGCCGCATCAGAAGCGCTGCTGGATGCCCGCCATCGCGCCGACCTGGTTGCGGCCGGTGCCGACCGTGCCGCCTGCCGCCACCGCCGACGTGCCGAACGCGCTGTTCGTCATGTAACCGACCGACGTATAGACCAGCGTGCGCTTCGACAGGCTGTAATTCGCGCGCCCGACGAACAGGTTCGAGTCGTAGCGGCCGCGCAGCAGATAGCGCACGGCCTGTGCGTCGAATGATAGCGCCGGCGTCGCGTAGACCGTGCCGCCCGCGAAAAAGAGGTCCGACTGGCTGTGGGCTGCGGCCGCCGTGTTGCGGCGGATCCAGCCCGCGCCGAGCTTCGCGATGCCGAGCTTGACGTACGCATCGACGATCGTGCGCGTGTCCGTATAGCCTGGGCTAGACAGCGGCGCCGACGCGCCGGTGCCGCCGTGCATCACGTCGTACGAAGCGGCCACGCCGAACTGCGGCGCGTCGTACGCGACCATCATCGTGTATTGCCGGCAGGCGACGGGGTCGCCCGGCACGTTGCCCGCGCAGTTCGTGGCCGACGGGCCGGCCGGGCCCGCCGCATCGCGCCCGGTGCTGTACGTACCGCCGAGCGTCACGCCGCCGAAGTGGCCGAGATAGCCGATCGCGCTGTCGCTGCGCGCGTTCGGCAGATAGCTGTCGAAGCTGGCCATCGAATGAATCGACGGGCCGATCACGTCGGCGTTGAGCAGCACGAGCATCGACATGTTCATCTGCCGCCCGAGCGTGAGCGTGCCGTACGGCGAATCGATGCCGACGTTCGCCTGCCGGCCGAACAGGCGGCCGCCGTAGTTCAGCGCGCCCGAGTTCAGCGCGAAGCCGTTTTCGAGCACGAAGAACGTGCGGTAGCCGCCGCCGAGCGCCTCGACGCCGCGCAACCCGAAGCGCGACGGCACTTCGCCGGTCAGCGACGGCATGCCGGCGACCGCGCCGCCGCCGGCCGCATGGTTGTAGTACTGCACGCCGGTGTCGACGATGCCGTACAGCGTCACGCTGCCCTGCGCCTGCGCGCCCGGCGATGCGGCGGCGGCGGCCGCGAACGAGACGGCCGTCGCGGCCGTGCGAAAGGTTTTCATCGAAGTCTCCAGACCAATCGTGTAGTTATGCTTGCTATTGACCGGCGACGCGCGGGGCGCCGCCGGCCGGTGGGGGATATCGGGTCGTTCAGGTCGCGAGCGGCGTATCGAACGGCATCGAACGCGGCCGCTCGCCGGTCGCGCGCCAGATCGCATCCGCCACCGCCGGCGCGACGGGCGGCAACGCGACCTCGCCGCAGCCTTGCGGATCGCGGTCGCTGTCGACGATCACCACCTCGATCTTCGGCATCGCGGCCAGGCCGAGCAGCGGATAGTCGGCGAAATTGCGCTGCACGACCGCGCCGTGCTCGAACGTGATTTCGCTCCTGAACGTGTTGGTGAGCGCAAAGCCGACGCCGCCCTCGACCATCTCGCGAATCAGCAGCGGATTGATCGCGCGGCCGCAGTCGATCCCGCACACGATCCGCTCGAGCCTCACGCTGCCGCGCGTCACGCGCACCTCGGCGACCGCCGCGACGTACGTGCTGAATGCGCCGCCGCGCCCGGTGTACAGCGAATACGCGACCCCGCGCGACAGGCCGGCCGGCGCGCGGCCGAACCAGTTCGCGCGCGCGGCCGTCGCATCGAGCACGCGCAGCGCGAGCGCATCGTGCTTCAGCAACGCGCGCCGGTATTGCACCGGGTCGGCCCGCACCGTATGCGCGAGCTCGTTCACGAAGCTTTCGAGGAAGAACACGGTCGACGTGCTGCCGACACTGCGCATGAAGCTGACCGGGATCGGCTGCATCACCGTGACGGAATCGACCAGCAGGTTCGGCACGTCGTAGCAAAGGTCGTACAGGCCGTCGAGCATCGTCTCGTCCCAGCCGCCCGCCTTGTCGTAGCGGTCGCGCTTGATCGCCGCATACAGCGAATGGCCGGCGACGCGCGCATGCAGCGCGACCGGCAGGCCGTCGCGGCCGAGCGCCGCGCGAAACCGCGCGGACGCGCACGGCCGGTAGAAGCCGTGACGGATGTCGTCCTCGCGCGAGCGGATCACCTTCACGGGCCGCCCGACCGCCTTCGACGCGACGGCCGCATGCACGACGAAATCGGGCACGTACTTGCGGCCGAAGCTGCCGCCGAGAAACGTCGTGTTGACGATCACGCGCTCGGCCGGCACGCCGAACAGCGCCGACAGCGTCCAGCGCACCTTGTCCTGCCCCTGGATCGGCCCCCAGACCTCGATCTCGCCGGCCCGCACATGCACGGTCGCATTGACGGGCTCCATCGTCGCGTGAACGATGTACGGCGTGTGGTAGTCGGCTTCGACGACGTTGCCGGACTCGGCGAGATGGCGCCCGGGCTCGCCGATCTGCGTCGCGACCACCGCGTGCTCCGCCTGCAGCGCGCCCTTGCGCTGCGCGAGGATCGTCGTGCTGTCGAATGCCGGCGTCGGGCCCGCGTCCCACACGATGTCCGCCGCGTCGCACGCCTTCTTCGCCTGCCAGTAGGTCTGCGCGACGACGATCACCGCGTCCTTCGCGACCACGACGTCCGCCACGCCCGGCATCGCGCGCATTGCGTCGCGGTTCTTCACCGCGCTCGGCTTGCCGTTCAGCGTCGGCGCCATCGTCAGCGCGCCGACCAGCATGTCGGGCACCTGCACGTCGATGCCGAAGATCGCGCTGCCGTCGACCTTCGCGGGCACGTCGAGCTTGTGCAGCGGACGGCCGATCAGCGTGTGCGCGGAAGCCGGTTTCAGGCGCGGCTGCGGATCGTGCGGCAGCCTGGCCGCGTCGTCGACGAGCGCGCCGTACGACAGCGAACGCCCGCTCGGCGGATGGATGACGCGGCCGTCGCGCGTCACGCACTGCGTGTCGCGCACGCCGAGCCGCGCGGCGCCGGCCCGCAGGAACGCCGAGCGCGCCTGCGCCCCCGCGATCCGCAACCGCATGTAGAACATCGTCGCCGACATCGATGCGCCGACGAATTGCTGCGGCGCCTCGTTCGCGGCATCGATCCGGTACGCGTCGCGTCCCGTGACGAACTCGACCGTCACGCTGCGCCAGTCGGCATCCATCTCGTCGGCCAGCACCTGCGGCAGCCCGGTATGGACGCCCTGCCCGACTTCCGCCTGCGACAAGCCGATGATCGTCCGGCCGTCCGCGTCGACGCGAACCCAGTCGTTGATCTCGCGAAAGCGCGCGCCGTCGCCGGCCGCCTGCACGACGTCGCCGAATGCCAGCGGCAGCAGCAGGCTGCCCGCCAGCGCGACGCCGCCCTTCAGGAACACGCGTCGCGCCGCGTTCGGCACGGGCTGCGCCCGCACCGCGTCAGCCGGCCGCGACATGGATCGCCTCGCGAATGCGTTGATAGGTCGCGCAGCGGCACAGGTTCGTGACGGCCGCGTCGATCTGCGCGTCGGTCGGCTTGCGGTGGCGGGCGAGCAGCGCGGCCGTCGCCATCACCATCCCCGACTGGCAATAGCCGCATTGCGGCACGTCCTTCTCGATCCACGCGCGCTGCACAGGATGCGAGCGGTCGTGCGACAGCCCTTCGATCGTCGTGATCGCGCGGCCCGCGACGCTCGCCGCCGGCAGCACGCACGCGCGCGCGGCTTCGCCGTCGAGATGCACGGTGCAGGCGCCGCACGCGCCGATGCCGCAGCCGTACTTGGTGCCCGTCAGTCTGGCCGAGTCGCGAATGACCCACAGGAGCGGCGTATCGGGATCGCCGTCGAAATCGAACGGCTGGCCGTTCAGCATGAAGCGCATCGTCTGTCTCCCTGTTGCGCATCGCCCGTTCGTCATCCGGCGGATGACGGCGATGGCTTGACAGGAATTCTTGGCGGCGCAAAAAGCGGCGCCAATGACCTTTGCTCCGGAAAAAGTAGCCGTTCGTCCAGATCGTTTCAGCCGACGAATGGCGCGTGCCGCCCGGTTCGCCGCGGCCCCGGCTTGCGGACGGGCCGCGATCGGCTATCGTGTGTCCATGCCCACCGCCGTCCCCTTCCCGGGAACCCGCCATGAACGTCCAGCTCAACCACACGATCGTCTGGTGCCGCGACAAGCATGCGTCGAGTCGCTTCCTCACCGAACTGCTGGAATTGCCGCCGCCGACGCCGTTCGGCGCGATGCTGGTCGTCGCGCTCGACAATGGCGTGTCGCTCGATTTTTACGAACAGGCGGGGGAAATCCGGTCGCAGCATTACGCGTTCCTGATCGACGAGGCCGGCTTCGATCGCGTGCTCGCGCGCCTTCGCGAACGCGGGTTGCCGCACTGGGCCGATCCGGCGAAGCGGCAAGCCGGTGACATCTACCGCCACAACGGCGGACGCGGCGTCTACTTCGACGACCCGGACGGTCACTTCCTCGAAGTGATGACGCAGCCGTACGTGCTGAACGGCTAGCGCAACAGGCCGGCATGGCGCCGGCCCGGACGGCGCGGGTGTCGCCCGGTTGCGGACGAAACCCGGGCGACTGCCCCCGGCTGCCGCCGGCTGCCGTTACTCGGCGGCGGCCGTCGTCTTGCGCGGACGACGCGCGCGCGGCGCCGCCTTGCGGGCCGGCTTCTTCGGCTTGGCGGCAGCCGGTGCTTCGGGAGTCGCGTCGACGGTTGCTTCGACCGGCGCCACGCCGTGCGACGGTTGCGCGGCGTCGTCCCGAGCGCCGGAAGCGCGAGGCGCCGGCTCGGCGTGCCGCTCGTCATGCGCCGCGTCGCGATGCGGTTCGTCCGCATGCTGGCCGTGCGCGTGCGCATCGCCGCCATGCGTCGTGTCGCCCTGCGCGGCGGTGTCCGCCTTGCCGGCCGCGTGGCGACCGGCGGCCTTCGCGGCCGCGCCCTTCTTCGCGCCGGTCTTCTTCGCCGCGCTCTTGCGCGCACGCTTGCGGCCATCCTTCGCGTCGCCGTGCGCGTCGGCCACCGCGGGTGCTTCGGGTGTCTCGGGCGTGTCGGCCGGCGCCGCGTCGGCGACCTCGGCAAGTTCCGCGTCTTCCGCCTCGACCTGCACGCTTTCGTGAACGACCGATTCCGCCCGCTGCCCGCGACGGCGCGCCTCGCGGCCGGCCGGTACCGGCTCCGCCGCCCGTGTGCCATGGTGGCCGCCGTGGTGCGCCGCGCCGCCCTCACCACCCGCCGCAACGTGCTCGGCGGCCGCCGACTGGCGGGCCCGCGACACGAACGCGCCCGACTTGTCGTCGCGCCCCACTTCGAGCAGGCCGCGCGCCTGCGCCTCGTCCAGCAGGTTGCCGAACGCGCGGAACCCGTAATACGACTCGTTGAAATCCGGCTTGCGGCGCTTGATCGCGCTCTTGAGCACCGACGCCCAGATCTTGCCGACGTCGTCGCGCTCCGACGCGAGCGCGTCGAAGGTCTCGACCGCCAGCGCGATCGCCTCGGCCTTGCGCGCGTCCATGTCGTGCTTGCGCGACGGCTCGTCCGGCCGCTTCGCGCCGCCGTTGCCCGCGCGCTGCTGCTGTTCGCGCTTCGCGAGCGCACGCTGCTGCTCGCGCACCAGATCGTCGTAGAAGATGAATTCGTCGCAGTTCGCGACCAGCAGGTCCGACGTCGATTTCTTCACGCCGACGCCGATCACCTTCTTCGCGTTCTCGCGCAGCTTCGACACGAGCGGCGAAAAATCCGAATCGCCGCTGATGATCACGAACGTATCGACGTGCGACTTCGTGTAGCAGAGGTCGAGCGCGTCCACGACGAGCCGGATGTCGGCCGAATTCTTGCCCGACTGGCGCACGTGCGGAATCTCGATCAGCTCGAAGCTCGCTTCGTGCATCGACGCCTTGAAGCCCTTGTAGCGATCCCAGTCGCAATAGGCCTTCTTCACGACGATGCTGCCTTTGAGCAGCAGGCGCTCCAGCACGGGCTTGATGTCGAATTTCTCGTACTTCGCGTCGCGCACGCCGAGCGCGACGTTCTCGAAGTCGCAGAACACGGCCATGCTGACGTTGTCCAGGGGTAATGCCATGTGTACTCCAACCGGTGGGCCGCCGCGTTATTCACACGTGGCGGCGAAAAATGCATCGCGCACATGATAGCCGGTCGGCGCGTCATTCCCGCATCCATGTGAATGAATGACCCGGCCGCGCATGCCGGTGCGCCGGGAGCCGGTACGCCCGACTGCCGGTATGCCCGACGCCGGTACGCCCGACTGCCGGTATGCCCGACGCCGGTACGCCCGATGCCGGTACGCCCCTTATTACGCGCCCGCCGCCGGGTCAATTCGACATTACACTTGAGTTATCGGTCGTCCGTCCCTATCTGGATGGATGACGCATCGAGCAAGGAGCGGTTTCATGACGACGAAGGTACTGCTGATTGGCGCGACCGGCCGGACGGGCCAGGCCTGCGCGGATCTGCTGCTCAAGCAGCCGGAGTTCGAGGTCACGGCGCTCGTGCGCCGGCACGGCTATGCGCTGGCGGGCGCACGGGTCGTCGAGGCCGATCTGACGAACGATTTCTCGCACGCTTTCCAGGGCATCACGCACGTGATCTACGCGGCCGGCTCGGCCGAATCGGACGGCGCGACCGAAGAGGAGCAGGTCGACCGCGACGCGGTGGCCCGCGCGGCCGACTACGCGCTCGCCTACAACGCACAGAAGCTCGTGGTGGTCAGCTCGCTGTCCGCGTACCGGCCCGAGCAGGGGCCGGACGCGCTGCACCACTATTCGCAGATGAAGCGCGAAGGCGACGACCGCGTGATCGCATCGGGCGTCGACTACGTGATCCTGCGCCCGGGCCCGCTCACCGACGATCCGGGCGTCGGCAAGATCGCGCTGACCGATACGTGGCTCGATCCCGCGCCGCCCGTGTCGCGCCAGGACGTGGCATGGGCCGCGATCGAGGCGATCAAGCTCGGCATTTCGCGCAAGATCGTCGGCTTCGTCGGCGGCAGCGTGCCGATCGAGCAGGCGTTGCGCGCATGACGGCCCGTTGCGCGCCGCCGGCAGGCGGCGCATGCCCGTGCCCGCGGCCCGCACGACGGGCCGTTTTCATGCGCGGGGCAGCCGCTTACTGCTTCGGATGCGCGTCGGCCCACGCCTTCACGGCGGCAAGCGTGTTCTCGACATGCTTGTCGGGCGACAGGCTCGTGTATTCGTAGAGAATCTTCCCTTCCGGCGAAATCACGTAGGACACGCGGTTCGCCCGGTCGAGCGCCGGCAGCTTCGCGTCGTATTCGCGGATGATCTTCGCGTCCGGGTCGGCCGCGACCGGGAATTTGCTCCGGCACTCGCTCACCGAGAACTTCGTCAGCGTGTCGATGTTGTCGGCCGACACGCCGATCACCGTCGCGCCGTAAGCCTTGTAACGGTCGACCGCGTCCGCGAACGCATGCGCCTCGATCGTGCAACCCTTCGTGAACGCCGCCGGATAGAAATACAGCACGACCGGCCCCTGCTTCAGCGCGTCCGCGAGCGAGTACGTGTAAGTCTTGCCGCCCAGCGACGCCTGCGTCGTGAAATCGGGCGCCGCGGCGCCCGGCTTCAGTTCCGCCTGCGCCAGCAGCGCATGGCCGGCCATCAGCGCCGCCATGGCGCCCAGCAACAGTTTTCGCTTCATCTGCGTCCTCATTTCTTATAAAGTCAGCCTCGATGCAGGCCCCTCAGGCGTTCGCCTGACGAACACCTGCCTCGTTGATCCGGACCGCGACAGCCCCGCGCGCGGCCGGCCCGTTAAAGATTTCTGACAGTCTGCCGTTATTCCTTCCGGACAACCGGTTCCAGCCCTTCACGTCAGCGAGAAACATGGAAGCCAACAGGAAACAGACGTCACGCAAGGGCTCCTGGCGCAGCGCCTTGCATACGCTGCGCCGCTTCGCTCGGTCGGGCGGCGCGCTGATGCCCGCGCGCGCCGTCGCGCCGCGCCGCGACGATTCCGTGCGCAACTGGCTGGAACAGACGGTCGGCACGGTGGATTTCCTCGCCCATGTCGACCGCGAGCTGCGCTTTCTGTATGTGTCCGACGCCAGCCTGCGCTTCATCGGCTACCACCGCGACTACCTGCACACGCTGACGCTGCGCGACCTGATCGCCGAACAGGATACCCCGGCGCTCGAAGGGCTGCTTGCACGCGCCGCCCGTTCCGGCCAGGTCGAGAAGGCGACGATGTGCATCGTCAAGTCGCTCACCTACCCGCTGGACGTCGAGATCCGCGCGTTCAAGAGCCGCCACCACGGCGTCGACGGCTTCGCGATCGCGGCGTTCGACGTGTCGTCGTGGCGCGCGCTCGAGGCACGCCTCACGTACGAAATGCACCACGACCCGATGACGGGCCTCGACAACCTGTCCGCGCTCGTGCCGGCGCTGATGCGCGCGCAGCAGACCGCCGACGAGCACGGCACCTGCGCGGCGCTGCTGCTGCTCGACCTCGACGACTACCAGCGGATCAACCGCGCGCTCGGCTACGACGCGGGCGACACGCTGCTGCGCGAGACCGCGCAGCGGCTGAAGGCGCTCGTCACGCCGAACGAACGGCTCGCGCGCGTCGCGAGCGACAAGTTCGCGGTCGTGCTGAACGCACCGGACCGCGCACAGGCGAGCCAGGCCGCCGACGCGCTCGCGCGCCGGCTGCAGGCCGCGGTGCGCGAGCCCTACGTGTACCACGGGCAGACCGTGCACCTGTCCGCGAGCATCGGCATCGCGCTCTACCCCGACGAACGTGCCGCGCCGCATCGGGCGCAGCACCACAGCCCGCTGCTGCGCCGCGCCGACCACGCGCTCTCGCAGGCGAAGGCGTCGGGCGGCAACGCGCTCGCGTTCCATGCGCCCGTCGACGATCCGGCCGACGCCGAACGCCTCAAGCTCGAAGCCGACCTGTACGACGGCGTGCGCAACGGCGAGTTTTCGCTCCATTTCCAGCCGATCACGCGCAGCCAGTCGGGCGCGGTGGTCGGCGTCGAGGCGCTGATCCGCTGGCGCCATCCGGTGCACGGCCTCGTGCCGCCGGCCACCTTCATCCCGCTCGCCGAATCGATCGGCCTGATCAACTACCTCGGCAACTGGGTGCTCAAGGCCGCGTGCATGCAGCTCGTCGCCTGGGACGGCCAGGGGCTCGCGCTGCAATACGTGGCGGTCAACGTGTCGCCGCAGCAGTTCCGCGATCCGCGCTTCACGCAGAGCGTGCGCGAGGCGATCGCGCTGACGGGCATCGACCCACGCCGCATCGTGCTCGAAATCACCGAAAGCCTGCTGATGCACGACCCCGCGCACGCGAAGGTGCTGCTCGAGGAGCTGACCGATCTCGGCATCCGCTTCGCGATCGACGATTTCGGCACCGGCTATTCGAGCCTCGCCTATCTGCAGCGCTTCCCGCTCGCGAAGCTGAAGATCGACCGCAGTTTCGTCGAGAACCTGCTGACGTCGCGCAACGATCGCGCGATCGTGTCGGCGGTGGTCGGCCTCGCGCAGACACTGGATCTCGAGCTCGTCGCCGAAGGCGTCGAGACCGAGGCGCAGCGCGAGCTGCTGACGGAGATGGGCTGCAATCACATCCAGGGCTGGCTCGTCTGCCAGGCGCTGCCGTCCGAGGAGCTCGCGCGGCGCTTCGAGGCGCAGCAGCTGCACCTGCACGCCGCCGCCTGACGCGCGGCGAACCGGACAGATCCGTATGTCAACCACCGAATACCTGCCCCGCACCGCGCTGCTCGACAAGCTGTGGGCCCGGATGAACGAACGGGGCGATTTCCCGCTGCTGTCGGAATCGCTGCGCGCGACGATGGCCGCGATGAAGAACGACGACCTCGACTTCACCGCGCTCGTGCGCGTCGTGCTGTCGGACTTCGCGCTCACGCAGAAAGTGTTGCGGCTCGCGAACTCCGCGATGTACATGGCGTTCGGCGGCAACATCACCACCGTGACCCGCGCCCTGATGGTGCTCGGCATGGACGCCGTCGGCCATCTCGTGGTCGGGCTGAAGCTCGTCGACCATTTCCACCAGAGCACGCCGCGGCGCATCGACGCGAAGCTGGAGCTGAACCGCGCGCTGCTGTCCGGCTGCGTCGCGCGCAAGCTCACCGAGCGCGCCGAACTGCGCTCGGGCGAGGAAGCCGTCGTCTGCACGCTGATGCGCCAGGTCGGCAAGCTGCTGGTGGTCTGCTATCTCGACAGCGAGTGGGACCGCATCCGGCGCCGCGCGGCCGAGCTGAACGGCGACGAATCGGCGGCCTGCGTCGACGTGCTCGGCGTCGGCTTCGACGAGATCGGCCTCGAGGCGGCCGCGCGCTGGCGGCTTCCCGACGTGATCCGCGCCGGGATGGCCGACGACGATCACGCGGCGCATGCCGACGCGTTCGACGACGAAGACGATGACGCCCGCCACCCGGAGCCGGCCGCCGACGACGGCCCGGCCGAGCGCATCCGCTGGCTGCGCGCGGTCAGTCGCTGTTCGACCGACGTCGCCGGCGCGCTCGTCATGCCCGCCAGCCCGCAGCGCGACGCGCGCATCGCGGCGCTCGCGCAGCACTACGGCGCCGAGCTGGACATGGAATCCGAGGCGCTCGTCGAGATCGCCGAGCGCCTCGCGCGCGAGGAAGCGAGCGACACCGTGATGCGCGAGATCGTCGAGCTGCGTGCGAACGCCGATGCGATCGCACGCGCGCAGGCCGAACCCGAGGCCTGCCTCGAAGCCGGCCTGGCCGACCTGCGCGCGCTGCCGTCCGAGCACGTGCTGACGCCGGTGCTCGCGCTCGCGTCGGAAAGCCTGCTGGCCGGCCTCGCGTTCACGCGCACCGTGATGTTCGTGCGTCACGACGACGGCACGTTCGCCGCGCGCCTCGGCTTCGGCCCCGGCGTCGATACGACGCTCGACCGGCTACGCTTCGACGAGCGCTTCGAGCCGGACGTGTTTCATCTCGCGATCACGAACTCGGTCGGCATCTTCATCGAGCAGGCGCAGGAGCCGAAGATGGTGAAGCGCCTGCCCGCGTGGTATCTCGACGCGTTCGACGACACGCGCGCGTTCGTGCTGCTGCCCGTGCGGGTCGGCACGACGACCGTCGCGCTGCTGTACGGCGACTGGGCCGGCGCGCAACCCGCGCGCAAGATCTCGCAGCAGGAGATGGCGGTGCTCAACGAACTCGCGCGCGAACTGGGGCGGTTCTTTCCCGCGCCGGCCGGCTGACGGCCGGCGCGCCTCCGGCGTTTTCGCTTCCCCAAAAGCAAACCGGCCGCATCTGAACTGCACCCCAAAAGTTGGACTAGATCCAACCTTTGGGGTGTTTTTCATGACGAAGTACGACGAACGTTTTCGGCGTCGAGTGGTTCAGGCGTACGTGGCTGGAGAGGCCGGCACCAAGACACTTGCTCACCGTTACGGAGTGGGCAGGACGATGGTGCGACGTTGGGTGGCGAGCTATCGCGAGCATGGTGAACAGGGGCTGCGCAAGAAGCACAGCCACTA
>NZ_JACCQB010000066.1:0-36129 GCF_015712265.1 Burkholderia sp. 9777_1386 | reverse complement strand
ACCCACCCGCCATCAACGCCCGGTACGCGACGCCCTGCCCGAACCCGCCGCCGCCTTCGCGCGGCTTGCCGACGAATTCAACCCGCTGCCGGCGATGCCGTTCGCGATCTCGGTGCCGCTCGGCCTCACCGCGCCCGACGACATCTGGCGCCGGCTCGGCAATCGCCTGCGCGCCCGCGGCGCCGGCGCGCCGTCCGGCTATGCCGATCCGCAAGGCGCGCTGCCGCTGCGCGAAGCGATCGCCGACTACGTGCGCCGGTCGCGCTCGGTGCGCTGCGATGCCGGCCAGGTCGTGATCACGAGCGGCACGCAGCAGGGGCTGCATCTCGCGAGCCAGGTGCTGCTCGGCGACACCGACCGCGCGTGGGTCGAGAATCCGGCCTACCGCGGCATCACCGCGCTGCTCGAAAGCACCGGGCGGCGCGACGCGATGGTGCGCGTGCCGGTCGACGCCGACGGCCTCGACGTCGACGCCGGCATCCGGCTCGCACCCGATGCGCGCGCCGCGTTCGTCACGCCGTCACACCAGTACCCGCTCGGCATGCCGTTGAGCATGGCGCGCCGCAATGCGCTGCTCGCGTGGGGGCGCACGCACCGCGCATGGGTCGTCGAGGACGACTACGACAGCGAATTGCGCTACGAAGGGTATCCGTTCCCGTCGCTGCAAGGCCTCGCGCCCGATCGCGTGATCTATCTCGGCACCTTCAGCAAGATCCTGTTTCCATCGCTGCGGCTCGGCTACGTGATCGCGCCCGACGATCTCGTGCCGGCGTTCTGCGGCGCGCGCGTACTGATGGACCGCCACGCGCCGACCGCCGATCAACACGTACTCGCCGCGTTCATCGCCGACGGCCATCTCGACCGCCACATCCGCCGCGTGCGCGGCGTCTATGCGGAACAGCGCGCGCTGCTGATCGACACGCTCGGCGCGCGACTGCCGCGCGAGCGCGCGTGGGTGCAGCCGGGCGACCAGGGAATGCACGTCGTGCTGTGGCTCGCGGCCGGCATCGACGATCTCGACGTGGTCGCGCGCGCCGCCCGGGCCGGTGTCGCGGTGCGCGCGGTGTCGCCGATGTTCGCGCCCGGCACCGCGCGCCCCGGGCTGGTGCTCGGCTTCGGCGGATTCGGCCGCGCGCAGATGGAAGCGGCCGCGCAGCGGCTCGCGGACGTGGTTTCGTCGGTGGAATCGCGGCCCCACGGGCGGTAAAAGGTTGTCGGCGGGCAACAAACGTAATCGTCTGTAAATCCTGCAAGCAAACGGCCGTTTCGGCCGCCGGCGCGCGGGTTCCGTTTGCTAGGATCGCGCGTCTTCCTTCCGCGCCCCTGCCGCCTTGAATCGCTTCGTGCCGTTGCTCCGAGACGCGTGGCTCCGTTGCCGCGCCCGTGTCGCGCCATTCGTCGCCGCCTGCCGCACGCGCCTCGGTGCGCTGGGCGCCGGCGCGCTGCATCGTCTGCGCCATCCGACCCGGCGCGGCGTGGCGCTGACGTTCGCCGCGATCCCGGTGCTGGGCCTGCTGGTCCTGCTCGCGTTCGTTCCGTTCACGCCGAGCATCGGCGACATCCGCAAGGCGCGCATCGACCGCCCCGCGCGCGTGCTGTCGGCCGACGGCCAGCTGATCGCCGAGTTCCGGCCCGTGAACCGCGAATGGGTGCCGCTCAGGCAGATCTCGCCGCACATGGTCGACGCGCTGATCGCGACCGAGGATCACCGCTTCTATTCACATCACGGCATCGACTTGCGCCGCACGCTCGCGGCCGGCCTGCATACGTTCTCGGGCAGCCGCCAGGGCGGCTCGACGATCACGCAACAGCTCGCGCGCAACCTGTATCCGGACGAAATCGGCCGCGCGCCGACGCTCACGCGCAAGGTGAAGGAGCTGATCACCGCGTTCAAGATCGAAGCGGTGTACAGCAAGGACGAGATCCTCGAAACCTATCTGAATACCGTGCCGTTCCTGTACAACGCGTACGGCGTCGAAATGGCCGCACGCACCTACTTCGGCAAGTCGGCGAACCAGCTCGACATCGCGGAGAGCGCGACGCTCGTCGGGATGCTGAAGGGCAACAGCTATTACAACCCGGTGCTGAACCCGGAACGCGCGGTCCAGCGGCGCAACATCGTGCTCGGCCGGATGGCGCAGATGGGCATGCTGTCGCCGCGGCAGCTCGCGAAGCTGCAGCGCCAGCCGCTGCGCGTCGATTTCGAACCGCAGACGGCGCAGCCGGGCCTCGCGCCGCATTTCGCGGTGCAACTGCGCAAGTGGCTGATCGCGTGGGCCGACCGCAACAACTACGATCTCTACGCGGACGGCCTCGTCGTGCGCACGACGCTCGATGCGCGGCTGCAGGACATGGCCACGCAGGCGCTGACGCGGCAGACCGAACGGCTGCAGGCGATCGCCGACGGCGCCTGGCGCGGGCCGTCCGGCTGCGGGCTGCGCAACGACCTGTTCCGCGGCTTCATGCGCCAGACGCCCGAGTATCGCCAGGCGCGCGACACGGGGCTCGCCGACGTGGTTGCGCTGAAGCAGCTCGGCGCGAATCGCGAATTCATGCGGGCGCTGTGCGAGCGCAAGACGCAGGTGCAAGCCGGCTTCGTCGCGATCGATCCGCGCAACGGCGCGATCCGCGCGTGGGTCGGCAGCCCCGATTTCGGCAGCGCGCCGTTCGATCACGTCGCGCAGGCGCGGCGCCAGCCGGGTTCGACGTTCAAGCCGTTCGTCTATGGCGCCGCGTTCGCGGACGGGATGCGGCCGGGTGACACGTTCGTCGACCGCCCCGTCGCGATCCCGATCGACGGCCGCGCCGTGTGGCGGCCGACCGATGCGGAACCACCGACCGGCGAGCCGATGACCCTGCGCGACGGGCTGGCGCTGTCGCGCAACCGCATCACCGCGCAGGTCATGCAGCGCGAAGGCGCCGCGAAGGTCGCGCAGCTCGCCCGTGCGATGGGGGTGCGCGACAGCCCGCTCGACGCGGTGCCGTCACTCGCGCTCGGCACGAGCCCGGTCACGCTGAAAGAGATGGTGTCCGCGTACGGCACGATCGCGAACCGCGGCGTGTACGTCGCACCGCGGACGATCACGCGCATCGAGGATCGCGACGGCAAGGTGCTCGCCGCGTTCGGCAGCGCGCCGCCGGAGCGCGCGTTGCCGGAGGCCGCCGCGCAGACGCTCGTCGACGCGATGCGCGGCGTCGTCGATTACGGGACCGGCGCGGACATCCGCTCGCGCTACGGGATTCGCATCGACGTCGCGGGCAAGACCGGCACGACGCAGGACAACACCGACGGCTGGTTCATCCTGATGCATCCGCAACTCGTGGCCGGCGCGTGGGTCGGCTTCGACGACGGCAGCGTGACGCTGCGCAGCGACTACTGGGGCGCGGGCGCGCACAGCGCGCTGCCGATCGTCGGGTCGTTCTACGATGCGGCGTTGCGCGCGCAGGCGATCGATCCGCACGTGCAGTTCTCGCCCGACTTCCGGCCGCGCAGCGCACCGGCGCCGAGGCGGCGCGCGCAGCCGCATTCGGGCCTGTTCGACTGGTTGAGGTTCTTTCGCTGATCGGGGTGGCTGCGCGCCGGGCTACCGAGGCGTCGTCATCATGTGCCCGTCCGCGTACAGCCACACGGGCACGCCGTCGCGATCGTCATCGAACAGCGCAGCGTCGCCGAGCCGCGTGTAATGCGGCGGGTGCAGCACGGTGCCGTCCGCGCGCGGCAACGGCCTTCACGGCGCCGACGGCGAAGCGCCGCTGCGCGCGACCCGATACAGCTCGATGCCGTCGACCTGGAAGCCTTGCGTCATCAGCAGCAGGACGCCGGTGGTCGAACGCTTCGTCGTGAAGCCGTTGCCCGTGATGGACGTGACCTGGTACGGTGTCCCGATCGGCATCCTGATGATCTGGCCGCCCGGCACCTCCAGCACGCATGCGTCGGCAGGCGGCTTCTCCGGACCGTCCATATCGAGTTCAGCCACGTGCGCCGGCGCCGTATCGACGCTCCAGCGCCCGGCTTCACGCGCGCGCAGCACGATGTCGCTCCCCACCTTCTCGACCCGCATCGTCGCGGGCTTGCCGGCGGCCGGCGCGTAATCGCCGAGTAACGCATCGCAGGCGGTGCCGGCTCGCGCGGACAGCGAGACGAACAACATCAGACAGAAAGCGGGAATACGCACGGTGGAGCCTCTCAGGTTCGAATTGCTATTGGAATGCCGGCGCGGGCGCGCACGGCGGCGGCGCCACGACAGGGTGCTGCCGGACGCCAATATAGCGAACACAAGCGGCGTGTGCCAGTCTGGCTCAGCCCGCCGCGAGCGATGCAGCAAGCGCATCGAACTCCGGCGCCCACGCGGCACGCCACGCCGCCTTCGTCGCGTCGTCGACCCACGCGCCGTCGATCCCGTTCAGCATGAACTGCTTCAGGTCGGCGACGGTAAAGCCGAAATGACTGAACATCAGTTCCCACGCCTCGGCCGGATTGACCTTGTGCAACGTCGGATCGTCGGTATTCGGATGAATCTTCAATCCGAGGCCCGGCATCTTGCGCATCGGATGCAGCTCGGCCCATTGCTCCGGCGGCAGCGTGCGCAGGTAGTACGAATTGGTCGGCACGACGGTAAACACGATCCCGCGCTCCGCGTAGCGCGCGCACAGCTCGGGGTTGTCGACGACCGTATAGCCGTGATCGACGCGGTCGACCTGCAACAGATCGACGGCCGTCTCGACGTTGCGCCACGGCATCCCGAACTCGCCCGCATGCGCGGTCGTGCGAAAGCCGGCCGCGCGTGCATTGCGGTACGCCTTCCAGAACAGTTCGGGTGGCCGGTCGTTCTCGCGATAGTCGATGCCGAGCCCCGCGACTTCGTCCGCGCGATTCGCCTTCATCCACTCGACGATCTCAACCGCTTCGTCGGGGTCCTGCTCGCGATCGATGCTCGGAATCAGGCGCGCGCCGATCCCGAAATCGCGCGCGGCATCGCGGATCGCCGTCACGATCGCGGCCTGCGCGTCCGCATACGCGATGCCCGACACGCGCACCGTTCCCGTCGGATTCCAGAAGAATTCCGCATGCCGCACGTTGTGCGCGGCCGCGTCTTCCAGATACTCGTATGCGATTCGGCGCAGGTCGTCGGGTTGCGTCAGCAGATACTTGTCGAGCGCACGCAGCACGTGCAGCACGCCGACCGGCTTCTCGCCGCGCGCGTAGAACGCGTCGATCTCCGTCCGCTCGATCGGTGCGCCGCTGCGTTCGGCCAGCGCGACGAACGTGTCGTGCCGCACCGCGCCGAGCAGATGGCAGTGCAGCTCGACCTTCGGCAGCGCGTGGAAGAAGGCCCGATGGGCCGGCGTGATGTCGATGCCCGTGCGCGCGGCCGGGACGTTGCCTGGTGTTCCCTTCATCTCAGTCTCTTTTTCGGTAGTGCGATGCGTGGCGAAGCCGTCTCTCAGTGCGGCTTCACGACGGTCCAGAAGTAATAGCCGAGCGGAATCGCAAGCACGACGAGCCCCCACGACACGTCGCGCCAGCGGCCGGCCAGCAGCTTGACGAGCACGTAGCACAGCAGCCCGCCTGCAATGCCGGTGCCGAAGCTGTTCGACATCAGCGTGAGCAGCACCATCGACATCACGGGCAGCGCATCGGTGAAGTCGTCGAAATGCGTATGGCGGATCGTCGCGAACATCGACAGCCCGATCAGGATCAGCGCCGGCGCGGTCGCCTCCTTCGGGATCGCGAGCGCGACCGGCACGAACAGCAGCATCGCGGCGAACAGCACGGCGGCAGCCAGCGACGACAACCCGCTGCGGCCGCCGGCTTCGACGCCCGCCGCCGATTCGATCAGCGCGGTCAGCGCCGGAATGCCGAACACGGGCCCGAGCGTCGCGGCGAGCGAATCGACGAGGAACGGCCGGTTGATGTCCGGCAGGTTGCCCTGTTCGTCGAGCAGGTTCGCCTTCGCGCCGACCGCGAGCGCGGTGCCGAGCGTCGAGAAGAATTCCGCCGCGAAGAACGCGAACAGGTACGGCGCGGCGGCCAGGCTCAACGCGCTGCCGATATCGAGCTTGAACGCGATCGGCGCGATGCTGTGCGGCAGCGACACGAACGACGCCGGCAGGTGCGTGACGCCGAGCGGCACGCCGGCCGCGGCCGCGACGAGGATCGCGATCAGGATCGCGCCGGGCACCTTGCGCGCCTGCAGCACGATCGCCACCGCGAGGCCGATCAGCGCGACCAGCGCGCCCGGCCGCGAGAAGTCGCCGAGCGCGAACGCGTTGGTCTTCGCGTTCGCGACGACCATCCCCGCATTGCGCAGCCCGAGCATCGTGACGAACAGCCCGATCGACGCGCCGAGCCCGAGCTTGATCTGCACCGGAATCAGCCGCACCACGACGCCGCGCGCGCCGAGGATCGTCAGCAGGAAGAACAGCACGCCCGACACGCACGCGATGCCGAGGCCCGTCTGCCAGCCGACGTGCTCGGTCGTCGCGAGCGTCACGCCGATGATCACCGAGCCGCCGATACCGGGGCCGACGAGGAACGGCAGGTTCGCGTAGAGCCCCATCAGCGTGGTGAACAGCACGAACACGACGATCGTCGCGGTGGTCGCCGCGCCGCGCTCCATTCCGCCCGTCGCGAGCAGCGACGGGATCACGACGAGCAGGTACGCGGCCGCGAGGAACGACGTGACGCCCGCGATCGTCTCGGTGCGCACGCTCGTGCCGCGCGCGGCGAGCGCGAAGCGGCGTTCGAGCCAGTTGGCCGGCGCACGTGCCGGCATCGTGTCAGTCGCTGACATGGTGGTTCTCCTGTGATTCCGAATATTGTCCTGTGTCGATTCGTGCGGCGCGGTCTTATACTGCCGCGTACCGCTTCCCGACCGTCATTGCCCGATGTCCGACCGCTCGTCGCTGCTGCCCGCGCTCACGCTGCGGCAAGTCCAGCACTTCGTAGTCCTTGCGCACGCACGCAGCTTCACGCAGGCCGCGCAGGCGCTGTCGCTCACGCAGCCCGCGCTCACCGCGTCGATCCGCCAGATCGAATTCCTGCTCGGCGGCCGCCTGTTCGCGCGCACCGCGCATCGCCTCACGCTCACCACCGCGGGCGAAGCCGTGCTGCCGCTCGCCGAACGCCTGCTCAACCAGGCGCGCGGCACCTTCGACGACATGACGCGGCTCATCGGCGAACGCATCCAGACCGTGCGCATCGCGTTCATTCCGTCGGTCGCGGGCCGCCTGCTGCCCGCGCTCAACGCACTGCGCGGCACGCACCCGACGCTGCGCTTCACGCTGACCGATTTGCCGAACAGCGCGCTCGTCGAAGCGGTGCGCGACGGCGTCGCGGATCTCGGCATCGGCGTGCGCGAACCCGATAGCGACGACGGCACGCTGCGCTACCAGCAACTGTTCGAGGACGAGATCGTGATCGTCGTGCGGCACGACGATCCGCTCGCCCGCGCGAAGAGCGTCACGTGGGCGAAGCTCGTCGATCGCGAACTCGCGGTGTTCGTGCGCGGCAGCGTCAGCGAATCGCTGCATCGCACCGGCGGCGCCGGGAAGCTGCGCCTGAACGTCACGTACCGGATGGAATACACCGAGCCGCTCTACGCGCTCGCGCGCAACGGTCTCGCGACCGCCGTGCTGCCGAGCCTCTACACGATGCATCTGCACGATCCCGAGCTCGTCGCGCTGCGTGTCGACAAACCGCGCGTCACACGTGCGATCTCGCTGATCTCGCTCGCCGCCGACGATCGCGGCCCGCACGTGCGCGCGTGCCGCGAGTGGATTGCGAAGCACATCTGATGCCGCGTCCGCCGCGCTTGCCGCATTTGCCGCGCGCGTTCAGGGCAGCTTCGCGATGCGCTCGACGAGCGTCGCGTAGAAGCGGTCCGCGTCGACCTCGTTGATCCACGTCGCGTTCGCCGCACGGCCGCTGCGCCCGTTCCAGTCGACGATCGTCTCGCCGAGCGTCCACTGCCCGGTCGTCTCGACCACCACGTTCACCTTGCGTCCGCCGAACAGCGTCGGGTCGACGAGATAGCCGACGGCCGTCGGGTCGTACATCGGCGCGTCGTCGATCCCGCGCCGCTTCTTGTTGTAGGCCAGTTCCGCTTCCATGATGTCCGCGACGATCGCGCCGCAGCGGTTGCCGAGCGCGCGGAACGGCGCGACCCGCGCCGGCGTGATCGGCGCCTTCACCGCGACGTCGCGCGGCAGCACGACGATCGGCACGCCGCTGCCGAACACGACGTCGGCCGCCTGCGGATCGACGTAGATGTTGAACTCGGCGGCCGGCGTGATGTTGCCGCGCTCGAAGAACGCACCGCCCATCAGCACGATGTCGCGCAGCGCGGCGCGAATCTGCGGCGCCTCGACCAGCGCGGTCGCGATGTTGGTCAGCGGGCCGAGCGCGCACAGCGTCACGCTGTTCGGCGCCGCGCGGCTCAGCGTATCGACGAGGTACGACACCGCGTGACCGGCGGCGAGCGGCGCGCGCGGCGCGTGCAGTTCGACGCCTTCGAGCCCCGTCTTGCCATGCACGTTCGCGGCCGTCACGAGGTCGCGCACGAGCGGGCGCGGGCAGCCCGCGTACACCGGCAGCGTCTTCGTGCGGCCAGCCCAGTCGCGGATGATCCGCGCATTGCGTTCGGTGAGGTCGAGCGGCACGTTGCCCGCCACGGCCGTCAGCGCGCGCACGTCGAGCCGGTCCTGCGCGCCGAGCGCGAACAGGATCGCGATGGCGTCGTCCTGCCCCGGATCGGTATCGATGATCACCGTGCGGCGGGCGGCGTCGCCGCCGGCCGCGAACGCGCCCGTTTCGGGCAGCAGCGCGGTGCCGGCCAGCGCGGCCGACAGTTTCAGGAAGGTGCGGCGGGATGCGATCGGATGGGTCATGGTCGGTGCTCAGAAGACGTGCCGGACGCCGAGCGTCGCCATCATCTGGCGCGTGCCGGTCGAACGCGCATACGCGAAGATCTGCGCATGATCCGCGTCGCCGGCCGCCTGCTGCGCGATCACCGTCAGCGCGACGTCGGTGCGTTTGGACAGGAAGTAGTCGGCCTGCAGGTTCACCTGGTGCCATTTCGGACGCTTGTCGATCACGTCGTACTTGCCGTTCGTGAATGCATACGCCGCGCCGAGAAAGAGCTGCGGCGTCATCGTGTAGACGACGTTCACGCCCAGGTTCTGCAGGTGCAGATGCGAATTGTCGAGGTAATCGTAGCGCACGTCGGTGAACATCGCGGCGAACTGCGCGCGGCCGATCGTGTAGAAGCCGCCCGTGCCCGCGATCCGCTGCCGGCTCGCATACGCGGCCGGCGTCATCGCGCTCTTGCTGAAGATCAGCAGCGGCGACGCGTAGTCGTTCGCGATCGCGCCGTCCTGGTTCGTCGCGCTGTAAGGATGGTTGTACTGCGCATAGACCGCGCTCCAGCGCAGCGGGCCACGCTCATAGCCGAGCCCGAAGCTGTACGCGCTGTTGTTCGCGAAACCGGTCGCATTGCTGAAGCCGTACAGCGCGGTGAACTTCAGCCCGTAGTAGACGGGGCTCACGTACTTCACCGAGTGCTGCACGCGGATGTCGTTGTAGCCGTTGTCGTTGTCGCCGATGTTCACGCCGTTGCTCGCGATGATCACGGGCCCGATGTAGTCGTGGATCGCGTCGTACTGGCGACCGAACGTCAGCGAGCCGTAGGTGCGGTCGGCCAGGCCGACGTACGCCATGCGCCCGAACTCGCGGCCGTTCTGCGCGGCCGTGCCCGTCATCACGTTGAAGCCGTTCTCGAGCTGGAAGACCGCGGACAGCCCTTGCCCGAGATCCTCCTTGCCCTTCAGCCCCCAGCGCGGGTTCTGGTTCGTGCCGGACAGCGCCTGCCATGCATTCTTGCCGCCCTGGTTCGTCGCGAACCCGACACCGGCCGAGATCAGACCGTACAGCGTGATGCTGCTTTGCGCACAGGCATGGGTCGCGAAGGCGCCGAGCATCGCGAGCGGAGCGAGCTTGTAGAGAGTTTTCATGCGGGTCGTGTGGTCGGTGGTGGTCCAGGCGCGGCAGGGTTCCGCGAAACTGGACTCGACTATACGAACCCGGATCGGATAATAAAAGTTTGCTTTCCTTATATCTCAATAAAACGGATTTATTCTCATCCTCGCACCGCCCGCACCCGGCGAAGCGGCGCTCAGTCCGCCGTATCGCCGCCCTTCGGCAGCTTCGACCATGCGCCGCGCCCTGGCAGCGGCGACCACGCCGGGCGGGTCTTGCGGGCGCTGTCGATCACGACCAGGTAGCGGCCCGCGATCGGCGTGATGTCGCGATCGCGACGCAGCACCCACAGCGACTTGCCGGCCTCGACGCGGGCCTGGTAGTCGTCGTCGAGCAGCCCGTGCCGGTCGAGGAACGTGTTCAGCGACGCGGGAATCCGCACGCAGCCCTTCGAGTGCCGGATGCCGAGCAGCGCTTCGAGCCGGTCGGGGTCGGTCGCATGCATCTGGAAGCGCATCGGCGACACGCCGCCCTTGCCCCAGCCGCGCTCGCCGTCCACCCAGCCGAAATCGTAGATGCGCATGTCGCGGTGACCGTAGCCGCGAATGCCGTTCTCGTTCGTCGTGCCTTCCGCGCGGAAATCCATCGTGTCGGGCGAGTGATGAAACACGCCGAGCGGCGTCAGGAAATGGTCGTACTGGCCCGGCAACCCGGTGCCGACCGGCGATGCGCCGATCATCAGCCACGCATTGGCCGGTGTCGCGCGGAAGTAGATGAACAGCGCCTGCACGTTCGGCGCGCGGTCCACCATCGCGACGTATTCGCCGGCGAGATCGCCGAGATCCGCATCGGCGAGCGCTTTCTGGAGCCGGTCGCCGTACGCGCGCTGCTCGCTCGCGGGCACGTTCAGGCGGCGCGTGACTTCCTGCATGAAACGCTTGCGCATGTCGAGCGCGCGTGTCGTCGCGTTTTGCGCGTCCTCGGCCGACAGCGGCGGATGCCGACGCGGCGGCGTGGGCGGAGGCGGTTCGGCCTCGCTGGCGGGCGTGCCGGAGGCGGCCGATGCAGGTGCGCCGGCCGATGCCGCCGATGCCGCGGAAGCGGCCGACGCACCGGATGCCGCGCTTGCGGATTCCGCGCGATTCGCCTGTGACGCGGCGGATGTCGGCGCTGCGGCCGATGCGTCCGACGCCGCATGCGCGGACGAAGCCGGATGCGGACGGGAGGCTGCCGAAGCAGGCGACGCGACGGATGAGGATTGCACAGCAGACGACGGAGCGCCGGACGCGGCAAAGGCAGGTCGTTGTGCGACAGCGGAAATCGACACCGCGGCAGCAAGCCACACGGATGCGGCGACTGCGCGGTTGAGGCAACGCGGCTGCGCGAAGCGCCGCGTCAAGTGGGCAAGAATCATATGTTCGAAGCCATCGGCCGATCCGGCCGCCGCATGGTGCTGCTGCGAGCGGCGCATCTTCCGCGCAAGCCATCGACACGCCCGGCACATCGCGTGCGCCCGGCGCCGACGCCTCTTCGCGGCGGAGCCATTCGCTGATGCAACGCGGGCACTCCGATGGCGGCTAATGAGTCGTCAGGCCCCCTATTTTACTCGTCCATGCGCGAATCGGCCGCGGCCGGAAGCACGCTTTTACGGGGAATTGCGCTTCGTCACGCTTTGTTTCAACTCGTTGCCGCGTGCGTATTCGTGGCGTGGCACGCTTGCGTGTTCGATGCTTTCGGCACGCGGCCGAGTGCTGACGCGATGGATCCGGTTCGAGCGCGCCTCCCGGTTGATTCGCATGACAAAGCATTTTGGCGAGGGGCCGGTCCGGAAGCGGAAACCCCGGACCGCATCGCACGCATGCCGCAACGAACCGTGCGACATGCGTGCGCACCCGCCGATCACTTCGAGATGGTTTCGAGCGCGATGCCCTTCGTGCGCGGCCCCATCAACCCGATCGCGGCCATCACGATCACCATCGCGCCCGCGATGAACGCGAACACGCCGAACGTGCCGAAGCCGCGCAGCACGGCCGCGATCACGAACGACGAGAAGATCGCCGAGAAGCGGCTCCACGAATAGACGAAACCGACGGCCCGCGCGCGGATCGACGTCGGGAACAGCTCGGCCTGGTAGGCATGGAAGCTGTACGACATGATGTTGCTCGCGAGCGTGAGGCCGATGCCGAGCACGATCAGGAACGCGCCCACCGTCGTCTGGCTGAACAGCAGCCCGCAGACGACGATCGCCGCCGCCATCGCGACGATCACCGACTTGCGCTCGAAGCGGTCGGCGATCACGAGGCCGATCAGCGGACCGATCGGCGCGGCGAGTGCGATCACGCTCGAATACATCAGGCTCGACGTGATCGTGATGCCCTGCTTGATCAGCAGCGTCGGCACCCAGTTCGCGAAACCGTAGAAGCCGACCGTCTGGAACACGTTGAAGATCGTCATCATGATCGTGCGGCTGCGATACGGCGGCACCCACATGTCGCGGAAGCTGCCGCGCGGCGGCACGGGTTCGGCGGGCGCGGGCGGCGGCAGCGGCCGCCCGTATTCGGCTTCGACCTTCGCCTCGAGCGCGCGCATGATGCGGTCGGCCTCGTCGACGCGGCCCTGCTGCGCGAGCCAGCGCGGGCTTTCCGGCAGTTCGCGGCGAATCCACCACACGAACAGCGCGCCGTGCGCGCCGATCAGCACGACCCAGCGCCAGCCGTCGAGGCCGAGCGGTGCGTGCGGCACCAGCAGGTAAGCGAGAAACGCGACCACCGGCACCGCGACGAACCCCACCGCCTGCTCGCACGCGAACGCGCGGCCACGGATCTGCTTCGGCACGAGTTCGGAGATGTACGTGCCGATCGTCACCATCTCGACGCCGAGGCCGAGACCGACGACGAAGCGCCAGAAGTTCAGCCCGGCCGCGGTGTCCTGGAACGCCATCACGACATTGGCGGCCGTGTACCACAGCAGCGACCACGTGAAGATCGCGCGGCGGCCGAAGCGGTCGGCGAGGAAGCCGCACGCGATCGTGCCGATGAAGAGCCCGGAAAACAGCGCGGCGATGAAGCTCGCGACGCCCGTGGTGCCGAACAGGCCGTGCGTCGTCGCGGACAGGATGCCGCTTTTCACGAGGCCCGGCGCGACGTAGCCGCTGTAGAGCAGGTCGTAGAGTTCGAAGAAGAAGCCGAGGCTCAGCAGCACGACCAGCTTCCAGACGCTGCGCGTCGGCGGCAGGCGGTCGAGGCGGGCCGAGATGGCGCCGGGGTCGATGGAAGGGGATTGGGCAGGTGCCTGGGAAAGGCTGTCCGTTGAGGCCATCTTGGGCGCGTCTCCTGATCGTGTCGTGTTGTGCGTTGTCGTCCGGCGGACCGCCGAACCGGCGCCGGGCGAATCGCTGCATTGTACCGGCAGCCCCGTTCGACGCACGGGCAAGCCGGCAGGCCGGACGCAGTGCGGGCACCGAAGCCATTCGATGCCCCGTTTTCGCGCCTGATAATGTGTAACTTGCGTAACCGTGTGTCGGCACCGACTGCGCGTTCGCGTGGCGTTCCGCTACCACCGGCCTCGCGCGCAGGCCGCGCAGGCGGGTGATGACGGGCCTCCCGCGCTGCTTCACCCACGCACGCGCCGCCGGAATCGCCGCGAATCGCAACACGCAATCGGGACAACCACGCGTTCCGCGCCCCGGTAACATGCTAGCGGGCCAACTACCGGCTTCCGGCTGCCTTTCGGCAATCGGCATTGTCGGCAAATCGTAAGCATTCCATGTCCATACAACGACTCTCCACGTACGCCCGCCGGATCGCGCTGATCGCGCTGCTGCAGTTCGCGGCGATCGCGACCGCGTCGGCGTTTCCGGCGGCCGCTTCCGCGCCCGTCGCGAGCGGCGTCGGCGCCACCGCGCCGGCCATCTCGCTGCCCGACGCCGTCGCGCAGCTCAAGCAGATGCAGGCCGAGCTGGACCGCATCAAGCAGCAGACCTCCACCGCATCCAACAGCAAGGAGCTGGATGCGCTCGACGATTCGGCGCAGGAACTGAGCACCGATGTCGCGAAACTGCAGAGCGATCTCACGCCGCAACGCGCGCAGGTCCAGGCGCAACTCGACGTGCTCGGCCCGCCGCCGGCCGAGGGCGCCGCGCCGGAAACGCCAGCCGTCGCGAAGCAGCGGGCCTCGCTGGACGCGCGCAAGACGCAGATCGACGCCGCGCTGAAGCAGGCCGCCGACCAGAAGACGAGCCTCGCGAACCTGACCGAGCAGTTCGCGAAGCTGCACCGCAGCCTGCTGAAGAACCAGCTCGCGTTCCGTTCGGGCAGCATCTTCAGCGCGCAGTTCTGGCTGCCGCTGTTCCACCTGTCGCCGGACGATCGCCAGCGGCTCCAGGATTTCGACGACGAACTGTTCGACATGCTGCGCTCGTCGTGGGTGCCGGGGCAGCGGGCCATCACCGCGGTGCTGCTGATCGCCGCGTTCGCGGCATGGCTCGGCGGGCGCCGCCTCATCGAGCGCGGGCTCGCCTGGATCGCGCTGAACCGCCTGCCGCCCACCCGCTTGCGCCGCAGTGCGCTGGCGCTGTCGACCGCGCTGTCGACCTTCCTCGCGACGGCCATTGCGATCCAGATCCTCTACCTCGCCGTCGCGCGTCATTACGAGCTCACGCCGTCGCTGACCGATCTGTGGGACCAGTTCGCGAAGCTCGCCGCAACCTGCGCACTGATCGCCGGGCTCGGGCGCGCACTGCTCTGCACGAAACATCCGTCGTGGCGGCTGCCCGCGCTCGCCGATCCGGTCGCGCTCGCGATGAAGCCGTTCCCCGCGATCCTGGCTGCGCTGCTGCTGGTGTCGGGCACGCTCGAATCGATCAACCGGATCGTCGACACCAGCCTGTCGGTCACGCTGTTCGGTCGCGGCATCGTGTCGCTCGTCGTCGCGCTGACGGTCGGCGCGTCGCTGTTGCGCGCGAACCGTGCGCGCGCCGCGCTCGCGGCGGCAGGCGAGGCACCCGAGCAGCGCTCGACGCTCGCGGGCCTGATCCACGCCGGCGTCACGCTCGCGATCGTCGCGTCGTTGATCGCCCTCCTGATCGGTTACATCACGGTCGCGCGCTTCATCACGTACGAGCTCGTATGGTTCGAGATCGTGCTGTGCGCGACCTACATCCTGATCCAGTTGACGCGCGACGCGAGCGAAAGCCTGTTCTCGTCGAGCCTGTCGACGGGCCAGCAGATCAAGCACCTGTTCGCGCTCGAAGACCGCCACCTCGACCAGGCGCGCACGGTCCTGTCCGGCTTCGGCACGAGCCTGCTGATGCTGATCGCGGCGATCGCGCTGGTGACCGGCGGCTTCGGCACGACGCCGGGCGACCTGCTCGACAGCGCGGTCGCGATGATCGGCAGCCAGCGGCTGCAGAGTCTGAACATCATGCCCGACCGGATCATGAATGCCGTGATCGGCTTCGCGATCGGCTTCTACCTGCTGCGCTCGCTGCGCCGCTGGCTCGACGGCGAGTTCATGCCCGCGCTCGGCATGGACACGGGCATGCGCGTGTCGCTGATCACGCTGTTCACCAATGTCGGCTACGTGCTGCTCGTCCTGATGACGCTCGGGCTGCTCGGCGTCAGATGGAACAATCTCGCGTGGATCGTCAGCGCGTTGTCGGTCGGTATCGGCTTCGGCCTGCAGGAAATCGTGAAGAACTTCGTGTCGGGGCTGATCCTGCTGACCGAGCGCCCGGTGAAGGTGGGCGACATGGTCAGCATCGCGGGCGTCGAAGGCGACATCCGCCGCATCAACGTGCGCGCGACCGAAATCCAGCTGAGCGACCGCTCGACCGTGATCGTGCCGAACTCGCAACTGATCTCGCAGAACGTGCGCAACGTGACGATGGGCAACAGCACGCAGGGCGTCGCGACGCTGGTGCTGACGTTCCCGCTGAACACCGATCCCGAGCAGGTGCGCGACCTGCTGCTCGATGCGTATCGCGCGCATCAGGCGATTCTCGAGAAACCGGCGCCGTCGGTGACGTTCAGCCAGCTCGCGCCGGACGGGATCACGCTGAGCGTAACGGGCTACGTGTCGAGCCCGCGGATCGCGAGTTCGACGAAGAGCGATCTGCTGTTCGAGATCCTCAAGCAGTTGCGCGCGGCGGGGATCACGCTGTCGAGCCCGCAGATGCTGGTCGTGCAGAACATGCCGGCGAACGATGGCACCACGCGGCACGAATCGTAGGCGAGCCATCGAGCGGGTCCGCTCACGATCGATCGGCGCGGCGCACGCATCGCAATAAACGACCAGGGCCGGTTACCGCTTCCACGGCAACCGGCCCTGTTCATTCGACGTCGAAGCGCCCAAGCCGGGCGCCCGCACTTATACGTCGAACTTCACCCCCTGCGCCAGCGGCAGCTGGCGGCTGTAGTTGATCGTGTTCGTCGCCCGGCGCATATACGCCTTCCATGCATCCGAACCCGACTCGCGGCCGCCGCCCGTTTCCTTCTCGCCGCCGAACGCGCCGCCGATTTCCGCGCCGCTCGTGCCGATGTTCACGTTGACGATCCCGCAATCGCTGCCGGCCGCCGACATGAACTGCTCGGCTTCACGCATGTCGTTCGTGAAGATCGCCGACGACAGGCCTTGCGGCACCGCGTTGTGCAGGTCGATCGCGTCGTCGAAGTTGTCGTAGACCATCACGTACAGGATCGGCGCGAACGTCTCGCGCTCGACCACCGCCGATTGCTTCGGCATCCGCACGATGGCCGGACGCACGTAGTACGCATCTGCGTGGCCGACGTCGACGCGCTCGCCGCCCTTCACTTCGCCGCCCTGCTCGCGCGCATCGGCCAGCGCCTTCTGCATCGCGTCGAACGACGCACGATCGACCAGCGGGCCGACCAGCGTGCCTTCCTCGAGCGGATTGCCGACCTTCACCGACGCATAGGCCTTCTCGATGCGCGGCAGCAGTTGCTCGACGAGGCTGCGATGCACGATCAGGCGGCGCAGCGTCGTGCAGCGCTGGCCGGCCGTGCCGACCGCCGCGAACGTGACCGCGCGCACGACGAGGTCGAGATCCGCGCTCGGCGCGACGATCATCCCGTTGTTGCCGCCGAGTTCGAGGATGCCGCGCGCGAGGCGCTGGCTCAGCACCTTCGCGACTTCCTGGCCCATCCGCACGCTGCCCGTCGCGCTGACGACCGGCACCTTCTTCGACGCCGTCAGCACCTCGCCGACATCGCGCATGCCGAGCACCAGCTGGCTCAGTTCCGCCGGCGCGACGCCCGGATGCGTCTTGTCGAACTCGCGCAGCGCCTTCTGGAGCAGCACGTGGCACGCGATCGCGGTGAGCGGCGTCTTCTCGGACGGCTTCCACACGACCGAATCGCCGCACACGAACGCGAGCGCCGCATTCCACGCCCACACCGCGACCGGGAAGTTGAACGCCGAAATCACGCCGCACACGCCGATCGGGTGCCACGTTTCCATCATCCGGTGGCCCGGGCGCTCGGACGCGATCGTGAGGCCGTAAAGCTGGCGCGACAGGCCGACCGCGAAATCGCAGATGTCGATCATTTCCTGCACTTCGCCGAGGCCTTCCGACGTGATCTTGCCGGCTTCGAGCGTGACGAGGCGGCCGAGCTCGGCCTTGTGCTCGCGCAGCACGTTGCCGAACACGCGCACGAGTTCGCCGCGCACCGGCGCCGGCACCGTGCGCCACTTGAGGAACGCGTCGTGCGCGGCGTCGATCTTGCGCTCGGCGTCGGCGGGCGTGTCGACGGCCAGCGTCGCGAGCGTCGCGCCGTCGAGCGGCGAACGCGCGGTCAGCGCGTTGCCTTTCCACTGGGCGAGATCGATGTCGAGCGCGGCAAGAATGTCGTTGAATTGCATCACTTCCTCTTCAGGGACAGATTGATCGATGCGGCGGCAGCGCCGCCCGCGTGATTCGATTGGAGCGCGTTCGAGCGCCTCGTGCAAGCGGATGCGCCGCGCGGCGGGCCGGTGCGCCATCCGGCGCATCGCGCTGCGCCGCCGCCGGAAGCCCGGCCGGACGGCGCGCCCCAGCCTCGCGAGGCACGATCCATGAGACACATTGTCGATGGCCACAAGTCGGGCCGCTATTGATATTAACTCACGACTTCATTCCCAAAACGCAAGACGTGCGCTGGCCAGCCGCGGCTGTTTCGATGCCGATATGGGACGTTTCCCAAGCCCGTAACCGGCCGCCCGGACGCATCGCTGCGCGGCCCAAGTTGATGACCATCCCGCATCACCCTGTTCGGAAATATCGTTTGCCGCCGGTGCACCGGGCCCACACAATCGGTGCGACGTCGAGGTGCAACGCACCCGGCGCGCCGCCGGCCGCCACCACGGCAGCCGGACGACCGACGAAGGCGACACGCACCACGGCCCGGCTCAGCGGGCCGGTTTCGCACCGCATCACCGCTGCCCGGCCCGCGAGCCGGCGACGCGTCGCGCTTCGTCACCGAAAAAACAATCCCGGAGACAGCGCCCAGCGCCCGCCATGCATTCAGATGCCCGCCCCGATTCGTCCCGCCCGTCCGGCTCGCCGCCCGCGAAGCCGTCCCTTCACCGCGCGTTGCAGGCCCGCCATCTACGGATGATCGCGATCGGCGGCTCGATCGGCACGGGCCTGTTCGTCGCATCCGGCGCATCGATCTCGCAGGCCGGCCCCGGCGGCGCAATGGTTGCGTACATGGTGATCGGCCTGATGGTCTATTTCCTGATGACGAGCCTCGGCGAAATGGCCGCGTTCATGCCGGTATCGGGCTCGTTCGCGACCTATGGCGCGAAGTTCGTCGACGAAGGCTTCGGCTTCGCGCTCGGCTGGAACTACTGGTACAGCTGGGCCGTGACGCTGGCGGTGGAGCTCGTCGCCGCGCAGCTCGTGATGCACTACTGGTTTCCGCACGTGCCGGGCGTGTGGTGGAGCGCACTGTTCCTCACGCTGATCTTCGCGCTCAACGCACTGTCGGTGCGCGGCTTCGGCGAAGCCGAATACTGGTTCGCGCTGATCAAGGTGCTGACCGTGCTCGCGTTCGTCGGCGTCGGCCTGCTGATGATCTTCGGGATCATGCAGGGCGGCCCGAGCGCCGGCTGGGGCAACTTCACGATCGGCGACGCGCCGTTCGTCGGCGGCTGGGCGACGATGCTCGGCGTCGCGATGATCGCGGGCTTCTCGTTCCAGGGCACCGAAATGATCGGCGTCGCGGCCGGCGAATCGGAAAATCCGCGTACGACGATTCCGCGCGCGGTGAGCCAGATCTTCTGGCGCATCCTGCTGTTCTACGTGTTCGCGATCGTCGTGATCGGCGTGCTGATTCCGTACACCGATCCGAGCCTGCTGAAGAGCGACGTGACCGACATCGGCGTGAGCCCGTTCACGCTGGTGTTCCGCCACGCGGGCCTCGCGTTCGCGGCCGGCGTGATGAACGCGGTGATCCTGACGGCCGTGCTGTCGGCCGGCAACTCGGGCATGTACGCATCGACGCGCATGCTCTACAACCTCGCGGTCGAAGGCCGCGCGCCGAAGCTGTTCGCGAAGCTGTCGCCCGGCGGCGTGCCGCGCAACGCGCTCTATGCGACCACCGCCGTCGGCGCGCTGTGTTTCCTCACGTCGCTGTACGGCGACAAGACCGTCTACCTGTGGCTGCTGAACACGTCGGGCATGGCCGGCTTCATCACGTGGCTCGGCATCGCGATCAGCCACTACCGGTTCCGCAAGGGTTTCCTGAAGCAGGGCTACCGGCTCGACCAGCTGCCGTACCGGTCGAAGTGGTTCCCGTTCGGCCCGCTGTTCGCGTTCGCGCTGTGCGCGGTCGTCGCGCTCGGCCAGGACTACCAGGCGTTCCTCGCCGACCAGATCGACTGGACCGGCGTCGCCGCGACCTACATCGGCCTGCCGTTCTTCCTCGCGATCTGGCTCGGCTACGCGCTCGTGCGCAAATGCCGGCTGGTGCGCTACGAGGACATGGAAATCGCGCCGTGGATCGAACGCAACACGACACGTGAAGCGACCGAAAAGGCCGATACCGGCTATCCGGCCTACGTCACCCGTCCGGCCAACCCGACGCCGGGCGCCTGACGCCCGGTCACGCGCCGGCCGCCGCTCCTGCGCGGCGGCCGCTGCGCTGAAAACCCCATTCGACGCGGCGCGCGCGTTCAGGCAAGATCGACGCGCGCCGTCCGCTTTTCCGCCGTCACGAATCACCGAAAACGCATGCAGAACTTCTACGAAGCCACCGTTACCCGCCAGCCCTATCCGCAACTGACCGGCACGATCGATACGCAGGTCTGCATCGTCGGCGGCGGCCTCGCCGGCCTGTGCACGGCGCTCGGCCTCGTCGAACGCGGCGTGCACGACGTCGTCGTGCTCGACAGCGAACGGGTCGGCTTCGGCGCGTCGGGCCGCAACGGCGGCTTCGTGTTCGGCGGCTACAGCCTCGACAACGCCGACCTGCTGCGCACGCTCGGCCGCGACGAAGGGCGCCGGCTGTACCGGCTCACCGTCGACGCGGTCGACCTGATCCGCGCGCGGATCGCCCGCTACGGGATCGACTGCGACATCGTCGACGAGGGCGTGATGCTCGCGAACTGGTTCGACGATCCGTCGCGGCTCGACGGTGTGCGCACGCTGATGAAGAACGAACTCGGCGTCGAATGGGAGCCCGTCGCGACCGGCGCGCTGCGCGAGCGGCTGAAGACGCAGCGCTATTACGGCGGCCTGTTCGAGCCGAACGCGTTCCACTTCCATCCGCTCAAGTACGTGCTCGGCGTCGCGGCGGCCGCCTCGCGCGGCGGCGCACGCGTGTACGAGCGCTCGGCCGCGCTGAACATCGCCCGCGACGGCGCCGGGTACGTCGTGCGCACGACGCAGGGCGCGGTGCGCGCGAAGGATGTCGTGTTCGCCGGCGGCGGCTACGCGCGCGGCGTGTCGCCGCGCATCGAGCGCGCGGTGCTGCCGATCGCGACCTACGTGATCGCGACCGAACCGCTCGGCGCGCGCCTGCCGGATGCGATCGACGCGCCGTACGCAATCTACGACACGCGCTTCGCGTTCGACTACTACCGTCCGCTGAAAGACACGCGGATCCTGTGGGGCGGCCGGATCTCGGTGCTCGACCGCGGCCCCGACGCGATCGCGCGCCTGCTGCGGCGCGACCTGCTGCGCGTATATCCGCAACTGGAAGGCGTGAAGGTCGACTACGCGTGGGGCGGGCTGATGAGCTACGCGCGGCACAAGATGCCGCAGATTGGCCGCGACGCGGACGGCGTGTGGCACGCGATCGCTTTCGGCGGCCACGGGATGGCGCCGACCACGGTGGCCGGCGAGACGCTCGCCGCCGCGCTGGCCGAAGGCCGGCCGGTGCCGGACGGCTTCGCCGCGTTCGGGCTCACGCGCACGTTCGGGCTGGCCGGACTCGCCGCCGCGCAGCTCGCGTATACGGCGTACCAGGCCCGCGACGCGCTCGCGTCCTGCCGCCGCTGAGCGCCCGCGACGGCCGAAACCACCGCGCCGGCGGCCTTGCCGATTAGAGCGGAAGGTCGGCCGGGCGGCCATTTCCCGCATGCTAGAATGCCTTTTCCAAGCCGCCGCGAACCACAATAAAGTCACATGAAAGCAGGAAGCAAGGCCGCCACGTCCGACACCCGCGCGCTTGCGTCCGATGCGCGGCGTAAATACGATCCCGAGCAAACCAAGCGCAACATCCTCGATGTCGCCACGCAGGAATTCTCTGCGATGGGCCTCGCCGGCGCGCGCGTCGACGCGATCGCCGAGCGCACCAACACGACGAAGCGGATGCTCTATTACTACTTCGACAGCAAGGAAGGCCTGTACGAGGCCGTGCTGGAGAAGGTGTACGGCGACATCCGCGCGCTCGAGCAGGAACTGCACGTCGGCGACATGGAGCCGCGCGAAGGCATGCGCCGTCTCGTCGAATTCACGTTCGACTACCACGACAAGCATCGCGATTTCGTGCGCCTCGTGTCGATCGAGAACATCCACGGCGCGAAATATCTCGAACAGCTCAAGTCGTTCAAGAACCGCAACGTCAGCATCATCAAGACGCTCGAGGAACTGGTCGAGCGCGGCGCGGCCAGCGGCGCGTTCCGCAAGGACATCGACGCGTTCGACCTGCACCTGCTGATCAGCTCGTTCTGCTTCCATCGCGTGTCGAACCGCTACACGTTCGGCGCCGCGTTCGGCCGCGATCCGTCGGCGCCGCGCCTGCGCGCGCGCCATCGCGACACGATCGCCGACGCGGTGCTCCGCTACGTCGCCGCGTAAGCGGCGCCAGCAGCCGGCCGGGGCGCGACTCGTTCGCGCCCTTTGCATTTCGGCGCGTCAGCCCATCAGTCCGTCGGCGCGGTCGACGCCAGCGCGATCCGCGCCTTCTGTTCCGGGCTGCCCGCCACGTAATACTTCTTCGCCCAGCTCGAATCGGGCGCAAGCGCGAGCCGCGCATGCGTACCCGCGCCCGTACCGTGCTGCTGCTTCGCGTGGATCGCCAGCGCGCGGGCGCGGTAGTGCTCGTAAAGCCGCAGGAATTCCGCGAGATAGATCGCCGCGATCCGCTTGTCGCGGATCTCGAGCAGGTTCTCGTCGTTGTACTGCTCGGAATTGCGGCTCATGTTCGCCGAGCCCGTATAGACGACCGGATTCGCGCCTTCCGCATCGATCACGATGAACTTGTGATGGATCACCACGGGCGGAAAGGCCGGCGCCGGTTCGCCCGGGAAAAGCCGCAACTCCGGCTCGAAACCTTGCGGCACGGTAGCCGGCGAGAAATACGACGCATCGATCACGTCGTGGTTGTCGCGGCTGCGGTGGTACAGCTCGAGGTTCGCGAGCGTGGCCGCATCGAGCGACTGGCCGGCCTGCTGCGCAGCGTCGGCCTTCGTTGCGCTGGCCGCGTTGATCCGGTTCACGAGGCCGAACATCATCAGTCCGCGATCGCCGGCCGCGAAGCACGCATCGCGCAGCGCCGCGTCGGTCGGCATGAACAGGCAGAACGACACCGAATGCTTCGCGGCCGCGATCGCGGCGACGATCGTATCGATCTCGGTACGCTGCCCCGCCGGCTCCGGCGAGTATGCGACGCGCACCTGCGCGCTGCCGATCGTCATCGGCGCCGACCAGCCCGGCGACAGTCGCGCGGTCTCCGCGATCGACGGATTCCCGGCCAGCGCGTGAGCGCGCTCGTTGTACAGCGCGGCGAGCGCGGGCGAGTCGAACGCGTGCAGCACGTTGGCCTGCTCGGTCAGCCCTTCGGTCGTGAAGTTCGCGGAACCGGTCAGCACGCGCGCGGGCGCCGGGTTCGACGGTGCATCGGTCACGATGAACTTGTCGTGCATGATGTGCGTCCGGTCGCGCGGCGCGAGCGTCACGAGGCCCTGCAGCGCATCGACGGCCGGCTGGTTCGGCGACGGCAGCGGCGGCTTGCCCTTGCGCGCCGTCGTGTGCGCGTCGTAGACGATCGCGAGCGACGCTGCGCCGTGCCGGCGGCCGAACGCGTCGAACGCGGGCAGCGCCCACAGCGAGTCGGTCAGGTGATAGACGGCCGACACCGCGCGCGACGCCGGATCGAGCATCTGCGCGAACACCTGCTCCATGTCGTTCGCGAGCCACGTGCGCAGTTTCAGCGCCTGCGCGGCGCTCGGCGCCTCGTTCGGCGCGAGCCCCAGCGCAGCAACCTGCTTCGCGAACGCCTGCGAGCTGACCACCGCGCGGTTGAACCACGTGCCGATGCCGTCCTCGATATGCGCGGGCAGCACGACGTCGCACACGCCGGCTTGCGCGTCGAGCACCTGCAGGTTCGCCGGCGTGCCGACGACCGGATAGACGTCGTAGCGGAACGACGCGTCGCGGTCCTGCGGATCGATGCGTGCATCCCACCACATGAATTTCTGGATCGGTGCCTGATCGGTCGGCGCATCGCCCTGCGTGTCGGCGGCCGGGCCGTCGAACGTCAGGCGGTTGGGCAGCCAGCTGTCCGGCGCACGCGTCTTGCCGTCGGCCGACCAGAAGCCCGGCGTGCGCCGGATCGCGAAGCCGAGGAAATCGGACCGCGACGCCGCATCGGGCCAGTCGAAAGCCAGCAGGACCAGGGTGGGGGAAAGATAGCTGCGCACGCTGACGGTCATTCGTTGCTCCCTGGCCTGACGGCCGGTCGAGGTGAATGAGTCAGTCTCGATGGCGGTTCTTCCCGCGCGATGACCGTTCGATGAACCTTGTATGTCGGACGCGCGTCAGTCGCACACGAGCAGTTCGATCCCGCGCGCCGTCAGCGCGCGGCGCACGGCCTTGTCGGGCGCGCGCTCGGTCACCAGATAGCGGGCGGCGGCCGCGCCGTTGATCCGCACCGGCGTCACGCGGCCGAATTTCGAATGGTCGGCGACGATGATCGCCGTGCCCGCCGCCGCGATCATCCGGCTGCGCACTTCGGCTGCGAGCCGCGAGTAATCGGTGCATTCGCCGTCGGGCGTGATGCCGCCGGCGCCGACGAACGCGAAATCGACGTGGTATTGCGCGAGCTGGTGGATCGTGTCGAGCCCGAAGGTGGCGTCCTCGTCGTCGGACAGCTCGCCGCCGAGCAGCGTCACGCGGTTGCCGTTGCGCCGCGCGAGCACGAACGCGGTACGCCAGTCGTTCGTGTAGATCGACAGCCGGTGCCGGCCGGCCAGCGCCAGCGCGACCGCATGCGGCGTGCTGCCCGAATCGATCAGCACCGATGCATCGTCGGGCACGAATTCGGCCGCGCGCCGCCCGATCGTGCGCTTCGCGTCGGCGTTCGCGGCCTCGCGCTCGGACAGGCTCGGCTCGCGGCGATCCGCGGCCAGCGCGCCGCCGTGCGTCATCACGAGCAGCCCGCGCGCGGCCAGCGCGTTCAGGTCGCGCCGCACGGTTTCGCGCGACACGTCGAGCGAACGCACGAGTTCCGCGACCGACAGCGCGCCCGACCGTCCGAGCTCCGACAGGATGTATTGATGACGTTGTTCCGCCAGCATCGCGTGTGCGCCCGAGGCGACTGGTAATGGGTAAGCCGGCCATTGTATTACGGACGTTTGACGACCATTTGACGACGCCGGGAAGCGCGGTCGGCGCGTTTCCCGAAAGCGAAATTCAGTATTGTCCGGCGCGCGCGAATCCGTGCGGCGGCGGGCGCTACACTTTGCGCTTCGCCGAACGACCAACCAAGGGGCTCGCGCCATGTATCGCAAAGGCAGTGTGATCGAAATCCAGTTTCCGCCGGAACGCCTCAACGACGCGGCGGGTGATCCGTACTGGATCGACCTGACGCTCGACGAAGCGCGCCGGCTCTACGAACAGCTCGCCGCGCGCTTCGCGACCGACGCGCGCGCCAACCAGCCGCTCGACACGTTCTCGATCGACTGATCGTCGCCGCTGCGCGCCCCTCCGCGCAGCGGCGTGCGGGGCACGCATCCCCACGGCACCACACATCCGGCGCGCGCTGACCGCCGGCACGATCACGCATCGCGTGGCACGAGTGCAGGATTCGACAAGACGCCGGCACCGCTTCGTCCGATACTGGCCGACTTTCCGGTTCTGTCCGGCCGCCTCGCGGCCCGTCACGCATGCTTACCTCGATCGTCGCCGCCGCCTTCGTCGCGCTCTGGTCCACCGGCTTCATCGTTGCCCGGGCAATCAAGCCTTACGCCGACCCGAACCTGTTCCTGCTCGCGCGCTTCGCGGGCACGGCCGCGTTGTTCGGCGTGGTCGCGCTCGTCGCGCGCGCGCCGTGGCCGGCCCGCCGCGAATGGCCGCGCCACCTGATCGCCGGCGCGCTGCTGCAAGGCGTCTATCTCGGCGCGAGCTACTGGGCCGTCGCGCAAGGGTTGAATGCGGGCGTGATGGCGCTGCTTGGCGCGCTGCAGCCGCTCGCCACCGCCGTGCTCGCGGTCCCGCTGTTCAACGAACGCCTGCCCGCGCGCGGCTGGCTCGGCATGGCGCTCGGGCTGGCCGGCGTCGCGCTCGTGCTCGCGCCGAAGGTCACGGGCGGCGTCGCACCGCCGCCGGGCGCCGCGCCGGCGTGGCTCGTCGTCGCCGTGTCGGTCCTCGCGGTCGGGTCGATCACCGCCGGCTCGCTGTACCAGAAAGGCAAGCTCGCGCAGAGCGACCTGCGCACCGCGGTAGCCGTGCAGAATTTCGGCGCGGCGATCGTCGCGGCCGTGTTCGTCCTGCTGCTCCATGAAACCCGCTGGATCGACGCGCCGGCGCTGTGGGTGTCGCTCGTGTGGGGCGTCGTGTTCCTGTCCGGCGGCGCGGTCACGATGCTGATGTGGATGCTGCGGCGCGGCAATGCGGCACGCGCGACGTCGCTGCTGTTTCTCGCGCCACCGCTGGCCGCGCTGCAGGGTTACGGGCTGTTCGGCGAAACGCTCGCCGCGATCCAGCTCGCCGGCTTCGCGCTCGCGCTGGTGGGCGTCGTGCTCGCGCGGCGCTGACGCCGCCCCCGGGCGCCTGCCCGGCCGCCCTTCGCGCGGCATCCTGCCCCCGCCCGGCGCACCGTGCACCACGGCGATGCGCCGCGTCTCGTCGATGCAACGCAAAACCGCCGGATCGCCGGCCCGGCGCGGCGGCACGCCGCGATTGCGCTTATGATGGGCGCCTTGCATTTCGTTCCGGAACTTCCTTCATGACATCCGCCGATTACGCCAGCCGCCAACGCGCGATCATTGCCGAACTGAACGTCGCCCCGCACTTCGACGCCGAAGCCGAAATCGACCGCCGCATCGATTTCCTCGCGCAGTACCTTCGTTCGACCGGCCTGCGGACCTACGTGCTCGGCATCAGCGGCGGCGTCGATTCGTCGACGGCCGGCCGGCTCGCGCAACTGTCGGTCGAGCGCCTGCGCGCCGACGGCTACGATGCGCACTTCATCGCGATGCGCTTGCCGAACGGCGTGCAGAACGACGAAGAGGATGCACAGCGCGCGCTGGCATTCGTGCGCGCGGACGAGGTATTGACGGTCGACGTGAAGCCGGCCGCCGATGCGATGCTCCGTTCGCTGGTCGCCTCCGGCCACGCGTTCGACACCCCGGCGCAACAGGATTTCGTGCACGGCAACATCAAGGCGCGCGAGCGCATGATCGCGCAGTACGCGGTGGCCGGCGCACGGCGCGGCATCGTGATCGGCACCGATCACGCGGCCGAATCGCTGATGGGTTTCTTCACGAAGTTCGGCGACGGCGGCGCGGACATCCTGCCGCTCGCGGGCCTGAACAAGCGCCGCGTGCGCGGGGTGGCGCGCGCGCTCGGCGGCGAGGAGCTGATCGTGATGAAGGTGCCGACGGCCGACCTCGAGGAACTGCGCCCGCTGCGCCCGGACGAGCACGCGTATGGCGTGACCTACGACGAGATCGACGATTTCCTCGAAGGCAAGCCGGTCGCCGACCGCGTCTACGAAACGGTGCTGCGCTTCTACGACGGCTCGCGCCACAAGCGCGCGCTGCCGTATACGATGTTCGACTGGCCGGCCGCGTAAGCCGGCCCCCGGCTACCGACATACCGCCGCGCGCACCGTCACGGCCGCGCGCGGCACGCTCGGGACGGGCAACGCTACGCGTGCCCACCCGTCTTCTTCGCCTGCAGTGCACGAATCCGCATCCGCGCGCCCGTATCGCTGACCGTCGCGTCGTACATCGTCGCGAGATCGCGCTTGAGCGCGGTGCGCGAGCCACCGTCGAGATACACCATGTGCCCCGACGGATAGAACCGCGCGGACAGGTTCTGCCGCACCTTCTGGTCCTCCAGCGGCATCTGCTGCAGATCGATCACGGTCTGGTAGAACGGCGTGACGAAATCGTAGAAGCCGTTCGCCGACAGCACCTTCAGGTCGACGTTCAACGCCATCACCGCGGCGAGGTCGCCGGCCGTGTAGAGGATCACGTTCCCCTGCGCATCGATGCCCTGCTGCGCGCCGGTCGGGTCGATGTGGCTGAAATCCCAGTTCTGGAACGCCTGGTCGTTCAGGTCCGTGAACGCGGAATTCGACGTGAACTTCAGCTGCTCGTTCAGGTAGCTGTTCCACATCGCCGTATAGACGCCCGTCACGGCCGTCATCGTCGGATCGTTGCCGCCCGAATTCGGGTCGATCTTGCCGGCGATACCCGACGAGATCCCGGTCACGCGACCGTCGTACGAACCGAGCGCGAGCCCCTGCGCATGCAGCAGCGTCGTCAGGAACAGCGAATTGCCGCGCGCGTCGTAGCCGGCGATATTCAGCCCCCACGACTGCAGCGTCGCCGTATCGATGCCCGTGTATTGCGACAGTTTCTGCACGGTGGCCGGGTTCGCATGCGGCACCGCGCGCAGCGCGCTCAGGTAGTCGGTGCGCGCGAACTGCGCGACCTCCTCGACGAACGCGCCGAGATCGCTCGGCGGCGGCTTGATGCCGAGTTTCTTGTGATACCACGCATCGGCCGCGGCGGTCGGCAGCGTACCGACCGGGTTGCCGGCCTGCCGGTAGTCGAGGATCGACGATTGCAGCGTGACGCCGTTCAGGTCGACGCCGTCCTCGTGCAGCTTGTACGCGAGCACGCAGCTGCGCGCGGTGCCGTACGATTCGCCGAACAGGTATTTCGGCGAATTCCAGCGGTTGTTCTTCGTCAGGTAGCGCTTGATGAACTGCTTCAGCGAATTCGCATCCTGGTCGACGCCCCAGAAGTCGCGGTTCTTGTTCGGCGCGACGGCCGCCGAATAGCCGGTGCCGACCGGGTTGATGAACACCAGGTCGCTGTGGTCGATCATGCTGTCCGGGTTGTCTTCGATCTGGTACGGCGCGGGCGGCGTGAAACCCGGCATCGACGTCTTGATGCGCTTCGGCGCGAACGAGCCGAGCAGCACGAACACCGACGACGAACCGGGCCCGCCGTTGTAGAAGAACGTCACGGGCCGCGTTTCCTCCTTCGCGCCGTCGGCCGTGAACGCGACGTAGAAAATCTTCGCGGCCGGCTGCGAACTGCTCGGATCGACGGTCACGAGATGGCCGACCGTCGCCGTGTACGCGATGCGTTTCCCGTCGATCAGGATCGTGTGGTGCGTGATCGCGGCCGCCTCGGTCGTGTCGGTCACCGAATCGTCCGGGCCGTTGCCGTACGCGACCGGGTCGAAGAACGGCTGGTCGCGGCCGTGGCTCAGCGCGACCGGGTTGATGGTCGGCGGCACGCCATGCGAATTGTGGTCGCCGTGATGCAGCGGATACACGCCGCCGGAAGATGCGGAATCGATGCCCATCGTGCTGCTCCTGGAGGTGAAAAAAGACGCGGGCAGACCACCCGCGTCGAACGGAAAGGCGTGCGCCGGCGCGTCAGCTCGACGGCTTGCGCGCGAGGATCGTGGCGAGCTGCGCGCCGTTCGGGCTGCCGAGGCCCGTGCACGCGTCCCAGCCCGACGCGGCCGCATAGGTGCCGTTCGATCCTTTCGTGATGTCGCGCAGCGCGCCCGGATGCTTGTACAGCACCGGATTGATCCAGCCGGCCGACGCGCCGGCCGCCGCATTGATCCGCGCGATCAGCGCGGCCCACAGTGGCGCGACCGCGCTCGTGCCGCCCATCACCGCGGGCGTGCCGGCCACCGACACTTCGTAGCCCGTCTGCGGCGACGCGTCGCCGGCCACGTCCGGCACGCCGCGCTTCGCGAGCGGCGTGCTGCTGCCGTCGGCGCGCGCGACCTTCAGCCCCTGCTGCCACGCCGGCAGGTCGAACAGCGCACTGACGCCGCCGCCACCCGCGCCGCCGCCCGACGCCTCGTCGTTCCACGTGACCTCGCTGCGAATGCCCTGCCCGGGCAGCGCGTCGAGCTGCGTGCCGCCGCAGCCGAGCACGTACGGGCTCGACGCGGGGAAGTCGACGTGATCGGCGCCATCCTGCAACCCGTCGCCCGAGCCGCTGTCGCCGGACGCCGCGCAGACGGTGATGCCCTGCGCGGCGGCCGCCTGCAGCACGCGGTTGAACGCGTGTGCGGACTGCGCCTGCCAGATCGCTTCCGGGCCGCCCCAGCTGATCGAGATCACGGACGGCTGGTTCGTCTTGTCGGTCACGGCCGCGTTGACGGCCTGGATGAAGCCTGCGTCGCTGTTCGGCGCGAAGTAGACGGCGATCTTCGCGGCCGGTGCGATCGCGCCGGCGATTTCGATGTCGAGCGCGACTTCGCCGTCCGGGCCGTTCGGCTCGCCGGTCGGCGCATTGCGGCCGGTGCCGACGTTCACGTCGACGAGCTTGGGCGGTGTCGTGATGCCGAGCCCGCGGAAATACTGCTGGATGTCGGCCGCGCGATAGCCGCCGCCGAGCTCGATGATCGCGATGCATTGCCCCGCGCCGTCGCCGGCCGGAAAGTCGTACAGCGACGCAAGCTGGATCGGCGTGAACGTGACGGCCGCCGCGCCGCGCGCCGGCTTGAACGGCGGACGGAAGCGGAAGTGCGGCCGCGCCTGCGGGCGACTGTCGAGGCCGAGCACGGCCGTCACCGCATCGCCGAGCTCGTCGGGCAGCGCGATCGGGCCCGAGCGGCCGCGGTACTGGCCGATCGAACGATGCTCGAAACGCTCGAGCTTCACGCTGAACGCGGTTTCGAACTGCCGGATCGTGCCGGACAGCACGACGACGCTTTCGACCGGATCGACGCGATCGACCGTCAACTGGTGACGTCGCGCGAACGCCTCGGTCTTGCGGATGTCGTCGGGATTGGCGGAGAAACGCTGCGCGAAAGCGTCGCGCGACACCGGTTTTGCGCGGGCGTCGCCGGTGGCGAGCTGGTGAACCAATGCATCGAGTTGCCCTTCTTCCTGCCGCCGCAACATGATCGTGACGTGAATGCGTTCTGCCGGATCGCACTGGCCGAGGCACTTGGACTCGGCCACGATGCGGGGCTCACGGTCGGCTTGAAGATGCCTTGCCATGTTCAGACCCTCCTTGGTACCGCGTTGCACGGAACAGCCAGGAAATCGGACATAGCCTGCGGAAGACGGTTCCGTTCGGTCAGTCGGTTCGCGACAGCGCGTGTGCGACCGCGCGAAGTTAAAGGAAGTTTAGAACAGTCAGACGATTTGCGCGCACGCCCTGCTGCGGCAAGGCATGCGCGCGAAGGCCGGCATTGCGCGCGGCCTGCATCGATCCCTCACGGCGCGCCGCAGGGCCGATCGGCCCGCGCGGCGACCATGCCGCGACGACGCTCAGTCCATCGACAGCCGCAGCGCGAACCCGATCAGCGCCGCGGAAAAGGTCCAGCGCTGCACCGTCTGCGCGAGCGGATGCGCACGCATCCACGCCGCGATGCGCGACGCGCCGAACACGCACGCGAGGTCGAAGCACACGCCGGCCGCCACCAGCAGCGCGCCGAGCTCGAACATCTGCCAGACGACCGGCCCGGCCTCGGGCCGCACGAACTGCGGCAGCAGCACCGAGCAGAACAGCAGCGCCTTCGGGTTCAGCAGGTTGGTCAGCAGCCCCTTCACGAACGACTGCCGCAACTCGCCCGCCGCCGCGTCGCCGTCGCCGAGCGCGAACACCGGCGAGCGGAACACCTGGATCGCGACATACGCGAGATAGAGCGCGCCGCCGTAGCGAATCACTTCGTACAGCCACGGCGCGCTACGGATCAGCGCCGCGACGCCGCACGCCGACAGCGTCACGTGCGCGGTGCGCGCGAGCGACAGGCCGGCTGCCGCCGCCATCCCCGGCCGCACGCCGCGGCCGATGCTGGTCTGCAGCACGAGCGCCATGTCGGGCCCCGGCACCGCATAAATGGCCGCCAGCGCGGCGAGATAAATCAACAGCAAATGCGTGGAAATCATGGTCCGCCCCCGTCCTCCAATGACGATATGTTGCCGCTGAAGGAGGAGGGATTATTGGCCATCTTTGGCTGAGGCTTGGCGATTCGTGGTGGAATCCGCCACAATCCCCCTATCAGAACAAGGATTCCGCCAACATGATCGACCTCGACAAAACCGACCGCGCGATCCTCGCTGCGGTGCAACGCGACGGCCGGCTGCCGATCGCACGGCTCGCCGAATCCGTGGGCCTGTCCGAGACGCCTTGCGCCCGGCGCCTCAAACGTCTCGAAAACGACGGCTACATCGAGCGCTATCGTGCGCAGCTGTCACGCCAGGCGCTCGGCTTCGGCGTGGTCGCGTTCGTGCTCGTGCGGTTCGCGACGCACGACCGCAAGGTCGCCGACCGGTTCGAACGGGAAGTGCTCGGCATCGAGCGGATTCTCGCGTGCCACAACGTCGCGGGCACGGCCGATTACCTGCTGCAGGTGGTCGCGCGCGACCTCGACGACTACGGCACGTTCCTGCGCGATTCGCTGCGGATGCTGCCGGGCGTGACGTCGATCGAATCCGCGCTGTCGCTGCGCGAGGTGAAGCACGACGCGGGTTTGCCGGTGCCGTGATGCGCGCCGGGCCGGCCAGCCCGGCCGGCCGCAACGCTCGTTCACATTGCCGGCTGCGCCGGTGTCATGCGACGTCCGGCGCTTGATGCGCGCGCTCGAGATCCTCGAGGAACGCCTCCACGAGCGGATTCCCGCGCCCGTTGCGCGCGACGACCATGTGGAACGTCACGTCGTAGCGCAGTTGCTCCGGATTGAGCGGCGCGAGCAGCCCCTGCGCGACGTACGGCGCCGCGAAATGCTGCGGCAGGTAGCCGAGATGGTGGCCGGACAGGATCAGCAGCGCGACGGCCTCCATGTTGTCGGCGGTCGCGGTCACGCGGTCGGGCGTCGTCGACAGTTGCGCCTCGGGCAGCGGATACGAGCGCCACGCCCATTCGAAGCCCGCGACGTCGGCCGGCGTCAGCGTGCCCGCGCCGTCGAACAGCGGATGGCCGCGGCCGCAATACGCGACCTGACGCTCGATGAACAGCGGCGTGTAATGCAGCGACGGCACGCGGTGCCAGAAATAGCCGACCGCGATCTGGATCTCGTCGCTCAGCAGCTTCTCCTCGAGATCGCCGGGGGCGCGCACCGAAATCGAGAAGCGCACGGCCTCATCGCGCGTGCGGAACGCGGCGATCGCCTCGGCGATCCGCGCATTCTGGCTCACCGGCGTATGGCCGATCAGGCCGATGTTCAGCGTGCCGACCAGCTGGCGGTCCATGTGCCGCGCGGCCATCCCGAATTCGTCGAGCGCCGCGAGCAGCTTGCGGCTCATCGCGTGGAACCGCTCGCCCTTCGGCGTGAGCCGGAAGCCGCTGCGGCCGCGTTCGCAGAGCCGGTAGCCGAGCCGCGTCTCGAGCGACGACAGTTGCGCGCTGATCGTCGACTGGCCGACGTTCAGCACCGCCTGCGCGGCCGACACGCCGCCCGCGTCCGTGACCGCGAGAAACACGCGGATCAACCGCAGATCGAGGGTCGACAGATTCCCCAGCACGTTCATCCCCTTCCATACATCGATGAGAATCGATGTTTACGTCGATATCTTCGCATTCTTCTTTCCCGGCGGAGCGCGTAAAACTGTGCGCCAAGCCGCGTCGCATGATACGGCAACCCCACACTGGAAGAGACGCCCCCATGAACGACCACACCCATTTCCAGCCGCTCGGCGGCAATGAAATGCCGCGCTGCGGCGGCATCGCGACGATGATGCGCCTGCCGCACGTGGCGAGCGCCGAAGGCCTCGACGCCTGTTTCGTCGGCGTGCCGTTCGACCTCGGCACGTCCAACCGCACCGGCGCGCGCTTCGGCCCGCGCCAGATCCGCACCGAATCCGTGCTGCTGCGCCCGTACAACATGGCCACCCGCGCAGCACCCTTCGATTCGCTGCAGATCGCCGACATCGGCGACGTCGCGATCAATCCGTACAACCTGCACGATTCGATCGCCCGCATCGAGGCCGCGTACGACGCGATTCTCGAGCACGACTGCAAGCCGATCACGCTCGGCGGCGACCATACGATCGCGCTGCCGATCCTGCGCGCGATCCACCGCAAGCACGGCAAGGTTGCATTGATTCACGTCGATGCACACGCCGACGTGAACGATACGATGATGGGTGAAAAGATCGCGCACGGCACGCCGTTCCGTCGCGCGGTCGAGGAAGGCCTGCTGCACGGCGACAAGGTCACGCAGATCGGCCTGCGCGGCACCGGCTACGCGGCCGAGGATTTCGACTGGTGCCGCGAGCAGGGCTTCCGCGTCGTCCAGGCCGAGGAATGCTGGAACAAGTCGCTCGCGCCGCTGATGGAAGAAGTGCGCGCGCGCATCGGCGACACGCCCGTCTACATCAGTTTCGACATCGACGGCATCGACCCCGCCTACGCGCCGGGCACCGGCACGCCGGAAATCGCGGGCCTCACGGTGCCGCAGGCGCTCGAGATCATCCGCGGCGCGAAGGGGCTGAACATCGTCGGCTGCGATCTCGTCGAAGTCGCGCCGCCGTACGACCCGTTCGGCACCACGGCGCTGCTCGGCGCGAACCTCGCGTACGAGCTGCTGTGCGTGCTGCCGGGCGTCGCGTACCGCGACTGATCCCCGCACCGCCATCTATTCCAAATCAGAGGATTCCAGAGGAGCACACACAAAGATGGGGACTTCCGTCAAGCAACCGAAGCGGGCAGCGCTCGCTTCGTTCGTCGGCACCACGATCGAGTGGTACGACTTCTATAGTTACGCGACCGCCGCCGCCATCGTATTCGGGCCGCTGTTCTTTCCCGGCGAAAACCGCTTCATCAGCCTGCTCGCGTCGTTCGGCTCGTTCGCGGTCGGCTTCTTCGCGCGGCCGCTCGGCGGCGTGCTGTTCGGCTATCTCGGCGACCGCTTCGGCCGCAAGCGGTCGCTGCTCGCGACGCTGATGCTGATGGCCGTGTCGACGGTCGCGATCGGCCTGCTGCCGACCCACGCGCAAGCCGGCGTGGTCGCACCGATCCTGCTCGTGCTGATGCGCGTGCTGCAAGGCATCGCGGTCGGCGGCGAATGGGGCGGCGCGGTCCTGCTGGCCGGCGAGCACGCGCCGGAAGGCAAGCGTACGTTCTTCGCGTCGTTCGCGCAGCTCGGCAGCGCGAGCGGCCTGATCCTGTCGATGCTCGCGTTCGGCGCGATCAGCACGCTGTCGAAGGACGACATGATGAGCTGGGGCTGGCGCGTGCCGTTCCTCGCGAGCGCCGTGCTGCTGGTCGTCGGCTTCGTGATCCGCGCGAGCGTGTCCGAGTCGCCCGAGTTCGAGGAAGTCAGGAAGAGCGGCAACACCGCGCGGAACCCGGTGCGCGAAGCGCTCAAGTACTGGCCGCTGCTGCTGCTCGCGATCGGCGCGAACGTGTACGGGATCGCCGGCGTGTATTTCAGCAACATCTTCATGATCAGTTATGCGACGCAGTTCCTGTCGCTCGACCGGTCGATGGTGCTGCATTGCATGACGATCGTCGCGGTGCTGCAGTTCGTCGTGCAGCTCGCGGCCGCGTTCCTCGCGCAACGCTTCGGCACCACGCGCGTGCTGCTGATCACCGGCGCCTGGGCGATGATCGTCCCGTTCGTGATGCTGCCGCTCGTGCACCTCGGCACGCCGGTGTCGATCACGGTCGGCGTCGGCCTCGCGACGCTCGCGGAATCGGGCTACTACTCGGTGGTCGCGGGCTTCGTCAGCGGCATCTTCGTCGCGCGGATCCGCTATACGGCGATCTCGATCGCGTACCAGGTGTGCGGCGCGCTCGCCGGCGGCCTCACGCCGCTGGTGGCGACCGTCATCGCGCAGAACACCACGCCGCACTGGTGGCCGCTCGCGATCCAGTACGCGAGTGCCGCCGTGCTGTCGTCGCTGTGCGTGTGGCTGATCTCGCGCCGGGTCAGCATCGACGATGCGGGTGCACCCGGCAAGACGGACGAGGTGCTGCCGCGCGGCACGCGCACCGCGTAACGCCCGGCGCATCGCGCAAATGCACGCATGACGAAAGCGGCCCGCTTCTGTGAACTGCACCCCAAAAGTTGGACTAGATCCAACCTTTGGGGTGTTTTTCATGACGAAGTACGACGAACGTTTTCGGCGTCGAGTGGTTCAGGCGTACCTGGCTGGAGAGGCCGGCACCAAGACACTTGCTCACCGTTACGGAGTGGGCAGGACGATGGTGCGACGTTGGGTGGCGAGCTATCGCGAGCATGGTGAACAGGGGCTGCGCAAGAAGCACAGCCACTA